>PWTE01000040.1 GCA_003563915.1 Nitriliruptoraceae bacterium
ATCCACGTCCAGCTTCTCCTGGTTCTGGCTGGCCGCCGAGGCCCGGCCGTCCTCGCCATCGTGATCCTTGCACGTCTGTCCGGCTCGTCGATCGTCATTGGTGCGCACCCCGCCCGATGCGGTCAGGCGCCACCGGGGTCGTCTGGTTGCAATGCCCCCAGGGCGGCGTCGACCGCGATGGTGCGTAGTTCGTTGACTGGCGCGTCGGGGAACAGGCTGGCGGTACGGGCGAGCCCGATGATCGCGAGGGCGGTTCGCACACGCTGTTCGAACGAGGCGTCGGGGCCGGCGAACACGGTCTGGACCCGTTCGCCCCACCGCGCGACGTGCGCGATCGTGTCGCCGGCTTCGAGCGCGCTCGGATCTCGGCTGATCGCTGCCAGCAGGCCGCTGTGGCGGTGCACGACGTCGAAGTAGGACTCGAGCGCCTCGCGCGGGCTGGGATGCTCGACCTCGACCTTGGCGAACCAGGCGTCGATGTCGTCGACCATCGGCGCGAGCACCTGCGCGATGAGGTCGCTCTTACGGCGGAAGTGGTAGTACAGCGCAGCCTTGGTGACCTCGAGTCGGTCGGCGAGGTCCTGCAGGCTGGTCGCCGAGAACCCCCGGCTGGCGAACAGTTCGGTCGCGGTCGACAGGATGCGTGCCCGCATGTCGGTGGTGCGCCCGTCGCGGCGGCCTGCGCTCATCCGGCGTCTCCTCGACGTCCCGTTACACCGTCGATGCTGCCGTGGCCAGCGGCGCACGAGACGGGCCGCGAGACCCTTGACAGTCGGCAAGCTACTTGCTTACTTGCCGGTAGGCAAGCACTTGTCCGTTGGGCCGCGGACGCGCCAGGCAGCGTTGGTGGGTCCGGGTTCTGCGAGGAGGCGGCAGATGGGTGAGGTCATCGCGGCGGCCGGGCTGGTCAAGCTCTTCGGGGCAACGCGGGCGCTCAATGGGCTGGACCTGTCGGTGGTGCAGGGGGAGGTACACGGTTTCCTCGGCCCGAACGGGGCGGGAAAGTCGACGGCGATCCGGGTCCTGTTGGGGCTGTTGCGGGCAGACGCGGGCCAGGTGACGGTGTTCGGCCAGGATCCGTGGGCTGAGGCGGTCGAGCTGCACCGTCGGCTTGCGTACGTGCCCGGCGATGTCGAGTTGTGGCCGAACCTGACCGGCGGTCAGGCGATCGATCTGTTCGCGCGGTTGCGTGGCAGGTTCGACCGTGCCCGACGGGACGAGTTGTGCGAACGGTTCGATCTCGATCCGACCAAGAAGGGCCGGGCCTACTCCAAGGGCAACCGCCAGAAGGTCGCCCTGATCTCGGCGCTGGCGTCCGACGTCGAGCTGCTGCTGCTCGATGAACCGACCGCCGGACTGGATCCGCTGATGGAGGCGGTGTTCCAGGACTGCATCCGAGAGGCGAAGACGGCCGGACGCACGGTGCTGCTGTCAAGCCACATCCTTGCTCAGGTCGAGGTGCTCGCTGATCGGATCTCGATTATCCGGCAGGGCCGCATCGTCGAGACCGGATCGCTTGCGGAGCTGCGTCACCTGCACCGGATCACCATCACCGTTCAGACCGCACAACCCGCGGACGATCTCGCCAGCGCCCCTGGCGTCCACGGTCTCAAACGCCTCGACGGGCAGGTCCGCTTCGAGGTGGATGGGGACCGCGTCGAGGACAC
The DNA here is from genome assembly GCA_003563915.1 of Nitriliruptoraceae bacterium. Lineage (GTDB taxonomy): Bacteria > Actinomycetota > Nitriliruptoria > Nitriliruptorales > Nitriliruptoraceae > CSSed11-175R1. Next base: position 1,668 of record PWTE01000040.1, read on the forward strand.
GGTCCGTGCGCTCGCACCGCTGGGGGTCCGTTCGCTGGTGGCGCATCCCCCGACCCTCGAGCAGCTGCTGATGCGCCACTACGGCGACGAGATTGCGACTCGCACCGACCACCCCGGCGGGAACCCACGATGAGCGCGGGGACCGTCGACCGAGGCGTGCGTAGCCGTGCCGGCCGTGGGACGATGCTGGTCGGGGTCGGTCCTCTGGTGCAGTTCCTGTTGCGACGCGACCGGATCAAGCTGCCCGCCTGGACTGGTGGGCTCGGGCTGTTCGTCATCTACCTCTCGGCAGCGCTGCCCAACGTGGCCGAGACCGAAGCGGAGCTGCGCAGTGCCACCCAGCTATTCGCCGATCCGGTCGGGCGGCTGCTGATCGGGCCGGGCTACGGGTTCGACGATCCCTCGTTCGAACGGTTCGTCGCCAACGGCTACGGGCTGTACTTCGCACTCATCGCCGCGCTTATGAGCATCCTGCTGGTCGTGCGCCACACCCGACTCGAGGAGCAGACCGGTCGGGCCGAGCTGATCCGCGCCAACGTCGTCGGACGTGCCACACAGCTGACCGCCACGATGGTGGTGGCGGTCTTCACCAACTTGGTGGCGGCAGCGGTCGTGACCGTCCTCATGGTGGGTGTGGCCGGGTTCGCAACGACCGGGTCGCTGATCTTCGCCGCCGGGCTCGCCGCGACCGGGCTGGCGTTCGCCGGGGTCACGGCCATCACCGTCCAACTCAGCCAGTACTCCCGCGGTGCAGCCGGGATGGCCGGCGCGGTGCTCGGGGCTGCGTTCCTCGTCCGAGCCGGTGGTGACATGGCCGCCGAAGGCGGCACCGCCCTGTCGTGGTTCTCGCCGCTCGCGTGGGCGCAGCAGACGGCCCCGTTCGTGCTCGACCGCTGGTGGCCGCTGGCACTGTCCCTCGGCTTCGCGGTCGCCGCCACCGCGGTCGGGTTCGCCCTCGCCGGCCGTCGTGATCTCGGCGCCAGCTTCATCCAGACCCGCCCTGGCGCCCGCGAAGCGACACCCTGGCTGGGCACCCCGGTCGGCCTGGCAGCGCGCCTGCAGCGGGGCAACATCGTCGGATGGGGCGTCGCCCTCGTGGTGTCAGGACTGGCGTACGGCGCCTACACCGACGCGTTGACCACCGCCTTCGACGACCTACCGGACGTGTTCGTCGAACTGTTCGGCGGCGCCGACGACCTCGTCGCTGGCTACCTCGCCTACATGGCGGTGTTCATGGCGTTCCTCGCCGGGGCCTACACGGTGACCGCGATGCAGAGCCTGCGTACCGAGGAGACCAGCGGGCGTGCCGAGCCGGTGCTGGCCACCCCCGTCAGCCGCACCGTCTGGCTCGGCGCCAACCTCGCCGTGACGGCCATGGCGATCGTCGTGCTGCTCGCCGTCGCAGGTCTGGCCACCGGACTCGGCGCCGCGATCGTCACCGGCGACGCCTCCCGCCTCGCCGACATGCTGCTCGCCCATCTCAACCAGGTCCCAGCTGTTTGGGTCGTGCTCGGCGTCGCGGCCCTGCTGTTCGGTGTGCTCCCCCGGGCCGTGCCGGCCACCTGGGGGCTCGTCGCGTTCGGCATGATCGCCGGCACCTTCGGTCCACTGCTCGACCTTCCCGAACGCATCCTCGAACTCTCCCCCTTCGCGCACCCGTCAGCGGTCCCGCTCGACGCGGTCCGCGCGGCTCCGCTGCTGACACTGTCCGCGATCGCCACGGCCGGGGTGCTGTTCGGGCTGCTCACCTTCCGCCGCCGCGACCTCGACGTCACGTGACCGCCACCGCCATCGACAGCGCCGCCCACACGCACCACAGGCACGTGCCCAGACCACCGGCACGCCGCCAACGGCAGGGTCGGCCTCGGGTCTTGGGCGCGCTGGGCTTCATGCCAATCCGTGACTGGCGCTGGGCACTCGACCGGTGCGCTGGAGAGGCGATCGACACGTTGGCTCGGATCCGGTCTGGCGCGTCTGCATGAGCATGCAGAACGCTGCGCGCCGCAGGCGGGTGCTCGCCCGAGTTTCCGGGCTAGCCGTTGCGTGGCTGGCATCGTTCGAGTTCAGGGGTGGTTCTTGCGAGGACGGGGTGCATGACCCACGTCCGGTCATCGGCGGGGTGCGTGGCGGTCGAGGTTGAACAGGTCGCACCGTTTGGAGCCTGCTCCGCCCTGGGGTCGGGCGGCACCGGGGGTGTGCCTGCCGGTGGTTCTGCTTCTAGGGGCCGGGCACGGTCTTTGGCGTTGGTCGGGGAGTGCATGTTGCGCTCGAGTGTCGTGTGTCCCCGCGTGGGGTTGGTCGCGGTGTTCGGCCGCACGATGTCCACAGTGTGGTGGTCCCTGCCGTGTCCGGGTCTTGCATCGCTGCCACACCCGTAGTAATATAGAACATGCGTTCGATACTGATGGAGGCGGCACCCGTGCAGACCCGGCAACAGCGCAGCACGGCCCCCACCAGAGGCCGGCAGTGGGGTGCGGTACTCGCCCGGGAGGCGACGGCCGGCTACGACGCCTCCAGCGATCCCGATGTGCACCACGACCGTTGCGGCGACACCAACGGCTCCCACGCTGACCCGGTTGGGCGTCTGGATGCCTGCGCGAGCGAACTCGACGCCGCGATCGACGCGGCGTTCGGCCTCGACCTTGATCAGCTACCTGTTGGTGCTCTTGGCGATCTGATGGTGTTCGCCTCTGCAGCTAAGGACCGACTCGAAGCGTTGCTGCTGACGGTAGTCACCGAGCAGCGTCGCCGTGCCCGCCTGCGCCGCACCGGGGAGGCCGGCAGTCAGGCTGCGGGCGGCAACGACCCGTCCGACGAAGACGGTGGCCGCGACCAGCAGCGCGACGAGCGTGACCTGCGTGAGGCGATGCGCAACCGCTGCCGGCTCGGTGCCGGCGAGGCCAAACGGGCCGAACGCAGCGCCCGTGAGCTCGAGGACAGCGCAGATGAGGTCACCCGGGCGTTGCGTGCAGGCCGCATCCGTGTCGATCATGCCCGTGTCATCACCGAAACTGCCGCGAAACTTGTCGGAGACGACCAGCGTGAGCAGCTGATCGCCGAACTGCTCGCAGCCGCCGAACGTCTCGACCCGGTCGCGCTCGGGCGCCTCGCCCGCCGACGGCTCGGTGAGATCGACCCGGAGGCTGCCTGCCGTGCCGCCCAACGTGCCGAGTGCGACCGGTACCTCAACGTGCGCCAAACCACCCGCGGGTCGGTACGGCTCTCAGGCGAACTGTAC
>PWTE01000244.1 GCA_003563915.1 Nitriliruptoraceae bacterium
ACGCCGGATCCGTCACGGTCCCGGTCTGCCTCTGCCCCCAGTTGGTGATCCGGTCGTAGTCGAGCATGACGCTCCCGTCGACTTCGGTGAGCCCCTCGACACGGATGGTCAGGACCAGATCACCCCGGTAGTGGCCGCCGGAGTTGACGCAGATGCTGCCCGTGTCCGCCACGTTCAAGATCCTGACGTTGGCCGCCACACCGTTGTAGGACTCGCCGTTGCCGCCGTCGCCGTTGGCTCCCTCCCCGTCGTCCTCGCCGTCCTCCTCCGAAGGATCGTCCAATGCCGGGAGCGGGGAAGTAGTGCCCGATCCCACCGTGCTCGGCGGCTGCGGCGGAACCCCGGGGTCGGGCTCGCCGTCGTCGGGAACCGGGCCACTGCGGTAGGTGATGGTCACAAACGCCTGGACCACGTTCAGTGCTTCGTCCAGCGCCGTGAAGCGTGCCGTGGTCGTGCCGTTGGCGAACACCTCGCTGCCCGCGTCGACGGTGGTGGTCCACCGGGTGTAGCCCGGCGGACCCTCGTCCTGGCGCAGAACGCCATCCATGGCCTGCTCGCGCAGCACCCAGTCGCCGTCCTCGAACGCGTAGTAGGCGAGTTCGCCAGCAGTCACGTTACGGTTCAGGCGCACCACGAAGGAGAGGTCCTGCTCGTTGACGCCCGTGACATCGTCGAGCGAGGCCGGATCGGAGCTGACCCACAGCTGCAGTACCCGCGCACCGGTCGCGGTCGCGGGAGACTCGGTGACGGTGGGGATGCGCTCCGAAGCCAGGGAGACTTCGCGAGGTCGTCCGCGCGACTCCCAGGACACGTGCACGACGAAACGCTTGGTCTCGGCATCACCGTCGCCATCACGGTCGACCCAGAACACGTAGCGGTCGACGGTGAAGGCGATGTTGCCCGGGTCGATGACGAGGCTGCTGGGAGCGGGCACCTGAGCGACGCGGTCGGCCGAGTCGGCGGGTGGGCCGGGCAGCTCCACCACCTCGAGGCCGTCATGCTCCTCGTCGAGCCGCTGCGACCATCGAGAGTCGGCGACAGCGACTTCGTCCTCGTACAGTGCGGCGGAGTCCCAGTCTGAGGCCTGCAGTTGCTCGACCGCCTCGGTGGCGATCGCGGTCGCCCGGGTCTCGTGCTCGGTGACGACCACCCCACGGATCCCGCCGACGAGCACGGCGGCGAACCCGCTGAACACCACGGCGAGGATGCTCAACGAGACGAGCATCTCGATGAGGGTCAGACCCGACTCGCCGCGAAGCGGCCGGGAACGCCACGGTATTCGCCTCATGGAAGCTCCGGACACGCAATTGTGGGTGGGCCGCACCCTCCTGGAGATGCCGTTGTCTGCCTTCTCTGAGGAGTATCGGCAAGCAGGGATGGCGAGTTGAGTCATGGCCCGATGGTTGCCACCCGATCAGCCATCCGGGAAGTCCGGCAGCCCATCGGGGTGACCGACCGTGTCGCGGACCTCCGCCCACCCCCGAACGACGTACCGCCCCTCGACCGGGTCGATGAAGAAGGGCGGCGAGATGAAGCGCAGCCGCTGGTCGTAGGGGTAGTCCTTGATGAAGCCCGTGACCGGCGTCGTGGCGCTCCCGATTCCCCCGGGCCCTCGGAGCGCACCCCGGCCTGGTGCGCGAACCAGACCCTGCCGCCCGCAGCAAGCCGCCGCAACTCGGATCTGGGGGAGCGTCGTGATCTTGAGTTGCTCGACCGCATCCGGGTTCTGCGGGATCGTCAACCACGCAGGGCGCTGCGAGGACAGACCCATCTGTCAGGGTTCCGGGTTGGGAAAGACGGGCAAACCGTCGGGGTGACCGACCGCATCGCGTACCTCTGCCCAGGAGCGCACGACGTAGCGCGATCGCACGGGGTCGAGGAAGAAGGGTGGGGAGACACCCCTCAGTCGCTGGTCGTAGCGGTAGTCCTTCGCGAAGCCGGTCGTCATGCTTTCAGCGCTGCCTGTCCCGACGGGTCCGCGGAACTTCTGCGAGATCGACCCGTACACACTCAACGTACCCAGCGGAGAGATCGCGTTGTGGTTCTGAACGCGGAAGGACCGCTCCACGGACAAGATGGCGGCATGGATCGTCGGATCCCTCCAGAGGTCGTCGGTGTTGGTCCCCGTCGGCTGGGTCGTGGGGAACGGCGGTCTGCGTGCAACGCCACGGTCGCCGGTGTTGTCGTCGGTGCGCGGCATCCGAACTTGCACGAAGTTGTCTGCCACCAGCCCCAGGATGTTGGTTCCGTCCTGCCACTCTCCGTCCTGGTAGATCAGGTCCCAGATGATGCTGACGTTGTTGCGGGCCGCAATCGTCAGTTGGGTGTCGAGTTCCCCCCAGACGAAAGCGTCGCCGAACCTACAGTTGTAGCGCAGGCTCGTGTTCGACTCCTCCTGACGATCCACACCGAGTGGATGATCATCGTTCGCGTTCGAGAATGGCGCGCAGGCAGTCGCGTTCTCGACGTATATTACGGGCGGAATCTCGAGGTTTTCCACGAAACCACCGAGAGCACTCCCCACGTTGCCGCACTCCACCGTTGTGGGCGGAGCGTCCGCCGGTCGCTGGATATCGGTCAACGGACTGCGCACGGTCATGGTCTCGCCGTCGAGGTGGATGTAGGTCGGTCCGTAGTAGACGCATCCATGGTTCGCGGCATCGACGAGGACCTGGTCGTTGGTCGGAGGGAAGTTCTTGAACACGTCGTGGGCAGGATCACCTGCTCGGAAGAAGAAGGGATCCGCGAACCGGTCGCGGAAGTTGACGTAACCGCCCGAAGGTGGGTTGTAGCTGGTCGTGACCACATCCAGGAACTGAGGGGTTCCCTCGATTTGGATGGCGTCATTGGAGTGCACGGCACCGTCGAGAACGTCGGCGGACGCGAACCGGATCTCGTTGCACTCGGTCGGACGACTACCGAAGTAGTTCTCACAACCGCTGCGCCCGCTGATGTCTGGATCCACGACCTCGAAGTCCGTCAGGTAGATGAAGTCGAAGAAACTCTCCGGCCGGATCCGGACCTGGATGCTGCGCGTCTCGTCGCCTACTCGTCCGGTGGAGGTGAGGGTGACCGTTCCGGCTTGCAGGACCTCGGAGTCGTCCACGCGGTAGTGGTACCAGGCGCTGGTTCCGGGCAGTTCGGCCCAACGGTCGATCGCCGGGTTGAGATTCCGGCCATCTCCATCCAGATCGCTCTCGTAGCGCTCGAAGTACTGACGGTCGCGGTTCAGCCGTGCGAGGAAGTCGTCGATGCCCGCTTCGGCGGCACCGAGCGCGGCGTTCCAGTCCTGGTGGTTGCGCGAGAACCGCTGGGCGCTGAGGGTGAAGCTGATGCTGACCACCGCCACCAGGGTGAGCACGGCGGTCAGACCGATCACGCTCACCAACGCGATCCCGGCTTCGCTGTGCATCCCTCGAGAACCCGGCGATGTCGCGGCACGCTTGCTCATGATCGGCTCCTCAGGTGTTGGGCAGGCGGACACCCTGCTGCACGGTGAACTGCCGCACACGATCACCGGGGTCCGAACTGATACTGAGGCTCAACTCGACGATGGCAATGCTGTTGCGCTGCTCCGGCGTGAGGCACGGCGGAGCGACCGTCGTACCCCCAGGAGCATCACAAGCGGTGGTCGACATCTCGAACTCGTCGCCGTCGGCGTCGAGGTATCGGAACATCGGTTGCGTGTCATCGTTGGACACGAAGGTAGCGATGAACCTGACCCTGGAGTTGCCATCGACATTCCAGTTCAGGTTGCCTTCGGGGGTGAGACCCTCGTCGGGCGGGGTGGTGTCCTCCACGAGTCGATTCTGCTCGTCGACGAAGATGCGCACCAACTGCTGGCGGGGAGCGTCGTCGAGCAGTGCGGTGAACACGGCCTCGTTGGGCCGTGCGATCCGGAAGGCTGCGTTGGGTCGCACGGGCGCCGCCGCCCGCACATCGCGGGACAGCACGGTGATGGCGGTGCGGGCCTCGTTCTGGTTGCGGGTGGCGAGGTCGACCTGGTTCGACGCCCGGTAGATGCTCATGGCTGCGGAGGTCAGCCCGGTGAGCACGATCCCGAGGACGAACATCGCCACGAGCAACTCCACCAGGCTGAAGCCCGATTCAGAGCGATGCTGCCTGGTCACGACCATGCGATCTGCACCCGACCATTCGCGCCAACTCCATCAGACGCGTTCTGGCCTGCACCGCCGCCACCACCACCGGGGGAAGAGCCACCTACGCCATTCCAGCTACCTGGTCCTCCACCGTTGCCCCCGTTACCGAGCCCGTTGCCACCATTTCTGCCGGCGGCATGCCCCCCGTCCCGGTCGGTGAACGCCGACCCACCACCTCCACCTCCGCGGTTACCGTCGGCTGCGGCGCCCCTCCCCCCGGAGAAGCCCGCATCACCGACAGTCCGGGCTCCGCCCAGACCGGGCGACGAAACTCCGGTGGCGCGCAGACCTCCGGTTGCCTGGGCCACGGTGAACCCTGCGTAGGTGACGAACGATGATCCGCCGTCGCCGCTTCCTCCGGCGCCGACCGCCAAGTCGACCCGTTGGCCCGGGAACACCGGGAACGAACCAGTGATCGCGTACCCGCCGCCGCCACCGCCAGCGCGGTTCCCACCGCCGCCGGCGCCCCACACCTCGACCGTCATCCGCGTGCAGCCCTCAGGGACTTGCGTGAAGGTGCTCCCCGCGGCGTCCACCCGCATCGGTGAGGCGCTGCACGTCGTTGGCACGAAGCCTGGCAGGGGCTGCGGCGCTCCCGCTTGAAGTGGGTAACGCAAGACGATCACCCCGGATCCTCCGGCGCCGCCAGGCTGATCGCCGCCGCTGCCCGGTCCGCCGGCCCCGCCGCCGCCGGAACCAGTATTGGGTGCCGCCGCCCCGCCAGCACCTCCCGCACCGCCGTCG
>PWTE01000311.1 GCA_003563915.1 Nitriliruptoraceae bacterium
GCGGTCCTTCGGTGTGTCACGAATGCAGAAAGGAGCTTGATGTAGGTAGAGCTGCTTGAAGCAGTGCTGCGCGAATGATGGAGGATTTGGCCCTCTGGTGCCGCCCTGTGGGGGGAGGCATCAAACCGCCCTCTGCTGCGTTAGCTGAAGACTGTCGTGGTGAGCGAGAGGGAAAAGGCGTCCGAGAGGCGTCAGGTAGGGATCAGGAAGGCGAGCGCAAGCGAATCGCTGCTGAAGTGTCGAAACCGCAAAGTTGACATCGAAACCGGGGTGTCGAAGGAATCCCGGGATGAGTCTGGCAGGTGCCCACCGACTGGCCAGATGGTGTCCGGCATGGAGGCGACGCGAGCCTGATCTGCGGCGTTCGCGCGGAACGTGAGAAGGCGCGTCTGGTCACGGCCACCTGCGGGTGGCGAGAGGGAGCCTTCCTGGCGGTTGCCACCGCTGGGGACTGAGTACCGATGCCGGGCGCGCCGGCGGACTGGCTCGTAGTAGCTGTGAAGCTCCTGTAATGGGGGTGGAGCCAAGGGGCCAGGTCGTTCGTGGTTGGTTCGTCGGATCAACCAGGCAACTGTCTGGGAGGAGTCGCGATGAGCAAGCTGAAGTCGCAGGACAAGCCGTTTGTGATCTCGAAGTGGGACGTGTGGAAGGCGTTCAAGAGGGTCAAGGAGAACGGCGGCGGGCCGGGTGTCGATGGGCAGACCATCGAGGCGTTCGAGGCCGATCTGCAGGGCAACCTGTACAAGATCTGGAATCGGATGTCGTCGGGGAGCTACTTCCCACCCCCGGTCAAGGCGGTGGCGATACCGAAGCAGCATGGCGGTGGCACCAGAATCCTTGGGGTCCCGACCGTGGCTGACCGTGTCGCCCAGACGGTGGTCGCCATGCATCTGGAGCCGCAGGTGGAGCAGGTGTTCCACCCCGACTCCTATGGCTACCGGCCGGGCAAGTCGGCTCTTGGCGCGGTAGAGACATGTCGACAGCGGTGTTGGAAGAAGGACTGGGTCATCGACCTCGATGTCGCCAGCTTCTTCGATTCCGTCCGGCATGATCTGCTCGTCAAGGCTGTTCAGGCACACACCGACGCCCCGTGGGTGCTGCTGTATGTCAAGCGGTGGCTGGTAGCACCGCTGCAACAGCCCGACGGGTCCCTGCTGCAGCGTGACCAAGGCACCCCCCAAGGGTCCGCGGTCTCACCGGTGCTGGCCAACCTGTTCCTGCATTACGCGTTCGATGCCTGGATGGCACGGGAGTATCCGGCCGTCGAGTTCGAACGGTTCGCCGACGACGCGGTGGTGCACTGCGTCAGCCAACAGCAAGCACAACAGATGCTGACGGCGATCACGGCGAGAATGGAACAGGTCGGGCTGCAACTGCACCCAGCCAAAACCAAGATCGTGTACTGCAAGGACGCGAACCGGCGGCTCGATCATGAGCACACCACGTTCACGTTCCTCGGGTTCACGTTCCGGCCACGCGCCGCGCGGCGCAAGGACGGCAGGATCTTCCTCGGTTTCTCGCCCGCGATCAGCAGAGACGCCCTCAACAAGATCAGCGGAGAAGTACGCGCATGGCGGCTTCACCGCCGGGTCAACTCCACCCTCACCGACCTCGCGAAAACGATCAACCCGATCGTGCGAGGCTGGATGAACTACTACGGAGCGTTCTACCGCTCCGCGATGTATCCCCTTCTCGCGCGCATCAACACCTACCTGGTGCGTTGGCTCCGCCGAAAACACCAACGGCTACGAGGGCTCCGCAAAGCCCACCGTGCGTTCACCGGGGCAACCCAACGGGAACCCACAATGTTCGCACACTGGCGATGGGTGACCTCCGTCTGGTGACCAGAACGACAAGAGCCGTGTGAACCGAGAGGTTCACGCACGGACCTGTGGGAGCCCGGGGGTGAGATCCCCCCGGGCGACCCGACCCGCGAGGATCGCGTTGCGTGGTTTGTCGATTCGCCGTCCGCGGAAGGCCATTTGCTTGGTGATGCAGGGGTTCGGAAGCCGAGAACCTACAGCGGTGTTCCTGTCGGCCTGCCAGTGGGCGGCAAGCAAACGCTCGGCGACGCCCTAGAAGTTGCGCTCCGGCTTCCATCGCGAAACGCAACTTCTAGGGAACCTAGCTACCCGCCGTCACAGGCCATGTTCTTAACTGCGCTGGACTGTGCCGGACCCAGCAGGCCGAGGGAGCCGTGGGTTCGCCACTCGCGGATGGTATTGCCGTTGCAGGGCTTCCAGAGTGTCACTGTCACCTTGCGTCCTACGCCAACCGAGCCGCTCCACGTTGACGCATTGAGGCGTCCTTGCCAGGTGTACCTCTGCAAGTAGGCGTTGCCGGTTCTGCCGCTGCTGCATCCGGAAGAAACTTGGAAGACGACCACGCCTTTGGCTTGCTGAACGCTGTTCCGGATCGCCGTGGTCGTGGTCTGAGCCGAAACGGAGTGAGTGCAGCTCGCGGACAGGACTTCGTAGGTGGTCACGGAGTCCTTGCCGGCAACCGTTGCACTCTCCCCGACCGAGAGCTCCACCGGCAACTGTCCGGTGTCGAGCGCCCGGTCGGCAGGCTCGTCCAGCACTATCACTTCGGTGCCCTTCGCGGCGGTGGAGCCACTCTGTGCGCTCGCTGGCGCCGCGAGTGTCAGCGCCATCGAGGCCGATGCCGCTACGGCCGTCAGCGCGCGATATCTGGTTTTCATCGTTCCCCCGGTTTCTCGAACACGGCATCTTGCCGTCTGTGGCCGACTATGCATCGCGAGAGACCGCTTCAACAGGGCCCGTGCGGCAGTCGCATAGGCGATGACTGAAGGACCTCGGCCAGTGCGCGGGGACCCAACGAGTCCGGCTCGGCGTCGGTCGTAGCTCGCCGGCCGGGGGCGAGGCGAGAGAGCGAGGAGGACCGGACGGTGGAACGAGGCGTAGGCTCAGGCTCTCGCGACCAATCTCACCCGCTGGGCCGGGACGTCCGACATGCAGGAGTTCGCCGCGCATCCCGGTTGGACGCAGCGGCGCCAGCGCGCGGCACTGAAACGCAAACGCGGGTCCGGACACGTCAGGGTTAGAGGCAGATTACGGAGGACTGGTGGATGCCAACGGGGGACGGAGCGCAGTGCGGCCCGAGGCGCGCCGGTCGCGCTTCGATCGGCTGTACGACGAGAACTCCGGCCCGATCCTCGCGTATGCGCTGCGGCGAGTCGAGCAACCGGCCGACGCCGCTGACGTCGTGGCCGACACGTTCCTGGTGGCCTGGCGTCGCCTCGACGACATTCCCGACGGCGATCGGGGCCGGCTGTGGCTGTACGGCACCGCACGGCGCGTGCTGGCCAACCACTACCGCAGCGACAGGCGTGCCGTCAGCCTCAACAGCAAGCTCAGCTCCGACCTCAGCCGCACCGTCGAGGACGTCGATGCGCAGCTGACCGGCCCGGGCCGTAGCGAGATCGTCCACGCGTTCCGGCGGCTCAGTGGCGACGACCAAGAGGTTCTGCTGCTGGTCGGGGTGGAAGGTCTGGAACGGGCGCAGGTCGCAGAGACGTTGGGGGTGAGCCGGGCGGCTGTCCGGCTCCGACTACATCGGGCGCGACGCCGGTTCGAGGACGAGCTGAGGCGGGTGGGGATCGACCCGCAACGCTCGGCCGCAGCCGGACACGATGAGAGTAGGCGGGCACCTGCCCGTCGCGACCGCGAGGAAGTGCTGTGAGCCGCCGCAACGACCGGTACCTCGACCACCTGACGCGACAAGCTGTTCATGTGACCGACGAGGAGGTCGAACGAGGGTGGGCGGGCAGCCGGTCGAAGGACGAGCTGCGTGAGGAGATCATCATGATGTCGGCCCTTCCGGACGTGGACACGCCCCCGGCCGAGCGTTCGGACGGGTCGCAGAGGCGTCTTGGCGTCCTCGTTACTGCGGGCGTGCTGGTGCTGGCCTCTGGCACGGCCTTGCTGCTCTGGCCCTCGCAGACCTCACCGGCGTTCGCGGGATGGACCCCGGCCCCGCAACCTGTCACACAAGCTGCCCTGGATGGCATCCAGCAGATGTGCGGCAGCGAGTTCGCGGAAGGCCCGCCACAGATTCTCGATCAGCGTGGTGGGTCTGCGGTAGCTCGCTGGTGGATCGACGTTGACGGCGCACAGCAACAGTACGGATGCTGGGCGTTCGACACCGACGGTGACGGCGCGTTCGACGCAGGCGGAAGCATCGAGATCGAGGGACCCGCTGTGGAGGTGGGGCCCGATTCCTATGACCGCGAAACGGCTCAAGCCGAAGGCCCAGCAGGCGACGAGCACATCATCACCACGTGGACGGGCCGGGTCGAACCAAGCGTCGAGCGGGTCGCTGCCATCCGTTCAGACGGCAGCGAAGTGGAGGCCACTTTGGCCGAGGACGGGCATTTCCTCGTGTGGTGGCCCGCCGTCGGTGACGCACCTGACTTGCAGGCGATCGTCACGCAGGCGAGCGACGGAACGTCCGGCACCAGTGAGTCCTGGTCGCCGACCCCGTAACGGCATCCAAAGGGCGCACACGTTCGTGCGGTGACGCGGCACGCCGGGCCAATACGCCACCGACCCCACAGCTCAACCCAACAGTAATGTCCGACAGTCCCGTTCGACAGCCTCCCCCGAGTGCACCGGGAACGCCTCGTTGACCTCACGGACGTGATCACCCATGGGCCCGTGCCGTGCGCCTGCTTGCCTCCCGCGGCACACCCCCGCAGTGCGGTCCTTGGAGCCCGAAGGACCGCAGTCGGATCGGTCGTTGACCTCGCGTCGTTGTGCGCGGCGCGGGGCAACGGCCGTCGCGCGCAATATCACGACAGTGCGCGCGTCGCGGTGTCCGGCGTTTTGAGC
>PWTE01000295.1 GCA_003563915.1 Nitriliruptoraceae bacterium
CGCACCCAGTGGAGGACGGAGACGCGCCACGAGGATCCCTCTCCGGACGGTATGGGTCGGTCGGTTCAGACGAGGTCGCCAGCGCTGCGACGACGGACGACACCAGCGAGGCCCAGGGCCCCGAGGGCGAGGGAACCGACGAACAGGCCGGTGTTCGAGCCGGTCGCGATCCCGCCCGCGCCGGTGTCGATGCCGCCCGCGGCGACCGCGACGATCTGCCCACAGGCCGCCGGAGCGGTGGCCTCGATCGGCAGGTCCTCGTTGAGCGAGCTCGGGATCGCCTCGCCGTCCCCGTCCTCGACCGGGCCGATCTGGCCGTCACCGTTCAGGTCGGTGGCGTGCACGACGACGTGCAGCGAGCTCAGGTTGTCGGCGACGTCCTGCGGCAGTTCGATCGTCCGCGAGTAGTCGAGGGTCCCGGAGGTCGGGAAGCGGTCGACGGCCAGCGCGCTGTCGCCGCTGGTGTCGTCCTCGGTGGTCAGGGACACGGCGACCCCGCCGTAGAACGGTGCTCCATCGAGCACGCTGAAGACGGGTGTGCCGTCGACGAGGGTCTGGCTGGCGATCTCGTCGAAGCCGTCCTCGCCGGGGTTCATGGCCGGCGGACAGACGTTGTCGCCGCCCGGCTCACCGTGGAGGTGCATCGCGTGGGGGAAGCCGTCGAAGAACCCCTGACCCGAGATCGAGATCTCGGCCGTCGTTCCGTCCAGGCTGATGGTGGCGGTGGCGTTGGCGCCGCTGCCGTTGGCCTCGCGAACGTCCGCGGTGAACTCACGGGGGTCTGCGAGCGCTGCCGTCGGCAGTGCCAAGGCGACGAGCCCTGCTGCTGCGATGGTCGTGATCCTTCGCATGGTGTTGTCCCTCCTCAGGGGGTCGGATCGGTACGCGTCCAGTTCGCCGGGCTCTTCGCCGAGGTTCGCGTCGTCAGACCCGCCGCGCAGCGAACGCATCCACCCGCTACCAGCCGTACACCGGCCAAGCCGTCCGCCGCCGCCCACCGAACGCGCGCGCGCCGCAACCTCGACCGGTCCCAGGCGTCGGTGTAGTTCCACGGCTGTCGTCTCGCGTTACGCTGCTCACCCCGTCCCCGTCGGAGCCTGTGCCCGTGGCGACCAAGCGGTCCCCCGCCGCGACCCGAGGTGGTCGCGCGAACGGTGGTGCCTCCAGTGGCGGGACCGGGGCGAAGAAGCCGGCGAAGAAGGCCGCCAAGCGCACCAACGGCACCGCCTCGCGCGGCCCGGAGGCCAACCGCAGCGGCCCCCCCAGGAAGGCGTCCGGCGGCAGCGGCTCGGGTGGTGGCCGACGACGGCGCCGCGGCCCGCTGGGCCGGCTGGGGGCCTTCTTCGGGGAGCACCTGCGCGCGCAGCGTCAGGACGTCGGTGGTATCGCTCTGCTCCTCCTGGGCGTCCTGGTCGGGCTGGGCACCTACGCCGACGCGGCCGGCCCGGTCGGCGGTTTCCTGCAGGCCGTCTCCCTCGGGTTGCTGGGTCTGGTCGGGTACGCGGTTCCGGTCCTGTTGGCGTGGCTCGGGGTCCTGATCGTCCTCGATCGACCCGATGCGGAGATCGGACGGATCATCGTCGGTTCGGTGCTCCTGGCGGTCGGGATCCTTGGTGCGATCCACCTGCTCGCGGGTTCACCACAGCTCGCGGACGGGGTACGCGAGCTGTGGACCGCCGGGGGGATCGTGGGGCTGGCGATCGCTGCACCGCTCGAGTGGGCCCTCTCCGTCTGGGGGGCGAGCGCGGTGCTGGTCGCGGTCATCGCCCTCGGTCTGCTCATCGTGACCCGCACGCCCTTCTCGGCGGTCGTCGACGCGGTCAAGCGGATGTTCCAGCCGTCCGCTGACGACGCCAGGTTCGATGACGATCCGGCGGAGCAGCGCGGCGGCACGCGTGCGTCGGCGCCCGCTGACGAGGATGCGGACACCCAGGTGGTCGGCGGGACCCCGATCCGGGCGACCCTGGCCAACAAGGAGGCGGTCCAACCGAGCCTCGACGAGGCTCCTCCTCCGGAGCAGCCGCCGGGAGACGCGAGCGATCCCGGGGTCGCCGCGATGCCGGCTCCTCCGACGGATGCCGCGAGCACGAAGGTCCCGAAGAAGGCCCGCAAGGTGGCCCCCGTCCGCTCGTGGGACGATTACGAGCTGCCGCCGATCGATCTGCTCGCCAAGGGCAAGCTCCAGGGCCGCGAGTCGGTCCGCACGATCGAAGCGCAGACCCAGGCGCTGCAGGAGACCTTCCACCAGTTCGGCATCGACGCGCAGGTCGCACGGTGGTCCCGGGGACCGACCGTCACCCGCTTCGAGGTGGAGCTCGGACCAGGGGTCCAGGTCAAGAAGGTCGCCAACATGGGCGACGACATCGCCTACGCCCTGGCGTCGCCCGACGTGCGCATCGTCGCGCCGATCCCGGGCAAGTCCGCGATCGGCATCGAGGTCCCCAACCGTCAGCGCGACCTCATCACCCTCGGCGACGTCCTACGGTCGGACGAGGCGGAGCGCGACCCGCACCCGATGACCGTCGCGCTCGGGGTCGACATCGCCGGGGAGCCAGCGCTGGTCAACCTCACCACGATGCCGCACCTGCTGGTGTCGGGTGCGACCGGCTCGGGGAAGTCCGTCACCCTGAACGGGATGATCTCCTCGATCATCATGCGGGCACGGCCCGACCAGGTGCGCATGATCCTGATCGACCCGAAGCGGGTCGAGCTCAACGCCTACCAGGGGGCGCCGCACCTGCTGTCACCCGTCGTGACCGACCCGCGACGTGCGACCGATGCCGTCCAGTGGTGCGTGAAGGAGATGGAGCAGCGCTACGAGCTGCTCGCCCAGCTCGGCTACCGCAACATCGACGGGTACAACGACGCCGTTGCGGCCGGCGAGGTGGCACCGCGACCGGGGCCCATGGAGCTGGACGAGGACGGCGACGAGCGGCCCACCATGATCGAGGCCAAGCCGCTGCCTTACATCCTGCTCGTGATCGACGAGCTCGCGGACCTGATGCTCGTCGCTCCGCGTGACGTCGAGGACGCGATCTGCCGGATCGCGCAGATGGCCCGGGCGGTCGGCATCCACATGATCATCGCCACGCAGCGACCGTCGGTCGACGTGATCACCGGGCTGATCAAGGCGAACATCCCGTCGCGGCTGGCGCTCGCGGTCGCATCCCAGACCGATTCGCGCACGATCCTGGACGCCAACGGGGCCGAGAAGCTGGTCGGCAAGGGCGACATGCTGTTCCAACCCGCCAGTCAGGGCAAGCCGTCCCGCCTGCAGGGCTGCTGGGTGACCGAGCGTGAGATCACGACCGTCGTGGGGTTCTGCAAGGCGCAGCGCTCGGCCGAGTTCGAGGAGGTCGTCAAGGAAGGAGCTGTGGCGGAGCAGACCGACGCCGCGCGCTCCGGCGACGACACGTCGGACGAGGCGCTGCTGGGTCGTGCGGCCGAACAGGTGGTGGTGAGCGGCCTGGGCTCCACCTCGATGTTGCAGCGCAAGCTGCGGATCGGGTTCGCCAGAGCCGGACGGCTCATGGACGAACTCGAGGAGCTCGGGGTCGTGGGTCCGAACGAAGGGTCCAAGGCTCGCGACGTCCTGTGGACGCCCGAGGAACTCGACGACGCGCGGTCACGTGGCGTGCTGTAGCGCGCCACGTCGGGTCATCGCCAGCGGAACTCGCCGGAGGCCTGGTCCCGCTCGCCCTTGAGCTGCTTGCGCGCGTTGATGAGCGCGATGGCGCCCCCGATGAAGAGCAACGCCCACATCAACAGCCCGAAACGGTCACGCGAGGTGTCGACCAGCGCGATCCGGTGATCGTCATCGTCGCCGGCCGGGGCTTCCTCGACGGCGAGGTCCACGGCCGTTGCGACGGCGCCGGTGTCTGCGAGCGCAGGGGTGACCATCAGCGCGAACGCCGCCATCGTGGCGATGGCGACCAGGGTGATCTTCCGTCGAGCGTTCATGAGGACACATCCTAGCCGTGCGTCCACGGTGGTACCGCATCGGTCGGGGATGGTTGCCCACCGGCCAGATGCTGGTGGTGCAGGGTTCCCTGCGGCGTCGTACGATGCCAGCGTTGACCTGCGGAGACGTCCCGTGCGGCCCCGCGGAGACCCTCGTTGGCACGAGCAGGTGCCGGCGTCGGAGGAACAGCCACCGGGACCGTACTCGACCATGACAAGGACGTCGTGAGCACTGGGATCGGTGACACCCTGCGGGAAGCCCGCGAGGCCCAGGGCCGCACCCTCGAGGATGCGGCTCGAGCGGTCCGTGCCCGCGCGGTCCAGTTGCAGGCCCTCGAGGACGAGCGCTTTGACAGCTTCGGTGGGACGGTCTACGCCAAGGGGTTCCTGAAGAGCTACGCCGAGGAGCTCGGTCTGGACCCGGCTCCCCTGGTGGACGCCTTCCGCGAGCAGATGGGCGAGAGCCAGACCGAGAGCGTGTCCGGAGGCATGGTCAAGCCCGTCAAGACCCCCGGACCGAAGGGGACGCCCCCGCCGGCATGGGCGGCGTGGGTGCTGGTCGCTGCCGTGGTGGTCGCCGGGCTGTTCTTCCTCGGGCTGATCTTCCCGTCGTCCGCTCCCACGCCGGCCGAGGAAGCGGTGACCGGGCCGCCGGTCTCGCCCGCCCCGCAGGAGGAGCCTGTCGAGGAGCCTGAGGAGGGCACGGAGGAGCCGGCGCCCGAGCCCGAACCGGCCCCGGAACCCGAGGAGCCTGAGGAGCCGGAGTTCGAGGGCGTCGAGGTGGTGCTCGCGACCGAGAACGCGTCGTGGATGCGCGTGACGGTCGATGGCGCGGTGATCCTCGAAGAGACCGTGCCGGCGGGGGAGACCCTCCGCTACGAGGGTGACGAGGTGATCGTCCGGTTCGGCAACGCCGGCGGCGTGCGGACGCAGTACAACGGTGAGGATCTGGGTGCGGCCGGCGGCAGCGGCGAGGTCGTCGAGCTGCGCTTCACCGAGGACGGGGTCGAGACCGTCTGAGCTGCCCTCGTCGGCCCGTGTCGCCGCGCCGGTCCCATCCGTCCTGCCCGTGACCGCCACCATCGTCTGATCCGGAGTCCCCGTGTCCACCCACCACCTCGACGTAGCTGCTGCTGCCACCGCTGCCAGGTCTGCGGGTGCTGGCTCGCGCGTGGCGATCGTCACCCTTGGGTGTGGGCGCAACGAGGTGGACAGCGACCAGCTCGCCGGCCTCTTCCACCGCGACGGCGCGACGGTCGTCGACGAGCCCGGCGACGCGGACGTCGTGCTGGTCAACACCTGCACCTTCATCGCGCCGGCGAAGCAGGAGTCGATCGACACCGTGCTGGCGGCGTGCCAGCTCAAGGACGACGGGGACGCCCGGGCGGTGCTGGTCGTCGGCTGCATGGCGCAGCGCTACCCCGACGAGCTGGCCGAGGCGATCCCCGAAGCCGACGCGATCGTCGGGTTCGACGGCTACGGGCGTCTGCCGGCGATCGTCGAGGACGTGCTCGCCGGCCGCCTGACCGAGCGCATCGTCGGGGTCGGAGCCGCGCACCCGGGAAGCCGGCCGACGGCGGGGGCGGCCGCGACCGAGCAGGTGGGCTCGTCACGGCTGTCGTTGCCGGTGCTGGTCGCGCCGCCGAGCCCGGAGCCGGCGCAGGCGACGACCCAGGACGAGCTCGACCGCATCCCACCGTCGGGGCCGCGCTTCCCGATCCGCGCGCACGACGGCCGGCCGTGGGCGTACCTGAAGATCGCCAGCGGCTGCGACCGCATCTGCACCTTCTGCGCCATCCCGTCCTTCCGTGGGCGGTTCCGTTCCCGGCCGCTCGACGACATCCTCGCCGAGGCAGCCTGGCTCGCCGACAACGGGGCGCGGGAGCTGGTGCTGGTCAGCGAGAACACCACCTCGTGGGGCAAGGACCTCGACGGCGGCCGCGCGTTGCAGCCGACCCTGCTGCGCGAGCTGTCGCAGGTGGACGGCATCGAGCGGCTGCGGCTGATGTACCTCCAGCCCGCCGAGCTCACCCACGAACTGATGGAGGCGATCGCGACGGAGCCCAAGGTCGCGAGCTACTTCGACCTGTCGCTGCAGCACGTGTCCGGGCCGGTGATCGCGCGGATGGCTCGCTCCGGCGACCACGAACGGTTCGGCGAGCTGATCCGCCACCTGCGCAACCTGGACCCCGATGCGGTGTTCCGGTCGAACTTCATCCTCGGCTTCCCGGGCGAGACCGAGGAGGACGTCGTGCGGTTGGAGGACTTCCTGACCGAGCATCGCCTGGACTGGGTCGGTCTGTTCGCCTTCAGCCGCGAGGACGGCACGCCCTCCGACGACCTGCCGGATCAGATCGCGACGGAGGTCGCCGAGGAACGCGTCCGCCGCGTCGGTGAGCTCCAGGAGCAGCTCGCGGACGAGGCCGCACGCCGGTTCGTCGGTCGCCGCCTCGAGGTGACCGTCCAGGAACGTGTCGACGAGGCCGGAACCGTTGCCACGCTCGGGCGCTCCTACCGGGAAGCGCCGGACACCGACGGGGACATCCACCTCGTGGTCGCTGATGGCGGCGCCTCGGTGGGGGACGGTCCGGCGACGGATCCAGGCTCGAACGGGCGGGACGGACGCGTAGGCTCGTCCCCCGCGGACCTCCCGGTCGGACGCACGGTGACCGCCACGGTCATCGAGGCGGTCGGGGTCGACCTGGTGGCCGAGGTGCACCCGGCGAACGCCGGACCGAGCGAACGAGGACCGCAGCCCTGACCGACCCCGTGCGACCCCGGACGGAGCCCGACGTGGACGAGCGGCACGGCGACGCGTCGCGTGAGCCCGACGTCGTGCCGCTCGAGGAGCTGCGGGAGGACGAGCCGCACTGGTTCAACGTCCCGAACCTGCTGACGTTCCTGCGGGCGTTGCTGGTCCCGGTGATCCTGTTGCTGCTCCTCGCCGATGGGACGGCAGCGCGGTGGTGGGCCTTCGGGATCTTCCTGTTCGCTGCGGCGACCGATTCCGTCGACGGCTGGGTGGCCCGGCGCTGGCACGGGGTGACGACCTGGGGGCAGCTCGCCGACCCGATCGCGGACAAGCTGCTGATCATCGGCTCGCTGGCGAGCCTCGCCGTGATCGGGGAGCTGCCGGTGTGGGCGGTGGTCGTGATCGTCGCCCGCGAGGCCGCGGTCACCGTGTTGCGGATCGTGTTGGTCAAGCGGCTCGACCTCGTCATCCCCGCGTCGGGGTGGGGCAAGGTCAAGACGGCCTCACAGGTGGTGGCGGTGGCCGCGTTCCTGCTGCCCGGCATGCCGGCGGTGGTCGCGATGGTGCTGCTCTACCTCGCCGTGCTACTCACGATCTGGTCGGGACTGGAGTACGCCTTCCGCACCGGACGGCTGACCCGCGGGGCCCGGAACGGAGGGACGACGTGACGCTCGGGACGATCGACGGCATCGTGATCCGCGAACCTGACGAACCCGTCCGCGCGGCGGTGCTGTCGGTGGGTAGCGAGCTGTTGCTCGGTGACCTGACCGATACCAATGCCACGTGGGTGAGTCTGCGGCTGCGTGAGCTGGGGGTCGAGGTGGTGCACCACCTCGCCGTCCGTGACGTGCTGGCGGAGTTCCTCGATGCGCTGGCCTGGCTGGCGGAGCGCGTCCACCTCATCGTCGTCGGGGGTGGGCTCGGCCCGACCGTCGATGACCTGACCCGCGAGGCCATCGCCGAAGCCGCCGGGGTCCCGCTGGAGCATCACGACGACCTCGCCGAGATGATCGCCGAGCGGTTCCGGGCCGGCAGGTTCGAGATGGCGCGCCAGAACCTCAAGCAGGCCCTTATCCCGAAGGGTGCTACGCCCTACCCACCGGTTGGCACGGCGCCGGGGTTCGGGCTGACGCTGCCCGAGCCGACCGCGACCCGGGTGGTGGCGCTTCCGGGTGTGCCGTGGGAGCTCAAGGAGCTGTTCGGCCGGTTCGTCGCCGACGAGGTCCGCCAGCTGGCCGGGGCCCGGGCGACGGTGACCCGGATCGTGCACGTCGTCGGCAGGGGCGAGTCGAACGTCGCGTCGGTGATCGAACCGCTGCTCGAGGGCCGCGACGACGTGGTGCTGTCATTCCTGGCGCGGTCATCGGAGATCCAGGTCCGGCTGACGGTGTCGGCCGAGGACCCGCACGCGGCACGGGCGGCGTCGCAGCCGCTGGTCGAGGAGGTGGTGGCGGCGCTCGGCAGCGCGGTCGTCGGGGTTGACGACGACGTGCTGGAGGACGTGGTGCTGCGGCTGTTGCAGGAGCGGGGGCAGACGGTCGCGACCGCCGAGTCCGCGACCGGCGGTGACGTCGCCGCGCGGCTGGCGCGGGTGGCCGGGGCGTCGGCGTCGCTCGTCGGTGGGATGGTGGTCTACACGGCTGCTGCGAAGGACGGCCTGGCAGGGCTGGACGCGGCGCTGGTGGCGGCGGAGGGTGAGGTCAGTGAGGCGGTCACCCGTGACCTGGCCCGGGCGGCGCGTGAGCGGACCGGTGCGGACTGGGGGATCGGCGTGACCGGCGTGGCGGGTCCGTCGATGGTGGACGACCTGCCCATCGGGTCGTGCTTCTGGGCGCTCGCGCACCCGAACGGCGAGGTCGAGGTCCACGGCCGCCGCATCCCCGGCGACCGTGGCCAGGTGATCGCGCGGCTCGGCAGTGCGGCGCTGGACCTGCTGCGCCGCCGGCTGCTGGTCGACGGCGTGGACGATGACTGACCGCCACGGAGGGCGCGTACCGGCGCCGGAGCTGCGCGAGACCGCCGACATCTGGTTCGACACCGGGGCGGACCCCGAGGTGGTCTGGGACCGCGAGGGTGTCCGCTTCCGGTTGGCCGACCCGGACGGTGGGGGCGAGCTCACGCTGCTGGAGGTGCCAGGTGGCGCGCGGGACCCGGAACGGGTGGCGCGGGTGCTGGCCGAGGGTCTGGCGGCCTGCGACTTCCCGCCGACCGGGGACGGCGCGAGCCCTCGTCACGTGGTGGCGACGCTCCGCGCCGCTGGCCTGGACCCGGACGTGTTGTAGCTCCGGCTCGGTGTAGCGATCCGAGGGTTGCTGCGTGGCCGGTCGCGGCGTGTTCGGGGGCGTGCGCAGGACGATGGTGCGGGGTCAGCCGGGTGTGGACGCTGCCGCCTCGCCGTTGCCGTTTGCGTCGGTTGTCGCGGTTGGTCCGCTGTCGTCCTCGTCGTCGGTCTTCGGGTCGTCGGAGGACTCGGGGGGCAGCGGTGTTGGAGGTGGCAGGGCGTCACCGGTCCGGCGCAGCTTCGCGACGAGTTCCCACACGGCGTCGAACGCACGCATGGCCTGACGGGCGTCGTACAGCGCGCCGTGGGCCTGGTCACGGTCGTGGGGCACACCCAGGGCGTCGCAGGTCTTGGCGAGGCTGCGCGGAGCTTCGGGGCCGGGCGCGATGAAGGGCAGGGCCAGCGTCTCGACGTCCAGCAGGTGGTGGTCCCAGGTCGGCTCGACCTTGAGCTTGCGGCACATGTCGTGCAGGTGGCGGGCGTCGAAGTCGGGGACCGCGCCCACCAACACCGCACCGTCCGCATCCTGGAGGAACTGGGTCAGCCACACCTTCGCCGGCGTCTTCTCCTGCGTCGCGATGCGCGTGTGGTAGTGGGTCAGCTCGAGGGCCCGGTCATCGGCACCGTCGATCGAGTGCTGCGGGAAGTACTGCCGCTCGACCTCGCGGCCGTCCTCGAAGCGGACGATCCACGCGACCTCGGTGAGTTCGTGGCGGGTGTGGTCGAGGCCGGTCGCCTCGGTGTCGATGAACACGAAGCGGGTGGGGCGTGGATCGGGTAGCTCACGGGTGTCGTCGGCGGTCGCCATGGGGATCCGAGCGGTCGTGGCTGCGGGGTCGATGCAAACCTACTGGTCGGGTGCGACCGCTGTCGCCGCCGTCCCCAGGCACGAACGAGCCGCCACGGTCAGGGCGTCGTTCCTGCCAGCGGGACGCTCGGGCGCCAGGGGTCGCCTACCCCTACAGTCAGATCGCCGCAGGCCAGGTACCGTCTGCGCGGTCGGGGCGACCGTGCACGTGGCAGCGGGAGCTACCGTCGCGCTCACGGCCATGTCACGGGGAGTGGGCGCCGACGCCGAGGGCGGTGGACCGTCCCTGGCGAGGCCTCCGGGCCGTACACGCCGTTGCCGAGCATCACCGTCCGCGCCGCGCGTTCCCACCGTCGTCACCCCCGTCACCGAGGTGTCATGCCCCGCCGACTGATCGCCCCGAGCGTGGCACTGCTGGTCGCACTCGTGCTCGTGGTCGTCGCCTTCACCGGCGACGACGCTCCCGTGCTCGTCGACACCTCCGATACCGACGCCTCCGACACGTCAGCTACCGACGTCTCCGATGTCGACGATGTCTCCGATACCGGCACCTCGCCGCCCACGGGCGACGCTCCCAGCCGTGCACGGATGGCGGCACTGCGCGTCGAACCGGACGCCGGCCTCGCGGTCGGTGACCCGGACGCGCCGCTGGTGATGGTGACCTTCGAGTCCTTCGGGTGCCTGTGGTGCGGGGTGTTCCACCGCGAGACCCTGCCAGTGGTGCTGGAGGACTGGGTGGACACCGGCCGCCTGCGCATCGAGACCCGACTGCTGCCCTACGAGCCTCGCGCCGTACCGGGTGCGAGGATCGCCGCGGCAGCCGCGCAACAGGGGCGGTACTGGGAGCTCGCCGAGCACCTCTACCCGTTCATCGCCGGCACCGACGCGCCTCCGGTCGGTCGCGAGTTGACCTCCGACGAGCTCGCTGCCTACCAGGTGCGCCAGAGCGAGGAGGCCCTGCTCCGGCAGGCCGAGCTCGTCGCCGAACGGATCGGTCTCGACATGGACCGACTGCGGGCTGACCTGGCCGATCCGGCCACGGCCGCGATCGTCGAGCGCGACCAGCAACTCGCGTGGGCGTTGGGCTTCACGGGCACCCCGGCCTTCGTCGTGAACGGTGTCCCGCAGGGCGGCTACTCCGGTCCTGAGCGTTTCTCGGCGTTCCTGCAGGCCGTGTACGACGCCTCGGAGGGCTGAGCCGATGGCAGGTCTCGGGCCCGAGATCAGCTCCGTCGCCGCGTTCGCCGGAGGGCTGCTCGCACTGCTGAGTCCCTGCGGTGCCCTGCTGCTGCCGTCGTTCTTCGCCTACGCCTTCGACCGGCGGGGACGACTGCTCGCGCGTACCGGCATCTTCTACCTCGGGCTGGTCACGACGTTGGTTCCCCTCGGCGTCTCCGCGTCGGTCGCGACACGGTTCGTGCGCACCCAGCAGGACACGGTCCTGACCGTGGCGGGGATCGCGGTGATCATGCTGGGCGTACTGGTGTTGACCGGCTCGGGGTTCAAGCTGCTGCCCGATCGTCTACGCGCGGGCGAGGGCGGGGGGTCGACCTCCCGCACGGTCTACCTGCTGGGGCTGGTGTACGGGATCACCGGGTTCTGCACCGGCCCGATACTGGGCAGCATCCTGGTGATCGCCGCGGTCGGCGGGCGTCCGGCGCAGGGTGGCGCACTGCTGGCGGTGTACGCGCTGGGCATGGTCGTCCCCCTCGCGCTGCTGTCACTCGTGTGGGAGCGCATCGGGGCGGGAGCGATGCGGTGGCTGCGCGGCCGGGAGGTCGCGATCGGCCGGTGGCGCGTCCACTCGACCTCGCTGATCACCGGGCTGCTGCTGATCGGTGTGGGGGTCCTGCTCGTCACCGGCAGCGGGACCTTCGAGGCAGGCGACCTCGCGCTCGTAGGGGCACGTGCTGAGGAGCTGGTGCAGAGCGTCGGGCGCCGTATCCCGGACAGGTTGCTGGCGCTGCTGGGTGTGGCGCTGGCTGGCGGCTGGCTCCTCCGCAGGTGGCGTGCCGACGATCCTGCGGTGGAGCAGGAGACGGGCCCGGGTTGACCGAGAGGTGCCGCCCTGGGCAGTGGCGTGCCGCCGGCCCGCTGGCGCGGCCGTGTCCAGGCACGAACGAGCCCCCGGGTGGTGGGCCCGGGGGCTCGGATCGGGCGGTGTGGCGGGACACCGTCCGAGCGGACCAGCGGTGTGGTGGAGCACCGCGGTCCTGGCAGACGATCGACCGGCGAGGGGAGAGAACCCACCGGTGATGTGCGGAGCACGCTAGGTGTCCTCTGGGAACGTGAGGTGACGTCGAGGTGGCCGCCAGGTGCACGTCTCACGACGGTCCAGCACACCGCGTCGCACCTGTTCGCGTTCGAACGGGCGTTCGGATAGCGTCCCCGTCCACAGGTTCCGAACGGTCCTCCGCCGTGATGTCGCAGCGAGGACGTACGGTGCCGACGATGCGCCAGGCAGGAGCGGTCACGCCGCCAGCGCACCCGCCCGACCCGCAGCACCCCGCCGATCTGCACGACCCGCCCGATCGATCCACCTGGAGGACGCCGTGGACCGCGAGAAGTCACTGGACCTGGCCCTGGCCAACATCGAGAAGCAGTTCGGCAAGGGCTCGCTGATGCGGCTCGGCGATGAGGCGGCGGTCAAGATCGCGTCGATCCCGACCGGCGCCCTGTCGCTGGACCTCGCCCTCGGCATCGGCGGTCTGCCTCGGGGCCGGGTCGTGGAGATCTACGGCCCCGAAAGTAGTGGGAAGTGCCATCCTGCCGGCACCTACATCTGGACGGAACACGGCCTCGAGACGATCGAGGAGGTGTTCGCCCGGGTCGGGCAACCCGCCAGTTGCACCTCGCGCGTCACCGATGTCCGCGAGCACGGCCTGCGGCTGGTCAACGAGGAGGACGAACTCGAACCCCTCGCGGCGGTCACCCACAACAACCGGCGGCCGGTGTGGCGGGTCACCCTCGGATCCGGGCGGCACGTCGAGGCGACCGCCAACCACCCGCTGCGGATCCTGAACGAACACGGACGGATCGTCTGGCGCAAGGTCAGGGAGCTCCAGGACGGCGACGTGCTCGTGTCCGCGTTGTTCGGCGCCGAGGCTGCCGTGGGCAGCAGCGACCTGTCCGAGGACGAGGCGCTGTTGCTCGGCTACCTCGTGGCGGAGGGGGCCCTCGGCGAGGCGAACCGTCACGCGATCCGGTTCACGAACGCGCACGACCCGGACGTGTTCGAGGAGTTCGTGCAGCTCGTCGAGCACGTGCTGGGGGTGGCCCGCGAGCAGGTCCGGACCTACGCCGACAAGGACCACGCGATCTACGACACGGCGCTGCGCCGCCGGCTCGCGGACGACTACGGGCTCGCGTACCCCGGATCGGCCGACAAGGAGGTGCCCTACAAGGTCCGCACCGGCGGTCCGAAGATCCAGCGCGCCTTCCTGTCGGCCCTCTTCGAAGGGGACGGGTGGATCGAAGAGGGGCCGAACATCTGCCTCACGTCGGCCTCCCGGACCCTGATCGAGCAGGTGCAGCACCTGCTGTACGGCCTGGGTGTCCCGGCGACGATCCGTACCCGCCACCACGACGAGCTCGACCGCGACTACCACCAGGTGTCGATCCCTGCGGCGGGGGTGCCGCGGTTCCTGGACCAGATCGGGTTCCGCTCCGCTCGACGCCGTGCCCAGGTCGAGCGGATCATGCCCACCCCGGTCGACGGTGACCTGTCGTGCCCGGCGGAGCGTCTCCCGCACCTCGAGGAGCTGCTCACCGACCTGCGGGACGCGTTCGGTGGGGACCGGGAGCTCGACCGGCTCACGCGGGAAGTTCTCAGGACCGACCTCGTCGCCGAGGGTGGCCGGGTGCGGTGCACCCCTCGCCGGTTGATCCAGATCCTCGAGTGGGTCGACGCCCGCCACACCCCGCAGAGCGCGGTCCCGTTGGTCGCCCAGCTGCGCGAACTCGTCGCGCGTCCCCTGACCTACGAACGCATCGTGTCGATCGAGGCGGTGGGGGAGGTGCCGACCTTCGACGTGATGGTCCCGGAGACCCACAGCTTCCTCGCGAACGGCGTGCTCTCGCACAACACGACCGTGGCGCTGCATGCGGTCGCGGAGGCCCAGCGAGCGGGCGGGATCGCGGCGTTCATCGACGCCGAGCATGCCCTCGACCCCAGCTACGCCAAGGCACTCGGTGTCGACATCAACGAACTGCTCGTGTCGCAGCCGGACACCGGTGAGCAGGCGCTCGAGATCGCGGACATGCTGATCCGGTCCAACGCGGTCGACATCGTCGTCATCGACTCGGTCGCGGCGTTGACCCCTCGGGCCGAGATCGAAGGCGAGATGGGGGACAGCCACGTCGGCTTGCAGGCCCGCCTGATGAGCCAGGCGTTGCGCAAGCTGTCGGGCTCGATCAGCCGATCACGCACCACCGCGGTGTTCATCAACCAGCTCCGCGAGAAGGTAGGGGTGATGTTCGGTTGCGCAAGCGGCTCGACGCGGGTCACGCTGGCCGACGGTTCGCATGAGACCATCGCACGCATCGTGAAGGAGCGCCTCCCGGTCGAGGTGCTCACCTACGACGGGCAGAGCGGACGGATCGTGAAGCGGCCCGTCACCGATTGGTTCGATAACGGCCCGACGGAACGATTCCACCACATCGTTGTGGAGCGGGCTGGTGCAGGCACCGGACATGGCGAATCCCACATCGACTTCACGGCTAACCATCGCATCATGACTCCGTCGGGGTGGCGCGAGGCGAGGGAGCTCGAGGTCGGCGATCGGGTTATCCAATCCGTGCCGACGTACCTGTCGGAGTTCCAATGGGAGGTCGTCCTCGGAACCCTGATGGGGGATGCCTCACTCTCAGAGACACCGAAGAAGACCGCTGCCCGCTTGCGTTGGGGGCATGGCCGCACTCAGGCTGAGTATGCGGACTGGAAGGCATCGCTCTTCTCGAACGTGACGGTGTCGCGAACGACGAATGCGAAGGGGGCGGTCTTCCACGACCTGAAGGCACTTCCTGAGCTTGCCGAGCTTCGGCAAGCGGTCTACCTGGCCAGGAAGAAGGTCCTCAGCTGGGATTACCTCAAGCGTTTGACGCCGCTGTCACTGGCCATCTGGTATCAGGATGACGGCAGTTTCCAGCTCCGCTCCAAGGGGGTCCAAGAACGCACTCAGGGAGGCTCGGGTCGCAGCGAGATCTGCGTCTCTGCGTTCGAGGCGACGAGCCGTGAGCGACTGCGCCAGCATCTCGCCGACACGTGGGGGCTCGACGCGAAGCTGAAGGAACGGGGCAAGCGGGGCGTCCCGTACCTGGTCTTCGGTCGACACGCCACGGACCGGCTTCATGAGCTGGTTGCTCCCTACGTCCATCCTTCGATGGAGTACAAGCTACTCCCACGATTCCGTGGTCGGTTCGCTGTAACTCCGGAGATCGGTGAGCAACGGTTCATGCCGGTTCCGATGGTCATCCGACGCATCGAGGTCCGTGACGCTCCTCGCACCGACCGGCATCGTTACGACATCGAGGTGGCAGGGACGCACAACTACTTCGCTGACGGGATCATGGTCCACAACTCGCCGGAGACGACCCCTGGGGGGCGGGCGCTGAAGTTCTACTCGTCCGTTCGACTGGACGTCCGGCGCATCGAGACCCTCAAGGACGGCACCGACGCCGTCGGGAACCGGGTCCGCGTCAAGGTCGTGAAGAACAAGTGCGTCGCGGCGGGTACGAAGGTGTTCGACCCGGCGACCGGGCTCACCCACCGCGTCGAGGACATCGTCCAAGACGACAGGGGCGCTGCGGTCTGGGCCGTCGACAAGGCGGGACGCGCTCATGTGCGTCCCATCCTGCGGCGGATGGATCAGGGTGAGCAGGACACCATCGGGCTCGAACTGCGCGACGGGACCGAACTCGTCGTGACACCGGACCACAGGATCCTGACCGAACATGGCTGGCACCAGGCTGGCGATCTGCAGGTCGGTGACCGTGTGGCGAGGCCGCGACGTCTCGGCGACTTCGGTACCGCTGAGCCGATCCCCGCCGACCATGCCCGCTTGCTCGGCTACCTGATCGGTGATGGTTACGTCGGTGGCAAGACGCCGATCGCCGTCATCGACGCCGAACCCGACCTGCAGGCGGATGCCGCGGCTATCGCCGAGAGCCTCGGCTGCAAGGTCAGGACACACCAGGACGGGCTGGAGGCCGCCTTCTCGCACCGACCGGGTGAACGCAACGGTGTGACCGCACTCGCCCGGTGGGCGGAGATCTACGGGCACCTCGAGTGGCAGAGGCGGATCCCAGCTGCGCTGTTCCAACCGGACGTCTCCGAAGAGGTGCTCGCCAACCTGATCTTCGGCATCTGGGAGTCAGATGGCTGGATCAGCCGTGACCAGACCGATGGTGTACGCGTCGGATTCGTGACGACCTCCGAGCAGCTCGCCTGGCAGCTGCACTGGCTGCTCCTGCGGTGGGGGATCACCAGCGCGGTCAGCGTCCAGCAGCCCGGTTCCCGCCGCAGCCTCATCGACGGGCGTCGGATCGAGTCGCGTCGCCCCTGCTGGCAGGTGCGGGTCTCCGGGATCGACAACGTCACGCGGTTCGCGGACGCGCTTCCGACCTGGGGGCCGCGTGGACGCAAGCTGACCGAGGTCCTCGACGACCCGGGGCTGGCGCGTCACCGCGGTTCCAGGGCCGTCTACCTGTCGCAGGCCGTGACCGAGCCGGTCCTGGCACACCTGCGCAACCTCGACCTGCGTCCTGTCGAGGTCGCGGCGATGATCGGCGAGCGCGCGGGTGACCCGCGCGGCGGTCTGAAGCAGGTGCTCGGTCTGCGCAGGCTGCGTCGCGACCACGTCCAGCGGCTGGCTGACGCTCTGGACGACCCGTTCCTCCGCGAGATGCTCCAGGACGACCTCTACTACGACCGGGTCATCGCGATCCACGAGCGCGGACGACGACCCACCTTCGACATCGAGGTGGAGGAGCACCACAACTTCGTCGCCGACGATGTGGTCGTCCACAACTGCGCACCCCCTTTCCGCCAAGCGGAGTTCGACATCGTGTATGGCGAGGGCATCTCGAAGGAGGGATCGCTCATCGACGTCGGGGTCGACGAAGGCATCATCCGCAAGGCCGGGGCTTGGTACACCTACGACGGTGAGCAGCTCGGCCAGGGCAAGGAGAACGCTCGCAACTTCCTCAAGGAGAACGGCGACATCGCCCTCGAGATCGAGAAGAAGATCAAGGACAAGCTCGGCGTGAACCCGATCGCGGCGGACGAGGTCGCCGGTGAGGTCGACGACGAGGACGAGGAGGCGTAGGCGTGCCTCGCGACGCCGAAGCCTGGCTCGCCGAGCGCGGGATCGAACGCGACCCGATCCGCGTCGATCCCGCGCCACCTCCCCATCAGCAACCGGAGACGACACCTCCCGCCGACGGATCGACACGGCCGTCGGCAGGGCCGTCCAGCCCACCGGTCTCTCCGCGGGAAGCGCAGCGACTGGCCGGGCAGGTCGCGGCAGACGCCGAGCTGGTGACCTCTGAGCAGGCCAGCCAAGCCGACCCCACCCAGCGGCACCTCGAGGACGACGTCGCGCAGGCCGTGGCCTACGTCCGGCGCTCCACCTCGTCGACGCCACAGTCAGAAGGTCGTCTCCGCACCAAGCTGGAGGACCGCGGATGGCCGCGGGTCGTCGTCGATCAGGCTCTCGAACGGGCTCGGAGCGAGCGACTCGTCGACGACGTCGCCATGGCTGCTGCGCTCGTCGAGGAGCGTCGCGAGAAGGGACACGCTCCGGCTCGGATCCGGCAGGACCTCACCGCTCGTGGCTTCACGGCCGAGGTGCTCGACCCGCTGCTGGCAGCGGCGGACACCGAGGACCCGCACGCGGCAGCTTTCGACCTGGCCAGCCGCAAGGCGGCCAGGCTGACCGGTGAACCCACCGATACCGCCTTCCGACGGGTCGCAGCCTACGTGGCGCGCCGGGGCTACCCCGACGGACTGGCACGCAAGGTCGCCCGCGACGCCGTCTTCGCCAGCCGTGATCCCGAGCGCAGCGCGGGCCACTGAGCGGGAACCTGACGGGCCTGGATGCCCGCCGTCGAGGCCGGCCAGGGGCCACAGATGGTGGTTGCTGGTCACCACGGAGGTAGCCTGGTCACCACGCCAGTGGAGGTGCAGTATGGACGTGCTCCAGACGTGGACCCTGATCGGGATCCCGGGCCTGCTCATCGTCGCGGCGCTGTTCGTCGGCCGCTCGGTGCTACGCGCATGGCTCGGCTACGCGGTCCTCGGGGCCCTGGTCGTGCTGTTCTTCCTCACACCCGGCGGCGGTCTCTCGGCCGCAGCGGTAGGTCTGATCACGGTCTTCCTCGTCGCCAACGGTCGCGGCACCTACAAGGACCGCACCTACCGCGAGCACCACGAGGAGCGCAGCGTCTTCACGCGGGCGCAGAGCTGACCGGTAGTCCGTAGCAGCTACCTTCGCGGACCAGATCCCCCGGTCCCGCACGAGGCAACGCTCGATGGCTCGCCGTTACTTCATCCGCACCTTCGGGTGCCAGATGAACGAGCACGACTCCGGCCGTGCCGCCGGCATGCTCGAGACCCTCGGCTACCGCCGTGCCGACTCGGAGCACGACGCCGACCTCGTCCTGCTCAACACCTGCGCGGTCAGGGAGAACGCCGACAACCGGCTCTACGGCACGCTCGGCCACCTGAAGAGTGTCAAGGACCGACGGCAGGCTGACGGTCAGGACCTCACCATCGTCGTTGGTGGTTGCCTCGCCCAGAAGGACGGAGACACCGTCGCTGACCGCGCCCCGTGGGTCGACGTCGTCTACGGCACCCACAACCTGCCGCGCCTCCCACAGCTCCTGGCCGAGGCCGACTCCGCCGCCGTCCCCGTCGTGGAACTGATCGAGCAGCTCGAGACCTTCCCGTCCGCGCTCCCGGCGAAACGCACCGTCCGCCACCACGCCTGGGTGTCCATCTCGGTCGGTTGCGACAACAGCTGCACCTTCTGCATCGTCCCGTCGCTGCGTGGCCGTGAGCGGTCCCGGCGTCTCGGCGAGATCATGGACGAGGTCGGGGCGCTGGTCGACGACGACGTCGTCGAGATCACACTCCTGGGCCAGAACGTCAACAGCTACGGCCGTGATCTGGCAGGCGCGAGCCAGTTCGCCCCGTTGCTCCGGGAGCTCGGCACCGTCGCTGGCCTGGAACGCGTCCGCTTCACCTCGCCCCACCCCCGGGACTTCACCGAGGACGTGCTGCAGGCGATGGCGGACACCCCGAACGTCTGCCCGCATCTGCACCTGCCCCTGCAGTCCGGGTCGGATCGCGTGCTGCGCCGCATGCGCCGCTCCTACCGCCGGCGGCGCTACCTCACCCTCGTGGAGCGCACGCGCGACCTGCTCCCCGACGCGGCCCTCACCACCGACATCATCGTCGGCTTCCCCGGCGAGACGGAGGAGGACTTCCAGGCGACCCTCGAGGTCGTCGAGGAGGTGCGTTTCGACCAGGCCTTCACCTTCCAGTACTCCCCGCGTCCAGGCACGCCCGCCGCGGACATGACCGACGGGTTCGTCCCACCCGACGTCGTCGCCGACCGCTACCAACGGCTCGAGCGCCTGGTTCGCCAGCACTCCCTCGAGGCCCACCAGCGGCTGGTCGGGACCACCCAGGAGCTGTTGATCGAGTCGCCGTCGAAGAGCGACCCGTCACGCTGGTCGGGCCGCACCCGCGGCAACCACCTGGTCCACCTCCCCGCACCCGATCTGGTGCCCGGCGTCCTCCCCGAACTCGCTCCTGGCGACCTCGTCCACGCCAGGGTCGTCGAGGCAGCGAACAACTACGCCCTGGCAGGACCGGCGACCGCCGTCCGGCGGACCGCGGCTGGCCTCGCGGCGGCCCGCGCGATCGCGGACGGCGACGACTGGGCCGTGCCGCAGGACGCGCCCGTGACCCCCGGCGTCCGTTCGCTGCCGGTCATGACGGGCTGAACCGCCCTCACCGTGGGCAGGTAGGCCGCTGACTTCGAAGGAGCGACGCATGGCCGGTCACGAGGTGTCGATCATCCCGGCGGCGCCGCTGCTGTTGCCTGCAGCCTCACCGGCGCAACCCTCGGAGAACGTCGCCGAGGTTGCCGCGCTCCGTGACCGTGTCCGGCGGGTGCTGGAGCGGCTGCCGGAGGCGGAGACGGTGCTGCTCCTCGACGGGGGACCTGAATCGGTGGTGCACGACGCGGACCGGGCCTCGCTCGCCGGGTACGGCTACCCGCAGGTCGGTGTCGACGTCCGCATCGATCGTGAGCTGCTCGCTGCCGTGTCCTCCCGTGGACAGGCACCACGTGTCCGCAGTGACCGTCTCGACGGTGACCCAGCGGTGCTCGCGCTCCTCCTCGCGGAGGTCCGCCCCGAGCTGGCGCTGGCGCCTGTCACGGTGCCACGCGGAGCGTCAGCCCGCAGCCTCCACGACATCGCCATCGGGTTGGCTGGCGCGCTCGCCACCGTCGAGCGAACGGTCGCGGTCATCGCCGCGGGCGACCTCGCGGCCACCCTCACCGAGCGCAGCCCCGGCTACCTCGTCGACGGAGCGACGTCGTGGGACGGTGCCGCGGTCGCGGCGGTGCGGGCGGGTGACCCGGACGCCTTCGCGCAGCTGGGTCCCGAGGACGCGGCGCGGGTGCGCGCTCGCGGATGGGCGCCGATCGTGGTCGCCCTGCAACTGGCAGCCCCCGATCACCTGGCCTTCGCCGAGGTGCACTACCTCGCCCCTCGTGGGGTCGGCCAGCTCGTCGCCGGCTGACCGATGACGGTGCTGGCGGTGGTGGGCCCGACCGCGTCGGGGAAGTCCGAGGTGGCGCTGCGGGTGGCGCGCGAACGGCGGGCCGCCGGGCGGCCGACGGAGATCGTCGCGGTCGACGCGTTCACGGTCTACCGGGGGATGGACGTCGGCACGGCCAAGCCGTCACCCGAGGAGCGGGCGGAGGTCCCCCACCACCTGATCGACGTGCTCGACCCGTGGGACGAACTCACCGTGGCCGAGTTCCAGGACCTGGCACGCACGGCCATCGCGGCGATCCAGGACCGCGGTGCCACCCCGCTGCTCGTGGGAGGCTCCGGGCTGTACTGGCGTGCCGTGATCGACGACCTGCGCTTCCCACCGACCGACCCAAAGGTGCGTGGCCGGCTGGAGCAGCGGTGGGGCGACGACCCCGACGGCGCCTACCGCGAACTCGTCGGACGCGACCCGGCCGCAGCGGAGCGGATCGATCCCGCGAACCTCCGGCGGACCATCCGGGCGCTCGAGGTCATCGAACTGACCGGCGAAGGGTTCTCGACCTTCGACGATGCGTGGGACCGGTACGACGGTCGCTACCCGGACCTGCACGTCGCCTACCTCGAGCCACCCCACGATGCCTTGCGTGACCGCATCGCGGTGCGGACCGCCCGCATGGTCGAGGGCGGCCTGCTCTCGGAGGCGGCTGCGCTGCGTGCACTGCCTCATCCCCTGTCACGCACCGCCCAACAGGCCATCGGGTACGCCGAGGCGTTCCAGGCCCTGGACGGCGAGCTCGATCGGAGCGAGCTGGTCGACGTGATCGCCCGCAGGACCTGGCGGTACGCGCGTCGGCAGAGGTCGTGGTTCCGGGCCGATCCTCGCTGCGAGCCGACGGAGCTGGACGACGCTGTCGCGCAACTCGTCGAGCTCACCGACTGACCCGGGCTCACGTCACCGCGGGGTCAGGGTGAGCTGGTCCACCGCGGTGGCCTGAGCCGCTTCGAGGGAGAACGTCAGGGGGATCGTCTGACCGTCCCGCCACAGCTCGGCCTGATCTGTGTAGTGACGGTGGAAAGGACGACCCGACTGGCCCGAGATGTGGATCCACCGTCCGGCATCCAGGTCCCCCAGGTCGATCACCATGCGCATGCTCGGCACCCAGTTGACCTCGTAGCCCTGGTGTGCCGTCCACCCGGTCGCGTTGACGATGTCCGAGCCGCCGCCGAGCTCGAACGGTCCCCGGTTGAACAGGCGCTCGACCGGTGCGATGCCCGACTCGCCGAAGGTGCCGTGGGTCAGCGTCAGGGTGTGCATCTCACCCCAGCGCCAGTCCGCCGGATCCTCGGAGAAGGTGTCGACCATCTCGTCGTACGCACGGGCCATCGCGGCGTGGAGAACGTCATCCCGGCCGAGCAGGTCCGGGTAGCCCGGCGCATCCCACCAGGGTGAGTCGGGTTCGTCGAGCAGGGAGCGGATGATCTCCCACCAGCGCCCACCGCCGGCGGGCCAGGCCCAGTCGGGCAGCAGATCGTGGTACGCGACCTCCAGCAGGTGACGCCAGGTGGCGTTGAACGCTGCCCCACCCGCCGCGTCGGCATCGTCCTGTAGGTCCCAATCAGCCAGGACCTGCTGGAGCGCGGCCACCCCGGCGTCACCGCGCGGGTCCAGTGCCGTCAGGACCGGCACCAGGGTCGCCGCGTTCGCGTTGTGGTTGTCGAGCTGCAGTTCGAGCAGATCGTCGGGGGAGTGCTGGGCCTGTGACTCGATGAGCTCGACGATCCGCGCTGCCCGATGGCCCATCGAGACGTCCACGTGCAGGAACGGATCGCTGCCCAGCGGCAGCACCGGCTGGTTCGCGGTCGCCAGATACCCCTCCTCGGGGTTCAGCGTCCACGGCAGCTCCTCGAAGTCGAGGAAGCCCTCCCAGCCCGCTTCACCGGTCCAGCCGGGCAGCGGCAGGGTGCCGTCGCCGCTTCGTCGGATCGGGGTGCGCCCGGGCGCCTGGTAGCCGATGTTGCCGTCAACGTCGGCGTAGACCAGGTTCTGTGACGGCACGTCGAACCGGCTGGCGGCCTCCCGGAAGCTCGGCCAGTCCTCCGCGCGCATGAACCGCGGGACGGCATCCATGGTGGCGACCGGATCGAGCGCGACCCACCGGAGGGCGACGGCGTGCTCGATCCCGTCAGGCGCCTCCTCGGCTGCCGCACCGAGCGAGCCTTCCGCCACCTCGGACCCGGATCCCGACACGTCGGAGAACAGCGGTCCGTGACGGGTCGCGCGGACCTCGAGCGTGACGTCCTCGCCGCCCGCGACCCGCAGGGTCTCCTCGTGGATCTGCAGCGGCTCCCACCCGTCCTCCGTGAGGTAGCGCTCCCCGTCGATGCGCTCGATCACCAGGTCGGCGACATCCGACCCCAGGTTGGTGAACCCCCAGGCCACCCGCGCGTTGTGCCCGATCACGATGCCAGGGACCCCGGAGAAGGAGTAGCCGTTGACCTGGTACGGACAGTCCGATCCGACGGGTTCGCAGCGCAGCCCGATCTGGTACCACAGCGACGGTTGGGATGGTCCCAGGTGGGGGTCGTTGGCCAGCAGCGCGGTGCCCGTGGTCGAGCGCTCTGGGGCGATCACCCACGAGTTCGATCCGATCCCGTCGCTGCCTGGATCGCCGAGGAGGGCCGGTGCCTTGGCCAGGGCGTCGTGGGCAGCGGCCAAGGCGGTCCGGGTCTCCTGGCTCCGCAGCAGTGCAGCGTGGCGTTGCGCGTCGGTAGCGCCACCAGGTGACGCGGCCGCGACGACGGCGGCCGCCTCGGGCCCGGTCTCCCCGCTACCAGGAACGAACCTGCCGTCGCGCACGTCGCCGCCGGCGGGCAGGATCACCGGATGCCGATCCTCGGGGAACGCAGGGAACAGGTCGTCCATGCTGCGTCCCTCACCGAGATCGACATCGAGCAGGCGGGCGCGCAGCAGTTCGTCCTCGAGGTTGGCGCGCAGGTCCCAGGCCATCGCCTTGAGCCACGCGACGGAGTCGACCGGGGTCCAGGGCTCGGGGACGTACCCGCCGGCACCCGTCACCCGCAACAGCGCATGCTCGAAGGACAGCTGGCTCCCCTGCTTGTCCACCATCCAGGCGTTGACCCCGTCGGCGTACGCTTCCAGCATCGCCACGGTGTCGTCATCGAGGAGCTCGAGTTCGGCCTCAGCCACCCGCCTCCACCCCAAGGTGCGGATGAAGCGGTCGGTGTCCAGTGCGTCGGCCCCGAACAGCTCGGCGACCCGGCCTGCGGTCACGTGCCGGCGCAGGTCCATCTCCCAGAAGCGGTCCTGAGCGTGGACGTATCCCTGTGCCCGGAAGAGGTCGTCGCTGGACGAGGCGACGATCGTCGGGACGCCGTGAGCGTCGCGGTAGACGTCGACGCTGCCGGTGAGGCCCACCAGCTCAGCCTCGCCTGAGGTGCTCGGGAAGGAACGCCGGACCATCCAGGTCCCGGAGATCGCGGTGAGGAGCAGGGCCACGATCAGCAGCATCACCAGCCCCAGCAAGCCTCGCTTGACCCAGACCACGCGACCCTCCCGGTCTCTCGGATGGCTCGAGCCCGTCAGCACGATCCCGCCCCGATGCAACCTATCCGCACGACGTGCAGCAGCGAGCGTCGTATCCTGTCGAGGATGGAGTACACCCTGGCGCACGGCACCGCGAACGACTTCGTCGTGCTCGCGGACCTCGACGACCAGCACCCGCTGTCGGCGCAGCTGACGCGGGCGCTGTGCGACCGACGTCGTGGTGTGGGCGCTGACGGGGTGCTCCGGCTGGCCCCGGGTGACGGAGACGCCCAGGTCTTCATGGACCACCGCAACGCCGACGGATCGACCGCGGAGATGTGCGGCAACGGGGTGCGCGTCGTCGCCAAGTACGTCGTCGATCACGGGATCGTGGCGCCTGATGCCGACGGTTCCTTGCGCATCGGGACGCGCAGCGGTGTCAAGAGGGTGCAGATCCACCGCGATGGGCACGGCCTGGTCGCCGAGGTCAGCGTCGATATGGGCTCCCCGATCCTCGACCCTGTCGAGGTGCCCTTCGAGACCGGCGATCCCACCGCATCGACCCACGAGGTCGAGCTGCCTGGTGGGTCCGTCGAGCTGTCGGTCGTCTCCATGGGCAACCCGCACGGCGTCCTGCTCGTCGACGACGTGGCCAGGGCTCCCGTCGCGGATCTGGGCGCCAGACTGGAGACCCACCCGCGGTTCCCCGCCAAGGCCAACATCGGCTTCGCCCAGGTGCTCGGCGGCGCGGAACTCAAGCTGCGGGTCTGGGAGCGGGGGGTGGGCGAGACCGCTGCCTGCGGCACCGGAGCGTGCGCGGCCGTGGTCGCTCTGCACCGTCGGGGACTCGTGGACGACGAGGTCGTGGTCCACCTACCCGGCGGTGTGCTGCACGTCTCCTACCGTCCCGGCGGGACGGTGATCATGACCGGTCCGGCGGTGGAGATCGCCACGGGCCGGCTCGCCCCGGCGTGGCTCACTCACGCCACCGACCCCGACGCGAGGTGACCTGCTGGATCGCTCACGCCCCCTCTCCACCGACCTGACCGATGGCCTGACCGAGGAACAACTCACGCGTGCGGCCCAGCGCCGCCGCCAACGAGAGGTCATCGAGGACGGCGCCCCGCGTGAGGGCGTCGACATCATCCGACGGGTCGAAGCCGCGGTGATCGTCGGGGTCCAGCTCCCGGGCCGCAGCAGCGAGGAGGTCGAAGCCTCCCTCGACGAGCTCACGAGCCTGCTCGAGACCGCTGGCGGCGAGGTCGTCGACCGGGTGATCCAGCGTCGTGATGCCCCGGATGCCGCGACCTACATCGGACGCGGGAAGGTGGAGCAGCTGCGCGACCTGGTCGCGGCCCATGGCGCAGACGCCGTGGTCTTCGACGACGACCTCGCTCCGGCACAGCAGCGCACGATCGAGGAGATCGTCCGCCAGAAGGTGCTGGATCGCACCATCGTCATCCTCGACATCTTCGCCCAGCACGCCACCTCGAAGGAAGGCAAGGCCCAGGTCGAACTCGCCCAGCTGACCTACCTGTTGCCCAGGCTGCGTGGCTGGGGAGAGGCGCTGTCACGTCAGGCCGGCGGACGTGCAGCCGGCGGGGTGGGCATCGGCGGACGCGGTCCGGGCGAGACCCAGCTCGAGGTCGACCGTCGTCGGATCATGCGTCGGGTGGCGAAGCTGAAGCGCGATCTGGCGGACTTCGCGCGGATCCGTGCGACGAAGTCCGCCGAGCGCGACCGCAACCGCACCCAGACCGTGGCGCTGGTCGGCTACACCAACGCGGGCAAGTCCTCGCTCCTGAACCGGCTTACCGGAGCCGAGGTGCTGGTCGAGGACAAGCTGTTCGCGACCCTGGACGCGACCGTTCGGCGGCTCCCACTGGAGGACGGGCGCAACGTCGTGCTGACCGACACGGTCGGCTTCGTCCGCAAGCTCCCGCACGGTCTGGTCGAAGCCTTCACCTCGACGCTCGAACAGTCCGCTGAGGCCGACCTGCTCCTCCACGTCGTCGACGCCTCGCACCCCGAGGCCGAGTCCCAGATCGTGGCGGTCCTGGAGGTCCTCGAGGAGATCGGTGCCGATCGGGTCCCGCAGCAGCTGGTGTTCAACAAGATCGACCGGGCCGACCCCGATCACCTCGATGCCCTCGTACGCCACGTCAAGAGCGAGCGGCACGACGATCCGGTGCTCGTGTCGGCCTGGACGGGTGAGGGCATCGACGGGGTGCTCGAGCGGATCGGCAACCGCTTGCCCGTCGAGCGCTACCGCGTCTCCGCGCACGTGCCCTACGAACGCCAGGACCTGGTCGCGCTGGCGCATCGGCGTGGTCAGGTCCTCGACGAGGACCATGACGCAACCGGGACCCGGTTGGTCGCGGACCTGGACGAGGACGTCGTCCTGTCGCTGCGGGAGTACCTCGACGAGGATCCGCTGAGGCCGGAGCCCGAAGACTGGGAGACCCCTGACCTCGAACGCTGAAGGTCGGCGTCGTTCATGCCGACATCCTGGAGAAGCGGCACCGCAGCGCGGCGGGCCGCGCGACGGCGAGGGGTCGGGTGGTCGACGACGGGACGTACCGACGGCTGGCAGCCCTCGCCCATGCCAGTCATCAGCTCGCGGCCGTGGGCTCTGTCGATGCTGCCTTCGACTCGGTCTCCCGCCTGACGCTCGACCTGATCGAGGGCGCCAGTGTGTCGCTCACCCGGCTCGATCCCGCGCGGGGCGTGGTCCGGGTCCTGCGCAACGTCGGCGACCTGGCCAGCTGGGAGGAGGAGCGTCCGAAGGACGAGACCTACCCGCTCGCTGATTTCCCCCAGCTGACCGTCGACGCAGAGCGTGCGACCGCGTGGTTCGGCACGCTGCTCGACCCGGGGCTACGGGAGCCGGAACGCCGTCTGCTCGGCGCGCTCGGGAAACAGGCGATGCTGATCGTCCCGTTGGTGGTCGACCGGGACATCTGGGGTGCGCTCGCGGTCTTCCGGGGGAAGGGGGCCGAGGACTTCACCGCCGAGGATCTCGCCGCGTCGGAGGCCCTCGCTGGCATGGTGGGCTCGACGCTGGCCCGGATGGAGGAGCGCAGCGCACTGGAGGCGCTCGCCTACCGCGACGCGTTGACCGGGCTGGGCAACCGTCGTTCGGTGGACGATCGTCTGGAGGCGGTCTTCGAGCGCGATCCGCTCCCCACGCCGGTGGCGGCGATCCTGTGCGACGTGAACGGGTTGAAAGCGGTCAACGACGACCAGGGACATCCTGCCGGGGATCGGCTGCTTCGGGACGTTGCTCGCATCCTGGCCACGGAGATCGGTCACTACCCCGGGGCGCTTGCCGCCCGGATCGGAGGTGACGAGTTCTGCCTCGTGGTCGAGGGCGTCGACGACGTCGAACTGGAAGCGATCACCCGCCGGGTCACACACGCCGCAGAGCAACTGGAGCTCGGCGGTGGGCTGTCCTGTGGCTTCGCCGTGGCCCGGCAGCGGCCCGGTGACGCGCCGAGTGCGTACGCCGCTGCACGTGCGCTGCTGCGGCTGGCCGACGCCGCGCAGTACCGCGTGAAGCGCGCGGGACGTGACGTGCGATCGCACTCGTCGCGATGGGAGCAACCGGAGCGGTCGTCGGAGGAGGTCACCGCCGAGGTGATCGAACTCGCACTCCTGCGGCTCCGCGAGACACCGCAGAGCACGGTCGATCGTCTCAGCGCCGTCGCGACGGCACTGCACGACGTGACCGACGCCGCAGCGTGGGCGGTCTCCCGCAGCATCGATGGCGGGCCCCTGACGATCGAGCGCAACCGGGATCGTGTGCGGCTGGACGAGCGCGGCGCACGCACCTACCAGCCCGGCGTGGCGTTCGAGCTCGAGGACTACCCCGCCAGTCGGACCGCACTCGCTGGTGAAGCGTTCCACGCCACGCTCATCTCGGGGGACCACGCCGAGCGGGGGTTCCTCGCCGCGAGCGGGTACGCGGAGATCATCGGGGCGGGAACGACCGTCGATCGGGAAGGGTGGCTCGTCGAGGTCTGTGGGGATGAGCTCAGCGCACCTCTCGTCGGGCTCGGACCGATCGCGCAGGTGCTGGTCGAACTGGCGGTGGCGGAGTGCCGAGCGATCAACTCGGCGCGGTCTGCGTCGCCCTCCGGAAGTTCTGTGTGATCCACACGTTGCCATCGCGGTCGACGTGGATGCCGATGCCGACCTGGTCGACCGACGCATCGAGCAGGTTCTCACGGTGGGACGGTGACGACAGCAGGGCCTCGTGGAGCTCGTCCGTGATCCGCCGCACCGGATCGCCGGGCCGCCAGATCCGGTGCGGTTCGCTCCAGGCGACGTTCTCCGTCGCGAGCAACCAGCAGCAGATCTCGTCCGCGAAGTCGGGGTTGTGGCGCATGTCCTGGTCGTCGGCCATCTGTGCCGACCAGCGCTCGGCGACCACGGTGATGTCCGCAGCTGGTTCCAGGGGAGCGAGGCCCTCCGTGGCGCGGACCTCGTTGACCAGTTCGAGCATGTACGCCGCGGCAGCGCGGTCCGGACCCACCTCGGACGGGGCAGCCTGCGTCATCAGGATCACGCCCACGACCAGCACACTCAGCATGCCGACGGCCAGACCGAGGAGCCGATCGAGGTTCACGCCCGCCTCCACTGCACGAGGGATGGTCCTCCGGAGCATCGGCGGCGACGGCTCCGGACTTCAGCGCAGCGTACGTCGGCCGGTCACCGCACCGAACGCAGGATGCTGACGACCTTCCCCATCACGGTGGCGGCCTGATCCTCGCCGACGGGGATCGGCTCGTAGGCCTCGTTGGCCGGATCGAGGAAGACCTCCCCGGCCTTGGTCCGTCGGAAGAACTTCACCGTCGCCTCGCCCTCGATCAGCGCGGCGCACATCTCGCCCTGCTCCACCTTGGGCTGCTCGCGGACGACCACCAGATCGCCGTCCAGCACCCCCGCGTCGATCATCGAGTCGCCGCGTACCTTGAGCATGAACAGCTGGCCGTCGCCGACCAGTTCCTTCGGCAGCGCGTACACCGACTCGACGTGCTCCTCGGCGAGGATCGGTCCGCCAGCGGCGATCTCGCCGAGCAGCGGCACGTTACGTGCCGAGGCCGGTCGCATCTCCAGCGAGGTCTCCGGATCGCGGCCCATCTCCAGCGCCCGTGGCTTGGTGGGGTCGCGTCGGAGGTACCCCTTGGCCTCCAGCGTCTCGAGCTGCGCATGCACCGATGAAGGGGAGCGCAGCCCGACCGCGTCACCGATCTCGCGTACCGAGGGCGGATAGCCATGTGCCTCCACGTGACGGTGGATCATCTCGAGGATCGATCGCTGTCGCGAGGTCAGATCCGGGGTGTTCGCCGGGGACGCCACGTCCTTCGCGGGGTCCTGGGTCGGTTCGACGGGAGCCATGGTCCCTCCTCCGCTGTCCTGCGCCACCAGCTCGGTTCGGTGACGTCTGGTCGGTCAGGTCCGGTCGGGCGACATCTGGTCGGGTGCCATCTGTCCGGGTGCGATCTGGTCGGGTGCGATCTGGTCGGGTGCCGGGACCCGAACCCGAACCCGCGTTCGGGTGCACCGTAGCAGCCAGGCTGATCGGATGCGAACATCCGTTCGCGCGAACCGGTGTTCGGGAGGGGACTTGACCATCGAACGCGCGTTCGCTTCACTGGGGGAACAGGCGTTCGAGCACCGGGTTCTCCCCACGGCCGAACCTCGATGTCACACCCGGTC
Source organism: Nitriliruptoraceae bacterium (assembly GCA_003563915.1). Lineage (GTDB taxonomy): Bacteria > Actinomycetota > Nitriliruptoria > Nitriliruptorales > Nitriliruptoraceae > CSSed11-175R1. Next base: position 29,855 of record PWTE01000295.1, read on the forward strand.
CGTAGCGTCTCCCACACCAGCACCGAACGTCCCGGCACCGCGGGCTCGCCCGTCCAGGAGGTCGCTCCGTGAACACCCTCGCCGCTCCGTCGCTACCACCGGCACCTCCCGGTGTTCCCTGCCCCGATCCGGCTTCCGGTGCGGCACCCCGTGGCCCGGGCGGCCACCGACCACACCTGCGCCTGGTCACGCCTCCGCCGTCGCGAGCGTCCGTCTGGCGCCGACGTTCCGGCGCGCTCGTGATCCTCCTCGTCCTGATCGTGCTGGCGATCGCCGGCATCGGTCGGGTCGGTGCGTCGGCCGACCTGGAGGACCGGGTCGCTGGCCACGTCATCATCGAGCCGGGACAGACGCTCTGGGACGTCGCGGTCTCCACGGCGCCCGACGGGGTGGACCCGCGTGCGCAGCTGACCGCGATCAAGGACCTCAACCAGCTCAACGCCTCCGACGTCGACGCCTGGACGGTGGTGCTGCTCCCCGCACGTTGACCCAGCGGTCGCGGCTCGCTCGTCAGCGCTCCTTCGGAGGCGCTTCCTTCCGTAGGGTAGATAGCTCCTTCTCGAAGTCTTCAGGACCCTGGAAGTCCTTGTAGACCGACGCGAAGCGGACGTAGGCCACCGGGTCCAGCTCACGGAGCTCGCTCAGCACCTGCAGGCCCACCTGCTCGGAGCTGACCTCGCGGCTGCCGTTCGACCGCAGCGCGGTCTCGACCTGGATGGCGGCACGTTCGAGCTCGGCGGTCGCGACGCGGCCCTTGGCGGCGCGCAACATGCCGTCGAGCACCTTGGCACGGGAGAAGGGCAGCACATCGCCGGACCGTTTGCGCACGGTCAGCTCTGGCAGCTCGATCCGCTCGAAGGTCGTGAAGCGGGCCCCACAGCTCCGGCACTCCCGACGTCGCCGGATCGCCAGCCCGTCCGGGCCAGGGCGCGAGTCGACCACACGGTCGTCATCGGTTCCGCACGTGGGACAACGCATGCCGGCCACGCTCCTTCACCCGGGGTGGGCTCGAACGCTAGGACCCAGCCGGCGCGGTGACGAGCACCCTCAGACGACTACGGTGTCGGTATGCGCTCACCGACGCTGCCTGCCGGCCCGGAGGCGCTGGGCATCGAGCTCAGCGCCGATGCCGCGGTGCGCGACGGGTGGTTGGTCCGGGAGCTGTACGCCCCCCACGGGCTCGACGGCCCCCCCGGTGTCCTCCAGGGCGGTTTCTCGGCCGGAGTGACGATGGCAGCTGCCCGTCTCGCGGATCGTTTCGGCGCACCGGTCACCGCCGTCGATGCCCGCCTGCACAAGCCGACCCCCCTCGGCAAGGTGCTCGAAGCGCGGGTCCGGCCCAGCGAGGCCACCGCCCGCTACGAGGTCGAGACCTGGGACGGCGAGACCCGCCTCGTCAGTGCCGAGGTCGAACTCGCCGGACACGAGCCTGCCGCGCGGGCCTTCGATCTGCTGGAACTCGCGACCGTCCCGCTTCCCGAACCGGAGCCGCAGCACATCTTCCCCGGTTGCTGGGTCTGCGGACCTGAGCCGTCCCATGCCCACGGGCAGCGGATCCACCCCCGCCACCATCGACAGGGTGCGGTGGTGCAACCGTGGGTCGCGGACGAGGTGCTGGCCGGCGAGCGCTACACGGTCGATCCGGTCGTGGTCTCCGCGGTGCTCGACTGTCCCACGGTCTGGGCGTCGATGCACGAGGTCGAGGCGCTCGGTCTCGCCGGACCGCTGCTGGCCGGCTTCCATCTGCGCTTCTACCGGGACGCTCCGGTGATGGAACCGCTGCGGACCGTCGCCCGGTTCGACGAGGCCGATGGCCGCAAGCTGCGCGCTCGTGGGGCACTGGTCGATGAGGACGGCATCACCTACGCCGTGGCCTCCGCCCTGCAGATCGCGGTCCCACAGGCGGTGGCGCAGGGTTGAGCGAGCGAGGAGCGCCTCAGCTCTCGCGCCGTTCCACCAGCAGCCGGCGGCCGTGGGCTCCGTGGTCTGCGGACCACGTGTCGATCAGCTCCAGGCGACCGTCCTCGCGACGTTGGACCTGGGAGCGGCCCCGCCCGGTTCGTTGCCGGGTCCCCTCGGTCGACTCATCCAGGTGGACGAAGCGGTACTCGAGCAGGTCGCGGACCAGGATGCCGGCCAGCTCCCCCTCGGCGAGGTGCTGCGCGTCGTACCTCGCGATGGCGCGCCGTCCCTCCTGGAGGAAGCGCAACGTCAGCCCGTCGTGGTCGTCGCCGTCCTCGAGCTCGAAGACCAGCCCGTGGAGGTCGTAGCCCTGGGCGCCCGCGCGGTGACGGCCGTCGTCCCAATCCGAGCGGGTCAGCGCGTAGCCCCACTCCGCGGCGTAGCGACCGTCGGCCTGCTGGAACGACTCGCGGTAGCGCGCCTCCATCCGGAACCCAGCCGCGTTGAAAGCACGCTGCATCGGGATGTTGTGCTCGTGCGCGCGACCCGTCAGCCGGGTCAGGTCCGGTGACGCGGAGAAGTGGTGGTCGGCCAACTGCCGGAGTACCTCGCGACCGGCCCCGCGCCCACGGACCGAAGGTGACAGCCGCAGTGAGAGTCGCGCGTCGCCGGATTCCAGGCCTCGGACGAGCGCGAAACCTGCTGGATGACCGTCGACGATCACACCCCAGGCCCAGCGATCGTCGGACGCCCAGAGGCCTTCGTCCAGTTCGGCCCGCAGCTTGCCCACCTCCCATCCGTGGGAGGGGGCGAGCGGGGTCGCGGTGCCCTCGTCCACGGAGACGACCCACTCGGCGTCATCCGGGACGAGGACACGGAGGTGGACCTCGGGTCGTTGGTCATGGTCGTGCACAGGGTGATCCTGGTCGTGGAGGACGTTCGAACGCGCCGGGGGCCGCTCCGCAGCGGCGAGCCGGTCGGGTGGATCGAGGTAGCGACCGATCCCCCGCGGTCCCAGCTACCGGTCAGGGTACTGCCGCCCTGTGACCTGCTCAGACGCTCGGGTGCGCCCCGGTGGCGAGGGCGACCATCGTGCTCCTAAGGTGGCCTGTCCGGACGAGACGAAGGTGCGAGGATGCAGCTTGTCGGGCGGTCTGCAACGGACCTAGCCAGGGCGGTCCAGGACGGTGAGGTCACCGCGGTCGCCGTCGCACGGGCGCACCTCGACCACCTTGCCGGCGTCGAGCACCGACTGGGGGCGTTCGTCTCTGTGCGACGACGAGGGGCGCTCGAGGATGCCGAGGCCATCGATGCCCGGGACGACCGTGCGGAGCTGCCCCTCGCGGGGGTGCCGATCGCCATCAAGGACGTCGTGGACGTGGCCGGCGAACCGACCCGTCACGGCTCGCTCGCGACCTCTGACGAGCCGGCGACCGAGGATCACGAGGTGGTCCGACGGCTCCGCGACGCCGGTGCGGTCGTCCTCGGCAAGACCCGCTGTCCCGAGCTCTCGTTGTGGGGGACCGCGGATGACCCTGCTGGTATCGCGGTCAGCCCCTGGGATCCGACCCGGACCGCCGGGGGATCGTCGGGTGGCTCCGGAGCCGCCGTGGGGGCTGGCGTCGTTCCGCTGGCATTGGCCAACGATGGGCTCGGCTCGGTGCGGATCCCTGCGGCGGCGAACGGTGCGGTCGGGATCCGGCCGGGTGCCGATCTCGCGGCGGACGTGCTCGCAGGGGAGCATCACTGGTTCGGCATGAGTCGGTTCGGGCCGATCGCGACGACCGTCGAGGACGTCGCGCTCGGGCTGGATGTCATCGCGGGGACCGACCACCTCCGGGATCTGGTCGAGGTTCCCGACGGCCTGCGTGTCGCGGTGTCCTTCCGCTCGCCGGCGCCGGGGGTCGTCGTCACCTCGGCGTGGCGGGAAGCCGCCATCGAGGCTGGCCGTCTGTTGCACCATGCTGGTCACGACGTGCACCGGGAGGATCCGCCCTACGACCCGTCCAGCGTCCAGGCGGTCATCTCGCGCTGGACGCAGGCGGCGGCGCGCGACGTGGAGCTCCTCGAGCTCGATCGCGACCAGCTACAGGCGCGTACCCGGTCGCACATCACCCGGGGGGAGCAGTTCGCGCGGGTGCGTCCTGTCGACGAGGAGGATGCCATCAACTGGCGGACCCGGGTCGCTCCCTTCTTCCGTGACCACGACGTGTTGATCACCCCGGCGTTCGCTCGAGCTCAGCCGGCGGCGTCGGAGTGGCACGCCAAGACCTGGGTCGCCAACGTCGCCTCGAACCTCTCCACCTATCCCTTCCTGTTCGCGTGGAACCTGGCCGACCTGCCGGCGGCCGTCGTGCCGCTGTGGCACGACGGGGGACGTCCCCTGTCCGTGCAGATCGTCGCGGGCCCGGGGCGGGAGAGCCTGGTGCTGGCGGTGGCCCGTCTGCTCGAGTCACTGGTGCCGTGGGACCGTCACGCGCCGGGCTGGGGGGTGCCAGGGACCGGTACGGCGATCGCCGTGGACCAGGCACAGGAGTGAGCCCGCCGACGCCGCGCTAGGCCCGGATCTCCTGGGTCTGGACGCCATCCTCGGGCAGGGGAGCCGGCGGGCGGTCCGGCTGGTGCTCAGAGGCTGCCGGCTCGTCGTCCGACGGAGGGTAGATCGGCGGATCGGGCGGAGGGTCGGTGTCCGGACCAGGGTCCTCGGGCGGGCCGTCGGCCTGGGCAGCCTCGTACCGCAGTCGGAGTTCGTTCCCGACGGCCGCCGCGACCGCGGCGATGGGGACCGCGAGGAAGGCACCGATGATCCCGATCAACGCGGCGCCGGCGGTCAGGACGGCGAGCACCACCACCGGATGGAGCGAGACGGCCCGACGCATGATGACCGGCTGGAGCACGTTGGATTCGAACTGCTGCACGCCCACGACGATCGCCAGCACGATCAGGGCGGTCTGGAAGGCGGCATCAGGTTCAGCGGTTGCGAGGGCGACCAGTACGGCGATCAGGCCGGTGATGAAGGCGCCGATCACCGGGATGAACCCGCCCAGGAAGACCAGCACGGCGATCGGCAGCACGAGGGGCACACCGACGATCGCCAAGCCGATGCCGATACCGATCGCATCGATCAGTGCGATGGCCGCGGTCCCTCGGACGAACCCGGTCAACGCGGTCCAGGCCCGTCGTCCGACCGCGCGGACGGTCTCCTCGTGCTGTGCTGGGGTGCGTGCGATCATCCAGTCGACGATCTGCTTGCCGTCCTTCACGAAGAAGAACAGCAGGATGACGGCCAGGACCAGCGCCACGATCCCCTGCACGACGAGGGCCGCTCCCGCGGCGACCTGGGTGGCGATCTGCCCGGTCTGTTCGAGGAGGGCGTCGACCCCGTCGTCGATCAGGGCCATGATCTCCTCACGGTCCCAGCCGAAGTTCTCCTCGAGGAAGATGAAGAGCCGCTCGACCGCCTCCGCGATCGTCGGTCCGAGCTTGCGGCCCTCCTCGACGAACTGGGGTGCCAGGACGACGAACACGCCGACGACGGCGGCGATGCCTCCGAAGACCACCACTGACGCGGCGAGGATGCGGGGCAACCCGAGGCGTTCCAGGAACCGGGCTGGGCCGACACACAGGGTGGCCAGGATCAGCGCGATGATCACCGGCAGTGTCACGACGTACAGCCGGACCAGGACCATCAGGACCAGGGTCGACCCGAGCAGCAGTAGGAGGAGTCGCCATGCCCAGGCGGCGGAGGTCGCCAACCACGGCGGGACCCGGGCGATCCCGGGCTCCGGTGGGCGGTGCTGGCGGTCGATCACGGTCTCCCTCGTTGCTCGGGCGCAGGCCCTGTGGGCGTGAGGCTAGACGAGTGGCCGTCGGCCGGAGTTCCGCGCGGTCGGACCGCCCATCGCGGGGTCGGGCCCTTGTCCGCTACGTCACACCGTCTGCGCGGAGTGCGCGCTGCTTGCGGAGGGCGAGCAGTGGGCCTGACTGTGGAAAACCGCCGTCTCGGCTGTTGACGGAGCGGGGGACGGGCGGAGGAAAGGCGGTGGAAACACCAGATGTTGTGGTTGAAGCGGGCATCTGGCCCCTACCGGTTGTGGGCCCACGGGAACGGAGGACGTGTCAAGGTGCTTGCGGTTCGATCGCGCGCGAGGTTCAGTGCGCGCTCGGCTTCCATCCATGTAGTTACGGGGGTGGCGCTGCGGGACCGACGGACCGCAGCGACAGCCGTGACGGACAGCGAGTGACGGCGAGGTAACCGGGGTGGCCCCCGGACCGAGAGACGAGGAGCACCATCCATGGCCAAGACCCACGCGGACAACGAGGTGGTCGTCACCACCGATCTGACCGAGACCGGCGAGACGGGCGCTCTGCGTGTCGTCCAGACGGGGGACCGGCAGGGTCTCGAGGTCCAGCGCTACTTCACCCAGGAGGGTGTGCATCCCTACGACGAGCTCGAGTGGGAGCTGCGCGACGCGGTGTTGACCAACTGGCGTGATGGCAGCGTCTCGTTCGAGCAGCGTGGGGTCGAGTTCCCCAAGAGCTGGTCGATGATGGCCACGCAGATCGTCTCGCAGAAGTACTTCCGCGGCACGTTGGGCACCCCCGAGCGCGAGTCCTCGGTCAAGCACATGATCGACCGGGTCGCCGACACCATCACGCGTTGGGGCATCGATGGCGGGTACTTCACCGACGAGGCCTCGGCCCAGGTCTTCAACGCCGAACTCAAGCACCTGCTGGTCCACCAGAAGGCCGCCTTCAACTCGCCGGTGTGGTTCAACGTGGGCGTCGAGGAGAAGCCGCAGTGCTCCGCGTGCTTCATCCTCGCCGTCGAGGACACGATGTCGTCCATCCTCAACTGGTACGTCGAGGAAGGCACGATCTTCAAGGGTGGCTCCGGCGCGGGCATCAACCTCTCGACGATCCGCTCGTCCAAGGAGAACCTCAAGGGCGGGGGCGAAGCCTCGGGTCCCGTCAGCTTCATGCGCGGCGCGGACGCGTCGGCGGGCACGATCAAGTCCGGGGGCAAGACCCGTCGTGCCGCCAAGATGGTGATCCTCAACGTCGACCACCCAGACATCGAGGAGTTCATCTGGACCAAGGCGCGCGAGGAGAAGAAGGTCCGGGTCCTGCGTGAGGCCGGCTTCGACATGGACCTCGACGGCGAGGATTACGCGTCGATCCAGTACCAGAACGCCAACAACTCGGTGCGGGTCACCGACGAGTTCATGCAGGCGTACGAGCGGGGCACCACCTACCCGGTGCGCGCCGTCACCACCGGCGAGGTGATCGAGGAGAAGGACGCCAGCGACGTCATGCGCCAGATCTCGCAGGCCGCCTGGGAGTGCGCCGACCCGGGGCTGCAGTACGACGACACGATCAACGACTGGCACACCTCGCCCGAGTCGGGCCGTATCAACGGCTCCAACCCGTGCAGCGAGTACATGCACCTCGACAACTCGGCGTGCAACCTCGCCAGCCTCAACCTGAAGAGGTTCTACGACTACGACGCCGGACGCTTCGACGTCCAGGCGTACAAGCGTGCCGTCGAGATCGTGTTCACCGCGCAGGAGATCATCGTCGGGTACTCGAGCTACCCGACCGAGAGCATCGCCAGGAACGCCCTGGACTTCCGTGAGCTCGGGCTCGGCTACGCCAACCTCGGTGGCCTGTTGATGTCGATCGGGCTGCCCTACGACTCCGACGAGGGCCGCGCGTGGGGTGGTGCGCTGACCGCTCTGATGACCGGCCACGCCTACCGCACCTCCGCGGAGCTGGCGAAGGTCAAGGGGCCGCACGCGGGCTACGCCAAGAACGAGCAGCCGATGCTGCGGGTGATCGGCAAGCACCGTGCTGCGGTCGACGACATCGACCCGCGTCCGGTGCCAGCCGACCTCATGCAGGCCGCGCGGATCGCGTGGGACGAGGCGCTGGAGCTCGGGCGCGAGCACGGCTACCGCAACGCGCAGGCGACCGTGCTCGCACCGACCGGCACCATCGGTCTGATGATGGACTGCGACACCACCGGGATCGAGCCCGACCTTGGCCTGGTCAAGATGAAGAAGATGGTCGGTGGGGCCTCGATCGAGATCGTGAACCAGTCGGTGCCGTCAGCTCTGCGCCACCTCGGCTACGAGGAGGAGCAGGTCGAGGCGATCATCGCCTACATCGCCGAGAACAAGACGATCCACGGCGCGCCGGCATTGAAGACCGAACACACCAAGGTGTTCCAGTGCGCGATGGGCGACGACGCGATCCACTACATGGGCCACGTCGGGATGATGGCGGCCGCCCAACCGTTCATCAGCGGGGCCATCTCCAAGACCGTGAACCTCCCCGAGCAGGCGACGGTCGAGGACGTCGAGCAGTTGCACCTCGATGCCTGGAAGATGGGCATCAAGGCCATCGCGATCTACCGCGACAACTGCAAGGTCGCCCAGCCGCTGTCGGTGTCGAAGAAGGCGGCGGCCGAGGCCCCAGCTGAGGAGCAGCTCACCTACGTACCGCAGCGGCGCAAGCTGCCGAAGACCCGACCGTCCCAGACGATCTCGTTCATGGTCGGTGACGCCAAGGGCTACATCACCGCCGGTGAGTACCCGGGCGATGGCATCGGTGAACTGTTCGTGAAGCTCGGCAAGCAGGGCTCGACGCTGTCGGGTCTGCTGGATGCCTTCGCGATCAGCATGTCGATCGGGCTGCAGTACGGGGTGCCGCTCGAGGCGTACGTCAGCAAGTTCATGAACATGCGCTTCGAGCCCGCCGGTATGACCGACGACCCAGAGATCCGCTTCTCCACCTCGATCGTGGACTTCCTGGCCCGCAAGCTCGCGCTGGAGTACCTCCCGTACGACAAGCGCGAGGCGCTAGGGATCTACTCGCTGGAGGAGCGGACCCGGATGCTCGACGAGGGCTACGGCGACGAGCCCGCCGTGCCTGCCGCCCCGACGGCCGACCAGGTCGCGAAGGCCGAGCCGGTCCGGCCAGCTGCAGCGTCGACGATCCCGGTCGATCACGATGCACCGATGTGCTTCGAGTGCGGGATCAAGATGAAGCGGGCAGGCGCCTGCCACGTCTGTGAGTCCTGCGGCACGACCAGCGGCTGCTCGTGATCTTGGCAAGAGATTGCCTTGTCTCCTCGTAGTGCTCACGCCGACGCACGAGTGACCACGCAACGGCACACGCCGTAGCACCCAGGGCGCCCCGAGCCGTTCCCCACAGGCTCGGGGCGCTCTCCGTCGTCGTGGCCCCGGCCGCTCCCGCCCTGGCCGTCGTCGAGAGCCTCGACCGATCCACCAGCTACGCCTACAGCACCGCGTCTGGCGGTTGTCTCACGCTCCGGTGGCGCACTCCGGGCAGCGGGCGCGGAAGGTCACCTCGACGTCCAGTACCTCGAAGCCGTGCCGCTGGTCGGCAGGGAGCTGCGGGTCGTCCGCACGGACGTCCAGCATCTGTCCGCACTCGACGCACAGCAGGTGGTGGTGTCGTTCCGCGACGTTCGGGTCGTAGCGCTTGCGACCGTCCGGGTGGGTGATCTCGAGCAGTTCGCCGATACCCACCAGCTCGTTCAGCGTGCTGTAGACGGTGGCGCGGCTGACCTCGGGCAGGGCTGCGCGTGACCGCGCGAGTACCTCGTCCGCCGTCAGGTGCACGTGGTCGCCCGTCAGGGTCTCGGCGATGACGCGACGTTGCGCGGTGAGGCGCCACCCGCGATCGCGGAGCCGGTCGATCAGGGCTATCACGTGGTCGTTGCCTCCTTCTGGCCGGGGTGAGGGTAGCGGGAACCGGATGCTAGTCTGGACCCATTCCAACTTCGGGACACGTCCGGAGTGGTCCTGAGCGGAGCGGGAGACCGCTGACGACGGACCTCCTGACATGAAGAGCATCCACCTCCAGCACGAGGAGCATGACGTGGCAGACCACGCGAGCGAATGCCCGATCACCGGAGCCCGCACCACCACCGACGGCCCATCGGTCGAGAAGTGGTGGCCGAACCAGCTGAACCTGCGGATCCTCCACCAGAACCACCCCGCCGCCAACCCCCTTGGCCAGGATTTCGACTACGAGGACGCGTTCGCTGAGCTCGACATCGATGAGCTGACGCGCGATGTCGACGCCCTGATGACCGAATCGCAGGAGTGGTGGCCAGCCGATTACGGCCACTACGGACCGCTGTTCATCCGTATGTCCTGGCACGCCGCCGGGACCTACCGGGTCGAGGACGGCCGCGGTGGTGGCGGGACCGGCGCGCAGCGCTTCGCGCCCCTCAACAGCTGGCCGGACAACGCGAACCTGGACAAGGCGCGTCGTCTGCTGTGGCCGATCAAGCAGAAGTACGGGAACAAGCTGTCCTGGGCCGATCTGCTGGTCTTCGCCGGCAACCGCGCCATCGACCACATGGGCCTGCCGACCTTCGGGTTCGCCTTCGGTCGCGAGGACATCTGGGCCCCTGAGGAGGACATCTACTGGGGCCCGGAGAGCGTCTGGCTCGGTGACGAGCGCTACAGCGGCGACCGTGAACTCGAGAACCCGCTGGGTGCCGTGCAGATGGGGTTGATCTACGTCAACCCCGAGGGCCCGAACGGCAACCCCGATCCGGTCGCCGCAGCCCACGACATCCGTGAGACGTTCGGCCGCATGGCCATGAACGACGAGGAGACCGTCGCGCTGATCGCCGGCGGTCACACCTTCGGCAAGGTCCACGGAGCAGCCCCGGAGTCCTTCGTCGGGCGTGAGCCGGAGGGTGCGTCGCTCGAGCAGCAGGGCCTGGGATGGAAGAGCACCCACGGCACCGGCAAGGGTGACGACACCATCAGCAGCGGCCTCGAAGGTGCCTGGACCCCGGATCCGATCCGGTGGGACACCGGCTACTTCGACATGCTGTTCAAGTACGAGTGGGAGCTGACCGAGAGCCCCGCCGGCAAGAAGCAGTGGACGCCGAAGGACATCGAGGATGAGGACCTCGTGCCGATGGCGCACGATCCGTCCACCAAGGTCCCGCCGATGATGCTGACGACGGACCTGTCGATGGTCCAGGACCCCGCGTACCGTGAGATCTCGCAGCGGTTCCACGAGAACCCCGACGAGCTCGCGGACGCCTTCGCGCGGGCCTGGTTCAAGCTGCTGCACCGCGACATGGGTCCGGTCAGCCGCTACCTCGGCCCGCTCGTCCCGGACGAGGAGCTGACCTGGCAGGACCCCGTCCCGGCTGTCGACCACCAGTTGATCGAGTTCACCGACATCGCGGCCTTGAAGGCCAAGATCCTCGAGTCGGGGCTGTCCATCCCGCAGCTCGTCGCGACCGCATGGTCTTCGGCGTCCACCTACCGCGACTCCGACAAGCGCGGTGGGGCCAACGGTGCGCGCATCCGTCTGTCCCCGCAGACCGAGTGGGACATCAACGTCCGCTCGGGGGTGTCGTCCGTCATCGCGAAGCTCGAAGAGGTCCAGCAGGACTTCAACGCTCAGCAGTCCGGCGACAAGCAGGTCTCGCTAGCGGACCTGATCGTGCTGGGTGGCTGCGCGGCGGTCGAACAGGCGGCGAAGGCAGCCGGTCACGACGTGACGGTCCCGTTCATGCCGGGCCGGACGGACGCGTCGCAGGAGCAGACCGACGTCGAGTCCTTCGGCTACCTCGAACCCAAGGCGGACGGGTTCCGCAACTACCGTCAGAAGGGCGGGTCCATCCCGAGCGAGCACCTGCTGCTCGACCGGGCCCAGCTGCTGACCCTCTCGGCGCCGGAGATGTCGGTGCTCGTCGCGGGCCTGCGGGTCCTGGGTGCCAACGTCGACGACTCGCCCCACGGCGTGTTCACCGACCGGCCACAGACCCTGACCAACGACTTCTTCGTGAACCTGCTCGACATGGGCACCGAGTGGCAGCCCGTCGGTGAGGGTGAGGAGGAGTTCGAGGGCCGGGACCTACGGACCGGCGAGGTCAAGTGGACCGGCACCCGGGTCGACCTGGTCTTCGGGTCGAACTCACAGCTGCGGGCCATCGCCGAGGTCTACGGCGCAGACGATGGCGAGGAGCGCTTCGTCCACGACTTCGTCGCGACGTGGGACAAGGTCATGAACCTCGACCGGTTCGATCTGGACTGAGCGATCGATCACCGGGCGGCACCTGTCGCCCGTCAGAGCCACGGAGGCCCGGCCAGCCGGCCGGGCCTCCGTCGTGGTCGGGTGCGATGCGCTTCAGTCGATCAACGCGCGGCGGACCAGGCGGACCGCAGCCAGCCAGGCGATGAGGTTGAAGGCCGCCAGCGCACCGAGGTGGACCATCGTCTGACCGAACCCGGGGAAGCCGAACACCGCGCCGCGTAGCAGTTCGACGCAGTGGTACAGCGGGTTGATGTCGCCGATGAACCGTGCCCAGACGGGCAGCCCGTCCAGGGGGAAGAACGTGCCGGCGACGACGAACATCGGTGCGACGATGCCGCCGATGACGATGTCGATGCCGTGCCAGGACCTGAGCTTCGCCGCGAAGGCGGCACCGGTCGCGGCCAGCCCGAAGCCGGTGAACACCGCGATCAGCGGGACCAGCACGGTGCCGGGCCCGAGACTCACCCCGAACCCGAACGCGACGCCGAGGGTGACCACGGACAGCACGGCCACCCGGATGCCGTTCCACAACGCCTCACCGGCGACCAGTTCCGCGACGGTGACCGGCGCACCCAGGATGCCGTCGTAGAGGTGGCGTTCGGTCCGTCGGGCGTAGCCGTTGATCAATCCAGGGAACAGCGCGGAGAACAGGATGCCGATCGCGATCGTGCCGGTCGCCATGAACTCGAGGTACGACAGGCCGGCCACCTCGCTGACCAGGGCGCCCAGGCCGAAGCCGAAACCGATGAAGAACCACAGCGGCTCGACGATGGACCCGAACGCGGTGCTGAACCACACGCGACGGAACACCCGCCACTCGCGGTAGACGATCGCGGCGACGACGCCCGGCTCGAAGCGGCGCTGGGCGATGGGTGGGGTCATCGTGGGGGTCGTCGCGGTCATGCCAGCTCCTCCCCGGTGAGCACCACGAAGACGTCCTCGAGCGTGGGGTCGCGTGGCTCGCCGTCCGCCCACGGCTGTCCGTCGAGCTTCTCGGCGTCCAGCACCGCGATCGATGTCCCGGACCGACGGGTGCGTAGTCCGGCGGCTCGCGCGTCGGCTTCGATGTCCGCCAGTTGGGCCGGGTCGCCGGCGACCTCCAGGACCTGCCGGCCGACCCAGCGGCCGATCAGCTCCCGTGGGGGGCCGGTGGCGACCACACGGCCGGCGTGCACGATGGCAACCAGGTCGCAGAGGCGCTCGGCCTCCTCGATGTAGTGGGTCGACATGAGCACGGTCACGCCGCTGGCGCGGATCTCCGCGATCGTCGACCACAGCTGCTGCCGGATCTGTGGATCCAGCCCGACGGTCGGCTCGTCGAGCAACACGAGCTGCGGACCGTGCACCAGCCCGCGGGCGATCAGAAGCCGGCGGCGCATCCCGCCGGACAGCTCGGACGTCGGCGTGTCGGCACGGTCGGTGAGTCGCGCGATCGCCAGCCCGCGGGCGATCGCGGTGTCGCGCTCCGCCCGTGGAACCCGTTGGAGGCGGGTGTAGACGGTGAGGTTCTCGGCGACCGTGAGTTCGTCATCGAGGTTGTCCTCCTGCGGCACGACACCGGACACCGCGCGTGCCTGACGTGACGCAGCGGGTAGCGGATGGCCGAGCACCTCGACCCGGCCACTGTCCGCGATCGCTTGCCCGGTGAGCAGCCGCATCGTCGTCGACTTGCCGGCGCCGTTCGGGCCGAGCAGGCCGAAGCAGCTGCCACGCGGCACCGTGAGGTCGAGGTGGTCGACCGCGGTGATCGCGCCGAAGCGCTTGACGACGTCGTCGAGCAGCACGGCGTGGGAGGTGGCGGGAGCGGGGGAGGATGGCATGGAGGCCTCGACAGGACGAAGGACCGACGTGGATGGCGCCAGCGATGGCGCCGGAGGTCACGTGGTGGGCTTCATCCTGCCGCTCCTGATCGAGGTGCGGCCGCAGGTTACCCGCACCGCAGCCCGGTGGGGTAGCGGATCCGCCGGTTGCGCGTCCGATCCTGACCGCCGCGTCAGACGCTGAGCAGGTCCTTCATCTTGCGCTGGATCATGTGCGTCGACCGACGCGGCATCAGTCGGTTGAGCAGGTCCATCGTCCGCGCGTCCTTGCCCACGAAGATCTGGAAGCGTTCCGCTTCGATCCCGTCGACGATGATGCGCGCCGCGTCCTCCGCAGACGTGGTCGGATACTTCGAGGCGGTCTCGTCGTCGGGGTCGACCGGCGAGGCAACCCCAGAGTTCGCGGTGATGTCCGTGCTGACCGCACCAGGGAAGACGATCGACACGCCGACGCTGGTGTCCAGCAGTTCCGCGTACAGCGCCTCGGTCAGCAGCTTGACCGCCGCCTTGCTAGCGCCGTACACGGCCTGGCCCGGAACGGGGAGGAAACCGCCCATGCTGGACACGTTCGCGACGTAGGCCTCCGGCCGTTGCTGGAGTCGCGGCACGAAGGCCCGCACCGTGTTGAGCGTGCCGTGGAGGTTGATGTCGAGGACCCGGGCGATCGCATCGTCGTCCAGGTCGGTGATCCGCACGAAGGGCTGGATGATCCCGGCCACGTTGATCAGCGCGTCCGGCTCGCCGAGCACGGCAGTCACCTGGTCCGGTAGCGCGTTGACCGCGTCCCGGTCGGTGATGTCGAACGTGAAGGTCGCGAGTCGATCGCCTGCCTGGGCGAGCCCTCGAGTCTCGTCGAGTGCGTCTTCACGCACGTCGACCGCGGCGACCTTCGCTCCGCGACGGAGCAACTCCAGAACGACCTGCCGGCCGATGCCGTTACCGCCACCGATGACGACCATGATCCTGCCTGCGACGTTCACCGTCTCCTCCTCCGTGGTGCCTTCGCGCTACAGAGTTGTTGCCGCGCCACCCCCACGTGGTCAGGTGTCGTGACGTTCGGAGACATCGTGGGGCGCGCCCGAGCTTCCCGACGGTGTCGAGCGGCCGTTCCTCGGGGGCCGTTGGTCCCGTTCGTCGACCGTTCAGTCGCTGGTGGCCGCGGCCAGTTCCTCCACCTTGCCGTCGGCGTGGCGGGCGAACCGGCGCAGGTCCGGTCCGTGGTTGGGGTCGTTCGCCGGCCACGGCCAGCCACCGAACCCGGTCTCCTGATAGTCGTGGTAGGCCTTCTGGATCTCGGCCTTGGTGTTCATCACGAAGGGCCCGTACTGCACGATCGGTTCCCCGATCGGCCGGCCCTGCAGGACCAGGATCTCCGCGCCGTCCCCGGTATCGGTGAGCGTGACCGGCACCTCGCTGCGGACGACGGCGCCGTGACCGCCCTCCACCTCCTCGGCGCCGATGCGGACCGAGCCACCGCGGAAGACGTACACGGTGCGGATCGTGTCCGGGTGCGCGGCCGGCCCCAGCCGCCAGGAGCCCTCGGGTGGGATGACTGCGTGGTAGATGCCGACGTCGGTGTCCGACCGTGACGCCCACGAGTGCGGCGGGGGTGACGGGGCGCACTGCCCCTCCACCAGTTCGCCCGCCACGACCGTGACCTTGGTGGCGCGACCGGCGTCGTCCAGGAACGTGTGGCGCGGGATCTCGTGGCTCCACAGCATCGAGAAGTGCGGCGGGACCATCTTGTCGGTGGACGGCAGGTTGATCCAGATCTGGAACAGCTCGGTCTCGTTGTGCCCGTCGCGGTTGAGCAGGGGGAACATCTCGGCGTGGACGATGCCGGAGCCAGCCGTCATCCACTGCACGTCGCCGCGCCCGAAGCGGGCCGCCGCACCCAGTGAGTCCGAGTGGTCCATGAACCCCTTGCGCATGAAGGAGATCGTCTCGAAGCCGCGGTGGGGGTGCTGCGGGAAGCCGGGCACCAGCGAGCCGTGGTACATCGACCAGCCGTCGCGTCCCGAGAAGTCCATGCCGAGGTTGCGGCCGACGAGCGGGGCGCAGGGGCCGAGTTCCTCGTCGCCTTCGGGGTAGTCGTCGTCGTGGTGGACGCAGAACAGGAACGGGTCCACGGTCTGCCAGACCCGGTCGAGCCGGACCTGCTGGATCACTGCGTCGGCGGGGTCGGTCATGCTGGACTCCTGGAGGTCGCACCGCGAACGGTCGGTGCTCATGGGGTTTCGTTGAGGATACAACGACCTCGGGTTGGTCGCTTCCGATGGTGCGGGGCTAGGAGATCGGACCGACGACCGTCGGGTCCAGACCGATCAGTTCGTCGCGGAACCGCAGTACCGGGGCGGGGTCGAAGGCGACGACATCACCACGTGCCGTGGCACGGACCTCGGCACCGGGGAACCTGGCCGTCATCGTGTCGTCCTCAGCGATGTGGACGACCACCTCGCCGTAGTAGGTCAGTCTGCCGGAGCGCGCGAACCCGTCCGGCAGGGTTAGCGTGCGCAGGACCACCACGTCCCGGGCATCCAGGAGGTGGATCGTTCCGCCAGCGCCCACCGACGGCGTGACGAGCAGCAGGCGGTCGTTGAGGTGGGCGCGCAGCTGCGGGCAGCAGGGGGCGTCGGCGCCCGTGGCTCCGCTGTCGACACGGCTCAGGGCCGTGCGTCCGCGTTCGCTCCCGTCCAGGTCGTAGACCACGAGGTGCGGAACGCCCGAGGTCACCTCGAGCACGGCGAGCCGGAGCGGATCCTGTCCGCCCGGTAACGGCGGCAGGCCGCGTGGACCGGTCGACCGGAACGGGTCGGCGGTCATCAGGAGGACGTCGTACGCCTCGTCGATCTCCATCGGATCGGCATCAGGCTGCTCCAGGTCGTGCAGCCGCGCGGCGAACCGCTGGTCCTCCTGGTCGGGCGGGAGCTGGATGGCGACCGCGAGCGGGCCGAACAGGACGAGCTGGTGTGCGGATGGCAGGTCCAGCTGCTGCGACGACAGCAGCTCGCCCGAAGCCGCCTCGACCACGTGGACCGTGTCGCCGTCGTCGGCGATCCACACCCGGTCGTCGAACCCCTGGATGCGTCGCGATCCCAGGTCAGGAGGGCCGTCGGGGAGCAGCGCAGCGCTGTCCGCCGGCCACGGGGTGAGC
>PWTE01000006.1 GCA_003563915.1 Nitriliruptoraceae bacterium
AGGGAGGTAGCCGTGCGCGTGCTCGTCGCAGATCGTCTTCCGGAGACCCACGTCGCTGCGCTCGAAGAGCGCCACGTGGTCACCTACGAGCCCAGCCTCGCGTCTGGGGACCTGCCTTCCGCGATCGGGGAGCACGAGGCGCTGGTGGTGCGTTCGACCCAGGTGCGTTCGGATTGCCTCGACGCGGCCACGCACCTGCGCCTGGTGCTGCGAGCGGGAGCGGGCACCGACACCATCGATGTCACCAGCGCGGGTGAGCGCGGGATCGCGGTGTGCAACCTGCCAGGCCGCAACGCCGTCGCCGTCGCGGAGCTCGCCATGGGGTTGCTGCTCGCCATCGACCGGCGCATCCCCGACCAGGTACGCGACCTGCGCGATGGGGTCTGGCGCAAGGGCCACTACGCCTCAGGATCGCGCGGCATCGCCGGACGCAGCGTCGGGATCGCCGGGTTGGGACAGATCGGGCTCGCGTTCGCGGCACGGCTCACGGCCTTCGAGGCGAACGTCTTCAGCGTCGGCTCACCCCGCCGCGATGCGGAACGTCAGCAGCGCGCGGAGTCCCTGGGTATCCGGTTCGTCGACGACTTCGAGGCGCTGGCCGAAGCCTGCGACGTCCTGTCGTTCCACCTGCCGTCGGTCGCGTCCACCCGGGCGGTGATCGGCCAGCCCCTGCTCTCGCACGTGCAGCCGGGCACGATCATCCTCAACACCTCTCGGGGCGATCTGGTCGACGCACCGGCGCTGCTGGCGGAGCTCGAACCGCGGGACCTGTACGTGGGCCTGGACGTGTACCCGGACGAGCCGAGCGCACCGGAGGCCGAGTTCGCCAGCGAGCTGGCTCGCCACCCGCGGGTGTACGGCACCCACCACGTCGGCGCGTCCACGGCGCAGGCGCAGGAGGCGGTTGCCGACGGTGTCGTGGAACTGCTGGAGGCCTTCGAGCGCGGTGAGCGCCCACACTGTGTCAACGAGGACCTCCTGCGGACCCACGCGTGACCGGTGCCTCCATGATCACGTCTGAGCCTGGAACGACCGCACTTACGATCGTCCCGGTCGAGCTCCACCTAGTGGAACCGTCGGTCGCCGAGCGGATGATCCCGCCGCCGGCAGACGCTCTGACGGCGGCCCAGCGTGAGGAGCTGGTGGCCGAGGAGCCCCTCAGCCTGTTGCACGTCCTCGGGCCGGAAGGTGACGACGGCGCGACGGCGGGCCGTATCGCCGGTGATCGTATCCGGGAGCTGGTCGCGGCGAACCGCTACCGCTACCGCGGGAGCTGCTTCGCCGTGCACGAACTCGCCACCAGCGACCATCGCCAGCGCGGGCTGATCGTCGGCATCCCACTCGAGGATGTCCGGGGTGGCCAGGTCCGGGCGCACGAGCAGACGCGGGCGGACCGGGAGCGCAGGCTGGCGGACTTCCTCGACGCCGCAGGGATGGATGTCAGCCCCGTCGTACTCACCCACCCGGCCGTCGACGAGCTGGGAGCGCTGGTGGACGAGGTCGCCTCGGGGGAGCCGGATCTCGACTTCACGGGTTGGCACGGTGTCGCTCACCGGGTGTGGATGATCGAGGACCCGGAGCGCCGGGCCAGGCTGGCGAAGGCCGCCGGCGCGATCGAGGCGCTGACGATCGTGGATGGTCACCATCGGGTCGCCGCGGCCCTGGCATCCCAGACCACCGACACGCTGCTGGCCGAGCTGGTCCCCGATGGAGCCCTGCGGATGGTCGGCTACGACCGCCGCGTGGTGCTCGAGGATCCCGATGTTCCCGCCCGGGTCGTCGCGGGTCTGTCGGACGTGGGGGAGGTGCAACCGCTCGGCGACGGGATCCCCCAGCGGCCGTCGGGCGATTCCGAGGTCCTCGTTGGCACGTCCGAGGGTTGGCACCGGGTGACCTTCCGTGAGGTCCCGGATGAGCTTCCCGATCGGCTCCCCGCAGCACTCCTGCAGGAACGGCTCCTCGCTCCGATGCTCGGTATCACCGACCCTCGTACCGATCCGCGGTTGGAGTACGTCCCAGGACTCGACGACCTCGCCGAGCTGCACCGCTCGTTGTGGCCGGCGCCCACCCTCGCCTTCGTCCCGCGGGCGATCACCGTGGCCGAGCTGCTCGAGATCGCCGAAGCCGGGCGGATGCTGCCGCCGAAGTCGACCTACGTCGACCCGAAACCGGGTCCGGGGGTCCTGTTGCGCCTGCGTGTCCGCAGGATGGTCACGGACCCTTGACCGTGAGCCTCACGTCAGGCACGCTGTTGCGTATAAAGACAAGCGTTCCGGCAGACGCAACACCGACGGGAACGGTGTGGGTCTCGCCGGGTCGACCAGGACGGGAGCGGTAACCCTTGGGGGGTGCAGCCTTGGTGCGATCGTTGGAGCGTGCGCGGTTCGAGATCATCCCGATGAAGGGCGTCGACGCGCAGCTGGAGTTCCTGCCTCACGGGCAGACCATCACGGTGACGGCGTCACCGACGAAGGGCCTCGAGCCCACCCTCGAGCTCACCGAGCTGCTCGCGGGTCAGGGACACACGGTGGTGCCTCACGTCTCGGCTCGCCTGGTGGAGGGGCGTGAGCACATCGCCAGGATCCTCGAACATCTGGAGCGACTCGGGGTCACGCAGGTGTTCGTCCCCGCCGGTGATGCGGAGATACCGGCTGGACCCTACGAGGGGGCGGCGGACCTCCTCGAGGAGATGTCCGACCTGGGTCACCACCTCACCGGGATCGGTGTCACGGGCTACCCGGAGAGCCACGCGTTCATCCCCGATGCCACCACGATCGAGGCGATGTCACGCAAGGCTCCGCACGCGACGGCCATCATCTCGCAGATCTGCTACGACCCCCAGACCATCCGTCGGTGGGTGTCGGCGGTCCGGGCCCGGGGTGTGACCCTGCCGATCTACCTCGGCATCCCCGGGGTGATCGATCGCGCCAAGCTGTTGCGGGTCTCTCTGCGGGTCGGTCTCGGCGACTCGGTGCGTTTCCTACGCAAGCAGCACCAGGTGGCGACCCACATGTTGACCGGCTACACGCCGGACGAGCTGATCACCGATCTCGTCGACCTGTTCAACGACGCCGAGGCGAACGTCGCCGGCTGGCACCTGTTCACCTTCAACGAGGTGGAACGCACCGAACGTTGGCGGCAGGAGCTGCTGACCGAGCTACGAGGAGCGGCACTGTGAGCTTCCCTTCCGACCTGGAGATCGCCCGCGGCGCGGACCTCAAGCCGCTGGATGAGATCGGCGCGGCCCTCGGTCTGGGCCCCCACCTGCTGGAGCCCTACGGCGAGCACGTCGCCAAGATCAAGCTCGACGCCATCGAGGAACTGGACGATCAGCCACGCGCGAAGTACGTCCTGGTGTCGGCGATCACCCCGACGCCGCTGGGTGAGGGCAAGACCACCACGACCGTCGGGCTCGGACAGGCCTTCAAGCACCTGGGCAAGACCGCGACGGTCGCGATCCGTCAGCCGTCGATGGGCCCGACCTTCGGGATCAAGGGTGGCGCGGCCGGCGGTGGGTACAGCCAGGTCGTGCCGATGGAGATCCTCAACCTCCACCTGACCGGTGACATGCACGCCGTGACGGCGGCCCACAACCTGCTGGCCGCGATGGTCGACAACCACCTCTTCCAGGGGAAACAGCCCGCACTCGATCCGCACCGGATCAGCTGGCGCCGGGTGCTCGACGTCAACGACCGTGCGCTCCGCAACATCGTGTCGGGCCTAGGGAGCCGGCTGGACGGCACCCCGAGGCAGACCGGCTTCGATATCACCGCGGCGTCCGAGGTGATGGCGGTCCTCGCCCTGGCCACCTCACTGCAGGACCTGCGGGCCCGGCTGGGCCGCATCGTCATCGGCACCGACGCGGGCGGCACGCCCGTGACCGCAGAGGACATCAACGCGGCTGGCGCGATGGCGGTCATCATGAAGGAGGCGATCAAACCGAACCTGATGCAGACCTTGGAGCAGACCCCGGTGCTGGTCCACGCGGGGCCGTTCGGCAACATCGCCCACGGCAACAGCTCGGTGGTGGCCGACCGCATCGGCATCCGCGGCGCGGACTACCTCGTGACCGAGGCGGGCTTCGGTGCGGACATGGGTGCCGAGCGGTTCTTCAACATCAAGTGCCGGACCTCGGGACTGGAGCCCGACGCGGCGGTCCTGGTCGCGACCGTGCGGGCCCTGAAGGCCCACTCGGGACGCCACCGGATCGTGGCCGGGAAGCCGCTCCCGGACGAACTGCTCGCCGAGAACCCGGAGGACGTGAACGCGGGTGCCGCGAACCTGCGCAAGCAGATCGAGAACATCCGCGTCCACGGTGTGTCACCGGTCGTCGCGATCAACGCCTTCCCGACCGACCACCCGAGCGAGCACGACGCGATCCGCGAGATCGCCGAAGCGATGGGTGCCCGGGTCGCGGTCGCCAACCACTTCGGCAAGGGTGGCGCTGGCGCCGTCGAGCTGGCCGAGGCGGTCGCCGAAGCTGCCGAGGAGCCCGCCGACTTCCGGTTCCTGTACCCGTCGGAGGCGTCGTTGCGCGAGAAGATCGAGGCGGTGGCCACCAAGGTGTACGGCGCGGACGGCGTCGATTACGCCCCGGCCGCGGCCAAGGCCCTCGACGGCTACGAGGCCAACGGGTTCGGTGACCTGCCCGTGTGCATCGCGAAGACGCACCTGTCGATCTCGTCCGACCCGTCACTGCTCGGGGCGCCGACCGGATGGCGCCTGCCGGTGCGGGAGGTACGGGCGTCGGTCGGCGCGGGCTTCATCTACCCCCTCTGTGGGGACATGCGAACGATGCCAGGGCTGTCCTCGGCGCCCGCGGCCGAACGGATCGATCTCGACGAGAACGGCGAGATCGTCGGGCTGTCCTGACCGGGGTGGGCGCATCCGTCGCTAGCGTCGGGGCCGACATGGACCTGCTCGACGCACTGGCTTCGCGGTCCCCTGCACCTGGTGCGGGGGCGGCTGCGGCGTTGACCGCAGCCAGTGCAGCGGCGCTGGTCGGCATGGTGGCACGGTCCTCCGACCGGCTCGATGGTGCCGCGGCGATCGTCCGTGAGGCCGACGACCTACGGCACCGCGCCGTGGAGCTCATCGACGAGGACGGGCGGCGCTACGCCGAGGTGCTCGCGGCCGAACCGCATCGCGAGGCGGATCCCGACCGGTTCACCGCGGCGCTGGCTGCCGCCAACGAGCCCCCCGCGGCGGTCGTCGCGATCGGCGTGCGGGCCAGGGAGCTCGGGGCGGTGCTGGTGGGGTCCGGCAACCCTCGATTGCGTGGTGACGCAACCGCTGCCGGGATCCTGGGTGACGCGGCTGCCGCCACGGCCCTCGAGTTGGTGCGTCTGAACACGGCGTACGGTGCCCTGGCTGGCGAGGTGCTGGCTCAGGCGCGTCAGCGTTACGAGGATGGTCGTCACGACCTCGGAGGCACGAGGTGAGCGCGGGCCTGGTGCCGGCGGTCGACGAGCCGGTGGCCTCCCCGTCCGCGGTCCTCACCGAGGACCCCCTGGAGCTCCTCACGCAGCGACGTCGGGGAGGAGCGCCTCGGGGTACGCACCGCATGGCGGCGCTGTGTCACGAGCTGGGGGATCCGCAGGTCCGACTTCCGACGATCCATGTCGCGGGGACCGACGGCAAGACCAGCACGGTGCGGATCATCGCGTCGCTGCTCCACGCGCTCGGCTACCGGTCCGGGGAGACCACCTCACCCCACCTGCAGGACGTCACCGAGCGGATCCGTATCGGTGGTGTCCCGGTGGCACGGACCGAGTTGCTCGCGCACCTTCCCGGGCTCGAGGCAGCGATCGAGCGCGCCGAAACAGGGGTCGCAGAGACGGTCACCTTCTTCGAGGCGATCACGGCGCTGGCGCTCCGGGTATTCGAGGACCGCCAGGTGGATGCGGCGGTCGTCGAGGCCGGCATCGGCGGTCGCGGGGACGCCAGCAACATCGTCCGGGCCCGCGTCTCGGTGCTGTCCCGGATCGGGCTGGACCACGTGGAGCTGGGCTCGTCACTGCACGAGATCGCGACGGAGAAGGCGGGGATCGTGGAGCCGGGAAGCACCCTGATCACCTCGGCCCAGCTGCCCGAGGCAGCCCGTGCGATCGAGGGGGTCGTCACGCAGCGGGGTGCGTCCCTGCTGCGCGCGGGTCGCGACTTCGGGGTGTTGACCCGTCGACCGATCCCCGGGGGCCAGCTGCTCGGACTCCGCGGTCTGGACGGCTCGTACCTCCGCGGACGCCTGCCGCTGACCGGACAGCACCAGGCCGCGAACGCGGCGGTGGCACTCGCGGCGGTGCAGCGCTTCCTGGGGACGACGGACCTCGACCCTGCCGGCCTGCGAGCCGGACTCGCGGCGGTCAGCGTGCCGGGCCGCGTCGAGGTGATCCGTCCTCACGAGGGCCCGCCGGTCGTGCTCGACGGTGCGCATGACCTGGACGCGGTCCGGGCGTTGCTCACCGCGGTGCGTGAAGCGCTACAGCCTGCCTCCGTCACGCTGATCCTCGGCACCAGTGGTGCCCGGGATCCGGAGCCCCTGCTCGCCGAACTCGATGGGCTGGCGCCGAGCGTCATCGTGACGCAGGCGGCGACCCCGACGTCGACCCCCGTCGAGGAGCTCGCTGAGAGGTTGCGGTGTGCCGGCAGGATGCCGGCGGTCGCGATCGATCCCACCCAGGCCCTGGGCATGGCGGTGCGTGAGACCTCTCCGGACGGGCTCGTCATCGTCACCGGGTCGCTGCACCTGGTCGGTGAGGTGCGCAGCGTGCTGACCGACGGGCACGGTCCGGGCCCCTGACCCGAACGGCTACGGTGGGCCACGTCGATCGTCCGTCGGGGAGGAGTGGACCGTGGTCGAGGAGGTGCCGATCGTCCAGTCCGTCGATCGCGCCGTGGCAGCGATGGAGATCCTGGCACGGGAGGGCTGGGCCGGCGTCACGGACATCTCCCGTGAGCTCGAGATCCACAAGTCGACCGTGTTCCGCCTGCTCGCGACCCTCGAGCGTCGTGGTGTGGTGGAGCAGCACAGCGAGACGCAGAAGTACCGTCTGGGGTTCGCCGTGCTGCGGTTCGCCAGTTCGGTGCGTTCGTCGCTGGATCTGGTCCGCGCCGCGCGGCCGATCTGTGACCGGCTGAGCCGTAAGACGGACGAGACCGTGAACATCGCGGTCCTCGAGGACGACAACGTCGTGAACATCCACCAGGTCAACCTGTCCTCGAGCCGGGTGACGGTGGATTGGCTGGGTAGCCACACCCCGATGCACTGCACCTCGTCGGGGAAGGTGTTCCTGGCACACCTCCCGGTGAGCCGGGTCGACGAGCTGTTGGCAGGCCCGTTGCGGCGCTACACCCCCGCGACGATCGTCGATGACGAGGCGTTGCGTGACGAGTTGTTGGCGGTCAACGAGCGTGGCTTCGCCAGCACCCAGGAGGAACTCGAGGAGGGCCTGAACGCGGTCGCGGCGCCGATCCGTGGCCCCGAGGGGAGCGTCGTCGCGTCGGTCTCGGTCTCGGGCCCGTCCTACCGTATGGAGCCCGACCGACTGAAGGAGGTGGGGGCCATCGCCGCTGAGGCCGCTGCGGAGATCTCGCGCCGCCTCGGCTTCCTCGGTGATCCCCGCGAGGCGATCCCGGATTGAGCGGCCGCGCCAGTGGGGCTCAGCGGCCGGTCAGTGAGATGTGCATGTGGTCGAGCAGGCTGGACCAGTCACCGCCCCAGCCCCACCCCATCCGGTCGACGTGGTCGATCGGACCGGGTCGGGTCAGCATGCCGGGTCGGACGTCGTCACGGTCCAGGTACGGCTCGCCTTCCGGTGGGAGCACCGTGTCCCCACGCTGGTAGGGGTTCTGGATCGGGTTGATGTCCACGGCCCAGCCGTACGCGTGCTCGGACCACCGTGAACCACCGGTGACACGCCGGCAGTTGAAGGCCGTCGTGAGGTTGGCGGCCATCGCGGCGTCGTCGTCACCGCCGACGTGTTCGATCGGTTCGATCCGGGCGATGGGGAAGCGGTCCGCGTAGAGGGCAGCGAACAGCCCGAGCAGCTCGTCAGCGACCTCGTGGTGGACGATCAGCTCGCCCTCCGCGTGGCCGCCGTCGAAGGTGACGTAGGGCACGGTGAGGGTGCGCAGCTCCTCGATGGCGACCGGGCAGTCGGGTTCCCACGTGGTCTCGCGCATCAGCGCAGCGAAGCTCTCGGATACCGGTGCGATGCGGTGTGGGTCGTCGGGGGCTGGCCCGTTGAGGCCATCGTCCTCGGCTGCCACCTCGTCGTCCCCTGCCGGCTCGGGGGCAGGCTCCGCCGATGGCGGTTCCGCAGGTTCGGGTTCCGTGGGTTCGGGGGACGGCGAGGAGGCTGCCCGCGCAACGCCCTCGGGGGCAGCCTCTGGGGGCGGAGCGGGCGCCGGACCACAGGCGGCGAGGGCGACCAGCGCGACGACCGTGAGCCAGTGGCGTCGCCGCGTGGCGGGGGAGTGGTACCGGGTGGGGATGTCGTGCCTCCGGAGAGCGGCCTACGGTACCGGCGTCCCGGCGCCGGGCGGTCCTGTCGTTGCGGGCGGAGAAGTCGGCACATGTGCCGGTTCCTGCCGATCGCTGCCGCATCGACGCCGTCGGATCCAGGAGAAGTGGGCACATCTGCCGACTTCTCGGCCCATGGGGCCCACCGGCATACGTCGACCCGCACCGTCACGGATGACGATGCGGGTCGACGGGCTGGCACCGCTCGGCGCTAGCGCGTCAGCCGACGCCTCTGCGGGCCTTCACCTCTTCCACCAACGCGGGCAACAGCTCGTGGAGGTCGCCGAGCACCGCGTAATCGGCTCGGGTGACCATCGGTGCCTCCGCATCGGTGTTGATGGCGAGGATCTTCTTGGAACTCATGCACCCGACCCAGTGCTGGGTCGCGCCACTGATCCCACACGCCACGTAGAGGTCCGGAGCGACCCGGGTCCCGGTTTGGCCGACCTGGTCGTTGTGTGATCGCCACCCGTTGTTGGTGGCGACCCGCGAACAGCCGACCGCTCCGCCCAGCAGCTCGGCCAGTTCCTCGAGGATGCCGAACCCCTCGGCACTGCCGACCCCGCGGCCCCCGGAGATGACCACCGGCGCGGTCGCCAGGCTGATCCCGCCGCCTCGGGTGGCGCGCTCCTTGACCCGCGTGACGTGCAGCGCGTCGTCGAGCTCCGGCTTGAACGTGGACAGCTCCGCGGCGCCCGGGGCACCGGCGCTCTGCGCCGCGGTCTGATGTGGCGCTGCGGTCAGCAGCGCCACATCGGCCTCGAGGTGGGCGTCCTCCAGCAGGACGCCGCCCCACCGCACCCGGGTGAGGTCCCAGCCGCCGCCGTCGGCCGGAGCGGCCGTGGTGCAGTTCGCCGCCAGCGGCAGGTCGGTGCGGGCACCGACGTGAGCCATGACCTCGGCGCCATGGTCCGTACCGGGCCCGACGAGCACGCCGGGGCCCAGCTGCGTGTGCAGCTGCACGAGTGCCTCGGCGACCGCTGCCGGCGCCGCATCGTCGTCGAGGTGGTCGTGGACCAGCGCGTGCACGGTGGCGACGCCCTGGGCGCGGAGGTCCGCGAGGGATCCCTCGGTCGGATCGCCGACGAGCGCGGCGTCCAGCCCCCAGCCGTGCGCCTCCGCCAGGGACCGGGCGAAGGTCAGCGTCTCCCGGCTGGGCTTGGCGAGCGTGTCGCCGTCGCGTTCGACGTACGTCAGGACCGTCGTCATAGCAGCCCCACCTCCTCGAAGATCCTGGCGACCGCAGGCGCGGCCTCGGCCCCGGTCCCCAGGATCTGGGTCTCGGTCTGGTCCTGCTGCGGGTGGCGCAACCGGACCCGGGAGAGACCGCCCTGGCGCTGCTCCGGCGTGATGTGGCGGATCTGCGCCTTCTTGGCGATCAGCCGGCCGCGCATCGCGGGGTAGCGGGGGAGGTTGATGCCCTCCTTGACCGCCGCCACCGCCGGGAGCGGCAGCTGCATCACCTCGAACCCGTCGTCGACGGCCCGCTTCATCGTGACGCCGTCGCCGGTCACCTCGATGTCCTTGATGCCGCTGACCACCGGCCGGTCCAGGGCGTGGGCCACCCGGACGCCGACCTGGTAGTTCCCGGCGTCGGCGGACTCGTTGCCGAACAGGATCAGGTCGAAGGCGCCCCGCTCCGCCTCCAGGGTCGTGATGGCGTCGGTCAGCGCCGCTGCCGTCGCGATCGCGTCCCACTCCTCGTCGTCGGTGGCGACCAGGACCCCGTGGTTGATGCCCATCGAGATCGCGGTGCGCAGCTGTTCCTCGGCGACCTCGGGGCCGAGGGTCAGCACGGTCGACTCGCCACCGTGCTGACCGGTCAGCTGGACCGCTTCCTCCACGGCGCACTCCTCGTGGGGGCTGACCGTGAAGCCGAGGTGCTTGGTGTCGATGCGTTGCGCGTCCTCGGTGAGGACGATCTTGGCTCCCGGTGCCGGGACGCGCTTGACCGCTACCAGGATGTTGAGCGCCATCGTCAGGCCTTCATGCGGGTGTCGTCAGGATCGAAGATCCCGTTGCGGGTGTTGGACCGGACCACCACGGGGTAGTGCTCGTTCATGTACTCGACGAGCAGCTCGTTGCCCTCCTCGGCGTGCTCGGTCGGCAGGTAGGCCAGCAGGATGTGCTTGCCGACCGAGGGGCCGCTGCCCGCGGTGGTGACGAACGACGGCCGCCCGTGCGCGTCGGCGATGCGCTGGCCGTCGGTGGTCAGGATCGGCTCGCCGCCGTTCATGAAGCGCTTGATGCCCGCCTTGGAGGTGTGGTCCTCCACGGTCAGCGAGCACATCTTCGCGATCGGCTCGGACTCACGCGCCTTGAGGTAGTTCTCCTTGCCGTTGAAGTCGGCCGCCTTGACCTTCGGGAAGGCGAGGCCGGCCTCGACCGGGTTGTACTCGCTCTCGAGCTCCGCACCCATCAGGCGGTAGCCCTTCTCGATCCGTCCGGTCGTCCCGTACACGCCACCGCCAGCGGCGATCATGCCGTGGGGCTGGCCTGCCTCCCACAACGTGTCCCAGAGCTTGAGTCCGTGCTCCATCGGCGCGTGGATCTCCCAACCGAGGTCCCCGACGTAGGAGATGCGCAGCATCAGGGTCGGGATCCCGTTGACCTCGACCTGCTGAGCCTGGCCGAAGGGGAACGCCTCGTTGGACAGGTCGTGCTCCGTGACGGACTGCACGATGTCGCGGGCGCGCGGCCCCCAGACGCCGGCGGTGCACCAGGCGTTCGTCACGTCGTACAGGAAGGCCGAGCCGTCCGACGGCAGGTGGTCGGTGAACCACTTGAGGTCCCGACCCCAGTCACCGCCGCCGGTGATGATGCGGTAGTGGTCCCAGCCGAGCCGCACGACGGTCAGGTCGCTGCGGAACCCACCCTTGTGGGTGAGCACGGGCGTGTACATGATCCGCCCGATCGGGCGGTCCACGTTCGCGACCACCATGCGCTGCAGGTACTCGCAGGCGCCAGCACCCTTCACCTCGTAGATCGAGAACGCGGTCAGGTCGATCATCGCGGCGCGCTCGCGCATGGCCAGGTGCTCGGCGTTGATGATCGGCGACCACCACCGCCGGTCCCACTCGTGCTCGCGGTCGGCGACCCCGAACTCCTCGACCAGCGGGGCGTTGCTCTCGTACCACTGCGGCCGCTCCCAGGTGCCAGCCTCGAAGTAGACGGCGCCGAGCGCCTTGGTGCGCGGGTGGAAGGTGGAGTGCCGCTGGTCGCGGTCGGACTCCCACTGCTCGCGGGGGTGCACGATGCCGTAGGTCTTGTTGAAGCCCTCGGAGGTGCGTGCCCGGATGTGCTTCCAGGTGCGCTGGTGCGGGGTGAAGCGGGCGATGTCGGCACCGTGCGGGTCGATCTCCGGCTCGCCGTCGGTCATCCACTCGGCGATCATGCGCCCGACGCCGGGGCCCTCCTTGATCCAGACGGCGGCGGCCGACCACAGCCCCTTGACCTCGATCGTCTCGCCCAGGATCGGGCCGCCGTCGGGGGTGAGGGACAGCAGACCGTCGATGCCGTGCTTGACGCCGGCACCCGGGGTGTCGAGCAGGTCAGGCATCAGCTCGAGCGCGTCCTCCATCTGCGGGTCGAAGTCCTCCTGGCTCAGCGGCAGCTGGGTGGGGGAGAGCTGCGCCTCCTCGATCGACGGGATGTCCTCGGGCATGTGCAGGATCGGCCGGTGCGCGTAGGACCCGACCTCCATGTCGCCGCCGTTCTGGCGCTCGTACATGTTGGTATCCATGTCGCGGACGATCGGGAAGGCGATCTCCGCGCGGGTCTCCTCGAGCGCCGGGATGGGACCGACGTCGATCATCTGGTGCACGGCCGGGGTCAGCGGGATCGTGGCGCCAGCCATCGCGGCGATCTTCGGGCTCCACACCCCGCAGGCCACGATCACGTACTCGCACTCGATCCGGCCGCGGTCGGTGACCACGGCCTTGATCCGGCCGTCCTCCACCTCGAGGTCCTCGACCTCGGTGTTGGCGGACACGGTCAGCGCGCTGGCGTCGATCGCCTTCTGGCGCATGATCGTGCCGGCCTGCAGCGAGTCGACGACCGAGACCGACGGGGTCCAGAACCCGCCGAGCAGGATGTCGGTGTTGACGAAGGGCACCAGTTCCTTGATGCGCTCGTTGGAGATGAGCTCCGACTCGACACCCCAGGCCTTGGCGGAGGCCATGCGCCGGCGTAGCTCCTCCATGCGCTCCTCGGTGCGGGCCACCTCGATGCCGCCGGGGCTGACCTGGATCCCCATCGCCTCGTACTGACGCTGGGAGTCCAGCGTCAGCATCGCGATCTCCTTGCCGTGATCGACGGGGAAGATGAAGTTGGAAGCATGGCCGGTGGAACCGCCGGGGTCGGGGAGCGGGCCCTTGTCGACGAGCACGATCTCCTTCCACCCCTTGTCGGCGAGGTGGCCGACGATGCAGTTTCCGACGATGCCGGCGCCGATGACGACGACGTGGGCGCGGTCTGGCAGGTCGCTCATGGGTGTCTCTCCCTCAACGGGTCGGTCCCCGACCGCACCTCACGGCGATCGGGTGACGGTCGGTCACAACAGCGTGCGGATCGATCGTTCGAACTCGGTCACGTGGGCACGGGCGATGCGCTCCGCGGTGGCCGTGTCCCCGCGGGCGATCGCGTCGAGCAGTTCCCTGTGCTCGTCGACGGCGTCCTCCAACCGGTGGAGCCGGCTCAGTGCCAGGAACCACAGGCGGAGGGCCAGGACGTAGTAGCGGTCGAGGGCTCCCTCGAGGAAGGGGTTGCGGGCGATCCGGTAGATCAGCCGGTGGATGCGCTGGTCGAGGTGGATCAGCCGTCGCTCGTCGGCGTCACCGGCCATCGCGTCGAGCTCGGCGACCAGCGCGGCGATGTCGGCCCGGTCCGTGTCGGTGACCCGGGTCGCCGCCAGGCGGGATACGAACCCCTCCAGCTCGACCCGGATCTCCGAGATCGCGCCGAGGTCACCGACGTCGATCGGGCCGACGTACACGCCGCGGCGTGGGTAGATCTCGACGAGTCCGTCGTCGGCCAGCCGCCGGAGCGCGTCGCGCACCGGGGTGCGGCCGAGGTCGAACTCCTCGGCGAGCTCACGTTCGTTGACCAGGCTCCCAGGAGCCAGGCCCAGCGTCACGATGCGGTCGCGCAGCAGGTAGTAGGCCTGCTGGCTGAGCTGCTCGGTGGGTGCGTGCTCAGGGACGAGCACGGACAGCTGCGCGAGCGCACCGTTGGTCGTGATCCTGGCACCTCCCGATCTTCCGTGCCAGTGACACACTAACTGATATATCAGTAGCTGCGCAAGAGGTCGTGGAGGTGGCGCGCACGGGCGCGGGGAGGCGGTTGCCGCGATCGCTCCGCCGCGTGCCACCGTGGCAACTAACCTCGCCGCGCCGATGGTCGCGGCAGACCGCGGCGCGACCCAACGTCGCTGACGAGGAGAGACCAACGATGACCGAGCCCCTGACCTTCGCCTTCTGGCCCGAGAGTGGCGCCGGTCCGACCAACAACTGCATCGGCATCGCGAACGTGCTCGCCGAACGGGGGCACCGGGTGGTGTTCATCGCGGAATCCTCGTGGAAGGGCAAGCTCGACGCGCTGGGGTTCGAGGAGCGGTTGGTCGACCTCGCGGAACCGCCCGAAGGCCCGGTCGACGCGGGCCAGTTCTGGAAGGACTTCATCTCCGAGACGGCGCCGGAGTTCCGAAAGCCCACGGTCGAGCAGCTCGCGACGGTCACCAAGCCGATCTGGGAGGAGCTCATCGACGGAGCGAGGTACAGCCAGGAACGGCTCGCCGACATCCTGGACGACGTCGCCGCGGACGTGGTGGTCGAGGACAACGTGGTCGCGTTCCCGGCTCTGCTGACCTGTGGCTCCGCCTTCGCGCGGATCGTCTCCTGCAACCCGCTCGAGATCCCCGATCCGCTGCTTCCCCCGGTGTTCTCGGGTCTCCCGACCGACGACGACGCTCAGTGGGAGGACTTCGAACGCACCTACCGCGAACTGCACCGCGACCTCTGGGAGGACCTCAACCAGTGGGTCACCGAGCAGGGGGCGCCGCCCCTGCCCGACCTCGAGTTCATCCACACCTCCGATCACGCCAACCTCTACCTCTACCCCCAGGTCCTCGACTACCAGCGGTCGCTTCCGCTCGACCACACCTGGCAACGTCTGCCCTCGTCCGTGCGCACCACCGACGAGCCCTTCCACGTGCCCGAGGAGCTGGCTGGCGGTGATGGGTCGCTGATCTACCTGTCCCTCGGTTCGCTGGGATCGGCCGATGTGGGATTGATGCAGCGGCTGGTGGCCGTGCTCGCGGAGACCCCGCACCGCTTCATCGTCAGTCGTGGACCGCGTCACGCCGAGTACGAGTTGGCCGACAACATGTGGGGTCAGGAGGTGCTGCCGCAGACCAACGTGCTGCCCCACGTGGACCTGGTCATCACCCACGGCGGCAACAACACGGTCACCGAATCGGTGCACTTCGGCAAGCCGATGATCGTGCTGCCGTTGTTCTGGGACCAGTACGACAACGCACAGCGGGTCCAGGAGTCAGGACGCGGGCTGCGACTGGACACCTACGGGTTCGAGGACGATGAGTTGCGCGGGGCGATCGACCAGCTCCTGGGTGACCCGGCCCTCCGTCGGCGCACCGACATGGACGGGCGGCGCGTGCGTGCCGCCGACGGCACCGCCATCGCGGCCGACCGGTTGGAGCGGGTGGCACACGCGTCCCAACCCTGATCGCCCCGTCGCGTCTGCGGGTCGGTCAGAGCGTCCCGTCGGAGAGTCGTTGGCGCACCTCACCCGCTCGCTCTCGTACCGACCCCAGGTCCTTCAGCCGGTCGAGGGTGTGGTAGGCGCGTGCCAGGCGGTGGTTGCCGCTCAGGCGATCGCGGTGGCGGTCGAGGAAGTCCCAGTACAGGGTGGTGAAGGGGCAGGCGTCCGCGCCGACCCGCTTGGAGCGGTCGTAGCGGCAGCCGCCGCAGTGGTCGCTCATCCGGTCGATGTACGCGCCACCGGACACGTAGGGCTTGGTCGACATGCGACCGCCGTCGGCGAAGGTCCCCATACCGACGACGTTCGGGACCATCACCCAGTCGTAGCCGTCGATGAAGGACGCGTGCATCCAGTCGGTCAGCCTGGCCGGGTCGATCCCCGCGCTGGTCGCGAGGTTCGCCAGCACCATCAACCGGGGGATGTGGTGGGCGTAGGCGTGGTCGTGGATGTGGCGGACCGTGTCCGCGACACAGGCCATGTCGGTGTCGGCCTCGCCGGTGAACGCGGGTGGCACGTCCAGGACGGCACCCAGCGCGTTGTGGTGCGCGTACTCCGGCATCCACCGGCGGTAGACGCCCCAGGTGTACTCGCGCCAGCCGATCACCTGCCGGATGAAGCCCTCGGCGGCGTTCAGCGGCGCATCGCCGGCACGGTAGGCCCCCTCCACCGCGTCACACACCTCGCGCGGGTGGAGCAGACCCAGGTTGAGTGCGTGTGACAGCAACGAGTGGTTCAGCGCCCAGGCACCGGACACCATGGCATCCTGGTGGTCGCCGAACCGGGGGAGGGCGTGATCGACGAAGTGGCGCAGCCGCGCCAGAGCACGTCGCCGGGTCGTCGCCCAGGTGCCGTCGGGTGGGGCACCGAAGGTGCTGTCGGGCAGCCAACCGACGGAGTCCCGGTCCAGGTCGTCCAGCCGTGAGGTCACCGGTTCGGGGGCGGTGTCCGCCAGGTCGTCGGTCGGTGGCTCGCGGTTGTCGTGGTCGAGGTTCCAGCGTCCGCCGGCAGGCTGGTCGCCGTCCATCAGGTAGCCGGTCTCGCGGCGTCGCCAGCGGTAGAAGTCCTCCATCTTCAGGTGATCGCGACCATCGGCCCAGGTGTCGAAGTCGCGCCAGTGGCACAGGAAGTGGTCGCTGTCGACCACCTCGAGGCCGCAGGGAAGCGAACCCGACCCCGCGAGGTCCCGGAGCAGCCGGTCGCCGGTGAGGCTCGCGGGCTCCATCGCTCGCACGAGGTCGGGACGGTACTCGGCGACGTGAGCCTCGAGACCGGCACGCATCGTCGGGGCGCGACGCAGGTCGACGTCGAAACCGCGGTCCTCGAGCTCGGCCGCGAAGTGGCGCATCGCCGAGACGACGAGGTGCAGCTTCTGGACGTGCCATCGGCGGGCGGTGAGCTTGGCGCCGCTGACCACCAGCAGCACCCGCGAGTCGTCCGGTACCGCGCCGCGCAGGTGAGCGAGGTCGCGGTTGAGCTGGTCACCCCAGATCCACACCGTTCGCACACGCGGCTCCTCATCGATGGCGCACAGCGGTTCGGAGCCGAGGCTCGACGTGGCCCGAACAGCAGGAGCGCCGGCCACCAGGGGTGGCCGGCGCTCCTCGGGTTGCCCGCGCGTCAGTCCTTGGTCGACTCCCGCACCACGAGCACGGGGCAG
Organism: Nitriliruptoraceae bacterium; assembly: GCA_003563915.1. Lineage (GTDB taxonomy): Bacteria > Actinomycetota > Nitriliruptoria > Nitriliruptorales > Nitriliruptoraceae > CSSed11-175R1. The sequence continues at coordinate 16,956 of PWTE01000006.1, forward strand.
CGAGCGTGGCGGG
>PWTE01000122.1 GCA_003563915.1 Nitriliruptoraceae bacterium
CCTACCTGCGCCGCATGCAGGACCAGGAGGGAGCGGATCGCCGTCTGGACGGCCACGTCGACGAGCTCACACGACGGCTCGACGCTCTGATCGATGCGCTGAGCTCCCCGACGCTTGTCGAGCCGTCCCGGCCCTATCCGGCCGCCATCGCGCCAGAGACCCGATCGGAGCTCAACGAGCTCGAGACGGCCTTCGTCCGCTGGCTGGTGGATCCGATCGAGGCCGACGAGCTCAGGATCGAGGACGCCGGTCGGTCGCCGCGGTCCCTGTCGGCAGCGCTCGACGAGCTGTGCCGGTCGCAACGACCGCTGCCGACCGAGGTCGCCGCCGCGTTCGGGATGCCCGCCGGGACCAGGATCGGCCATGCGGCCCGCGAGCTGTGGCACGCCGTGGAGGACCCGAGGGGACCACGATGCCGCACGCACCGCGCCGGCGTGTACTTCCTGCGCGGCATCGACCGGCCCGCGCCCGTCCCGGCCGCCACCGATCGGACGCAGCGATGAGCGCGGTCAGCGGACACCGGCCGATCGACCCGGCCCCGGCCTCCGACCCGGCCCCCGAGCCGGAGTGGCTCGCCGCCTACGCACTCGGGATCGCCTACGCGGCGCTGAGCACGCAGCAGCGGATCGAGCGCATCTGGGAGGTGTCGTCCGGATGCCCCGACCTGCTCGAGGCCGCGGTGCAGCGCCTGGACCTGGCCATGGTCGCCGAGCCCGGCCTGCGTGATCGGGCCAGGGACCTCCTTGGCTGTGTACGAGCCGGGTGAGCGGCTGAGGTCGTCATCGGCACGCTGGCGCTCGCGGTCATGGTCGTACCGCCGGACTCCTCGACCGCTGTGGCCACAACGGTGGCCACACGATTCGGTGTCGTCCGTGCGATCGTGGGAGCCATCATGGGCGCGGACGTACCGGTCTCCTCCGGGGTGGTCGGCGCGGGGGTAGTTCGTGGTGGGAGTACGGCTCCTGGCCCGGGTGCTCACCTGGCTCGCCCAGCGGCTGATCGGTCCTGGGCGTCGGGATCGCGCGGTGCACTGCTGGCAGGGACCACGGCTGTCGGTCGGTGGTCGGGCGTTGCCGGGGCCGGTCGTGACGCCTCACGGTAGGGGCACGGCCCGTTCATGACGGTGCGGAGCCGAGCCACAACCCACCAGGAGGCGACGATGACGACAGTCAAGGACGTCATGACCCCCGACCCGATCCTGCTCGACACCAGTGACACGGTCCACGTCGCGGCGCAGCGGATGCGCGACGCCGACGTCGGTGCCGTGCTCGTGGAGACCGGCGGCACGCTGCGAGGCATCGTGACCGACCGGGACCTCGTGGTACGCACGGTCGCCGAGGCGCTCGATCCGCAGCAGGTCACCGTCGGTCAGGCGCTGAGCGGCGAGCTCGTCGATGTCGGCCCGGACGACTCCATCGACGACGCGATCGAGCTGATGCGAAGCCACGCCATCCGCCGCGTTCCCGTGGTCGACCACGGCGTCGCGGTGGGGATCCTCGCGCTCGGGGACCTCGCGCAGCGTCGTGATCCGAGCTCCGTGCTCGGTCAGATCAGCGCGGCACCGGCCAGCCACTGAGCCGACCGGCCGGGAGCTCAGCGCTCCCGGCCCTCGGTACGCGCGGACCCGGATCCGAGGCTCCCGAGCAGGATCAGCCCTGCGAGCAGCAGGACGAGCGCAGCCAGCGGTGCACGCAGCACCCGCGCCGGATCGTAGAGTCCCGTCTCGAGGATCACGTAGAGCCCGCCGGCCGCGGCCGCGGCTCCGAGCACGGTCGGGATCACCCCACCCGCCGAGGGCTCGCCGACCCGCTCGGTTCTGCGGGTCGCGAGCACCATCGGCAGCAGGGCCACGCTGCAGACCAGCACCCACAGCGGGCGCAGCGCCCACCAGCCGGCCGAGGTCGGGCTGACGTCGGGCCACCAGCCGGCCAGGTGGGTCGCCGAGGCGGCGACCACCATCGCGCTCATGTGCCACAGGAAGATCGTGATGATCGCCGAGCCGATGGTCGCCACCGCCGCCCAGCTCAGCGCCGAGCGGTGCAGCCAGCGGTCCGCCGGTCCGCGCAGCGCGAGCAGCAGGCCGGTCTGGGCCATGGTCAGCGCCACCAGCGCCAGGCTCGGTGGGGTCGCGTTGGAGTCGGCCGGTCCCTCCACCCCGACCATGCTCACCGGGTAGTCGGCGATCGTGACCAGCAGCAGGGCCCAGGCGACGCCGGCCGCCGTCAGCAGCAGCCCGCGGGCGCCGACGGGCAGGCGCTCATCGGCCCACAGGTAGCCGACCTGGTGCGCGATCGCGAACACCAGCAGGTGGTTGACCACCCCGACCAGGGGCACCCCGGTGGTGACCAGCGCGTCGATCACCGCAACCAGGGCCACGCCCGCCACAACGACCCACCAGCCGGCCCGCCGGTGCAGCCACCAGGTGATCGGTGCGAGCAGGATCACCAGCGTGTAGACGACCAGGAACCACAGGGGCATGAAGGCCACCTCGGTGGCCCGCTCGATCCCCGCCGCACCCAGCCCGAGCAGCTCGAGCGCGGGTGCCAGCAGCACCCAGAGTGCCAGCAACGGGACCATCGGCCGTAGCAGCCGGCGGGCACGGCGCCGCACCCACCACCACCAGGGGTCGTCACGGTCCAGCGCGCGCTGCAGGGAGCCGGCGTTGACCCGCCCACCGACGAGGAAGAACAGCGGCATGACCTGCCAGACCCAGGTCAGCCACCGGGTCCAGGGCTCGACGGCCAGCAGCTGGGTCGCGACGAACCGGCCGTCCTCGACCGCCACGACGGCCACCAGCCAGTGGCCGAGGACCACGAGCAGGATCGCCACCACCCGCACCAGGTCCGCGTAGCGGTCGCGGCGCGCCGGGGTCTGCTCCTCGATCCCGGCAGCAGCCTCACGCAGATCTACGCGACGAGCGATGGTCGACTCCCCTCCGTCGGCACGGGCAGCGGTTCAGGCGCTTGGACTGCCACCGTGGACCAGCAGCCGGCGCGCTGCTCCCGGTAGGTACCGTCGGACGACCACCCACCGCGAGGTCGGGGCGCGGCACGTGGCCGATGGGCCGCTCGGCGTTGAACGGCTGGTGGGGAACGACCGGTCGTGTCGCTCAGCCGGCCCGTCCGGCCCAGCCTCGGACCTGCTCGACGAACGCCTCGAGGTCGCCGAGGTGGTCGAGGTGGGCCACCACCCGCTCGTCATCCACCTCGGCGTAGCCGTGCACGAGCACGTTGTGAAGGCCCACCGCTTCCGCCAGCCGGTCCGCGAGATCCCGGTCGAGCACCCCGTGGCGGGCCAGGATCCGCACCGCAGCGGCGGAGTCGTCGGCGGGTCCCCATAGTTCGGCGGCGAGCAGGTGGTGGGCGACGTCGAGCATCGCCTCGATCGCGGTGACGAAGCGGTACTTGGTCGCCGACAGCAGGACCTCGTCGGTGCGCAGCCGGTCGCGGTCCTGCTGTGCCCGTTGGCGCAGGAAGGCCAGCTGCTCGCCCATCCGCAGCAGGAGGCGTGCCAGCCGGGCCGGGTCAACCACGACCGAGCACCGTGCGCACGAGCTCACGACGTCGCGCCTCCTCGGCGAGGTGGCGCTTGGCCCGGTCCGCCTGCCAGGCGACGCGGGTGGGCGGATCCTCGTCGAGCAGCAGCACCCCGTGGGTGGCGACGCGCCCGGCGAGCTCGAGTCCCGCCTCGTCGAGGACCAGCAGGTCGACGCCGTGGGGGAGCGCGACCTCCCAGGGGGCGACGCGCCGCCCGAACCAGGCGGCCACGTCGAGGTCGGAGTCGGCGCGGTGGGTGCCGGTGGCGTGGCTGCCGTGCACGAAGGCGAACCTGGCGCCGGCCGTTCGTAGCGCAGTGCGGAGCGACTCGACGAGATCGCGGTCGAGCGAGTCGAGGTCCTCGACACGGCGCATGCGGGGATCGTAGGCCGTGGCGAACCTCACCGCCCTTGGCAACGACATTGGGAATAGGTTAGGCTAACCTAATCTCTTTGCCGGTCGACCGGCGGGTGGGACGAACAGGAGCGGTCATGGTCGAGCATCGCCGGGGCGCCCTGCGCGTCACCGATTCGAGCTTCGTCGTCACGGCGCTCACCGACGACGGGCGGGTCGTGTCGACGCAGCTGGAGATCAGTCACGCCACGGCGCACGTGCTGCGCCACGTGCTGGCCGCCCACCTCGACCCGGCCAGCGGACGCCGGAGACGTAGGGCGGGGCGCTCCGTGCTGGAGCGCGCTCTGACGCTGGCCGGTGGGGCCCTGCAGCGCATCGAGGTGCACCATGGCGACCCGGCCCGCTTCGTGCTGGTCGTCGCGGCCCCGACCGGCCGCATGCAGCGCGTGGATCTCGACCTGGTCGAGCTGACCGAGCTCGTGGCGTGCGAGCGCGCCCTGCCGATCGTCGCGGTCGGGTGGCCGCAGGGCGACTGGGACGGCGCGCTGAGCGAGCTGCTGCACGACCGAGGCTGATCCCGCGCCTGAGGTTGGATCGATGTGTGTGCCGCCGGGGGATGGCACCACACCTGCGGGGTCCTGCCTCACGGGCCGCGGGCGTGCGGGCTCAGCCGACCCGGAGCAGCTCGAGGTCGTAGCCAGACAGGGTCGTGTCCGCCGTGACGAGGGGTCGTGAGCTGTTGGGGGTTGGTTCATCGCCTGTAGGCGGCTGTCTTGGTCTGTCGTGGGCGGTGGTGTGGACGGGATGTCGCAGGGGCGTGGGATGCTGTCGGTCATGCGTGAGATCGCTGCGCCGTTCGTGGTGGCCCGCCCCACAGG
>PWTE01000201.1 GCA_003563915.1 Nitriliruptoraceae bacterium
CATGCGGCGATCCTACGCCGCAGAGGCCGGCAGGGGTACCCCACACATGAGGGGGTGGTGCCCCACGGTTCGCGCCTCGCATCCCCAGGACGTGGGATACCCGGGACCCGTCGCCTTCCGTAGCGTCAACGTCGATCTCTGCGACCACCCTCACCCCCGGAGTCGACCGATGTCCGCCAGCCGCTCGTACCGACCCTTCCCGATCCTCGCGCTCGCCTCCATGGCGATACTCGGCCTGACCGCCTGCGGGGACGACGACGCAGTGGCAGCGACAGATGGTGCGGACGGTCCACCGCCCATCGAGGTCACGATGGTCGATTTCGACTACCCCGACCTCCCGGCGAGCATCCCCGCAGGGACGCAGCTGACCGTCACGAACGACGCCGAGGAGGAGCTCCACGAGGTGGTGGCGTTCCGGCTCCCAGACGACGAGACCCGCTCGGTGGACGAACTCGCGGAACTGCCGCCACCGGAGCTGGTTGCCGCCCTCGGCGAGCCGCAGACCGTGCTGCTCGCCCCACCCGGCGGCGAGATGATCCCGGCCGTCGGCGACGGTGTCCTCCGTCAGCCGGGGCGCTACGGCATCTTCTGCTTCATCCCCGCCGGGGTCGACCCACAGGTCTACCTCGCCGCGGCTGCCGAGACCGAGGAAGGCCCACCACAGGTCGAGGGCGGCGCACCCCACTTCGTCCTCGGCATGCGCGCGGAGCTGATGGTCGAGTGACGGACGCCGCCGCGGGTATCCCGCTCCGCTGCCCCGCGTGCGGGCCGGTGCAGGTCCGGCCCGCGGCGGCGTTGCTCCACGAGAACCGACGGGACGGCTTCCGCCTGCTGCAGGCCGTCTGCCCCACCTGTGGGGAGGTGGTCGTGACCGCAGACCCCGAACGTCTCGCCCAGGCGCGCGCTGGCGGGGTCCCGACGCAGGAGCTGCTGCCCCACCTGCCGGCCCTGTGCGAAGCCGACCTGGCGATCCTCTGCGACGAGCTCGCCGACGACGTTCAGCTGGCACGGTTCCTGCGTGGCGATCCTCCCCTCGACGACGTGAGCGATCGGTGAGCGAGCCTCGCCTGCTCGTGGTGGTCGCGCACCCCGACGACGAGACCTTCGGTTGCGGCTCGCTGCTCCTGCACGCCGCCGACCACGGCTGGCGGACCTCGGTGTGCTGCGCCACCCGCGGCGAGGCCGGCGAGCCGGCAGCCGGCAGGGGGATCACCCGCGACGCGTTGCCGCAGGCACGGGAACGCGAGCTCCGCGATGCTGCGCGGTTGCTCGGTGTCGAGCACGTCGTCCTCCTCGACCACCGCGACTCGGGTATGGCGGGCGACCCGGAGCCGGGGGCGCTGGTGGCCGTCACGCTCGAGGAGCTCGCGACCCAGATCCAGGCAGAGCTCGAACGTCTCCGACCCCAGGTCGTGGTCACGTTGGACGGCTCGGACGGGCACCGCGACCACGCGCACGTCAAGGATGCGACGATCCGAGCGGTCGAGCAAACAAGCTGGCACGTCGATCGCCTGTACCTGCAGTGTCTGCCGCGCTCTCTGCTGCAGCGGTGGGCCGACCACCGCCGGACCATCGACCCAGACAGCCCCTACCTGGACGTCGAGGCAGCCGAGCTCGGCACCCCCGACGATCGGATCACCACGACGATCGACACCTCACCGTGGCTGGCGCGGCGTTGGGAGGCGATCGCGCTGCACCGGTCGCAACGCTCGCCCTACGACGACCTGCCCGAGGAGCTCGCCAGCGGGTTCCTGACGTGCGAGCACCTCCGACAGCTCCGGCCCCCACCGACCGACACCCGTGCCCAGCTCGACCCCTTCGCGCACCGCCCAGCCATCTGAGCCACCACGCTGGAGTGCCCCCACGTCGGAGGACGGGTGGTGCTGACGTCTCACCGGCGACGTCGTTCGCGCTGTCCTCGACCCGGCGCCCAGGTCCGGAACACGAGCTCGTCGCCCTGGACCTGGACGAGCGAGACACCCGTGAGGAGGAGCTCGAACCGGCTGGCACCCGGCTGCCCTGGCACCCCGCCGTCGAGTTCGACCAGGTGACCCGTGAGCTTCGCATCGCCGGCGGCGAGGTCATCCTCCAGCGGGGCGCTGTGCAGCTCCACCCGCGGGTCGCGGCGGACGTCGGCGAGCTTGTGCGACCCCGCCATCATGCCGAGTGTGATCGCGTCCGCCTCGATCGTGACCTCGGTCCCGCTCAGCCGCGGCGCCCCGCCCGGTCGGAGGGTCCCCAGCACGTGGTGGAGGTTCGCCGCGAACCGCTGGCGGACCTGATCGGCCAGCTGCGGTGCGTCAGCCGCGAACCGCGACCACGGCACCGAACCGTGCTGCTCGTCGCGTGGTCCGGACGTTCCCATGGCACCTCCGTCACCGTTGCGGTCAGCCTGTCCCGAGGGTGTGACAGCGCGGTAGCCGGGACCCCCTGGAGACGCTGGACGTCATCTCCGGATCGGCGCATGATCGGCCAGCGGCCGCCGGTGGCCGCACCGAGCAGGCGCCTGCTCCTGGGCGCCGTTGATGGGAGACGCCACGATGACCCCGTTCCTCCAGGCCGCGGTGACCCAGATGCTGCCCAACGCGGGGGATGGCGAGAACTGTGCGGAGTGTGGGTTCGCCTGGGACACGCCCGGCACCGCAGCCATGGGCTTGGTGCGCGACGGACCCCAACGTCTGGGCGAGCTGCTAGACCGCGCAGAGGTCAGCGCCCCGATCACGGGCGGTCCATGGAGCTCCTCCGCGTACGTCTGGCACGTCGGGGACGTCACCCGCGCCTGGTCCGAACGGCTCCACAGTCTGAGCGTCGATCCCGACGCCGCCTGGGCTGGGTTCGACCCGGATGAGCTCGCACAAGCGCGCCACTACGAGGCCCTGCCGCGCGCCACCGCACCGTGGGCGCTGGAGCGGGCGGTCGAGGCCCTGGACCTGAGCCTCGGCTCCCTGGACACCGACACGCCGTTCGAGCATCCCGAATGGGGCCGCGGCACCGTCGCTGACGCCCTTCGGTGGCTCGCCCACGAGGTCGTCCACCACGAGCTCGACATCCGCCGGGCAGGGTCGCCCGCCTGATCGCCGCGAGGATCCATCACCCGTAGCGCGATGAGCATCGCTGCCGGCCCGGCCGCATCGCTGGCGGCGTGGGTCAGAACCCGTCCCAGCCGGGGATCTCGGCGGCCTGCCGGATCCAGCTGGCGAGCAGCTCCTCATCGAGCTCCTCGTCCTCGTGCAGGTGGACGTAGCGGGCGTTGGGGTCCTTCGAGCCGACCGGCGGGAGCGGATCGAGCTGCACCCCGTACAGGAACGCCACCTTGATGTAGCGCGTGAAGCAGTGGTAGCTCAGGAACCAGCCCTGGCCCTCGACACCGTAGAACGGCGAGTTCCAGCGCACGGCCTTGCGGACGTCGGGCACGGTCCGCTCGATCAACGCGTCGAGCTGTTGCCCGACCTCCTGCTTCCACCCCGGCATCGCGCTGATGTAGGCCTGGACCGGGGCGTCACCGTCGCCCTTGGAGATCTGCGGGTTGCCACCCGACAGCAGCTTCGGTTCCTCACCTTCTGACGCCGCCATCGATCGGCCTCCGCAGCCGCAGGTCCGCGCGTCAACCTAGCTGAGGACTAGACGGTCACGACTGCCGTTCGCCCCGCACCTCGGTCGATCAGGGTCTCCAGGTCGTCGGCGTCAGAGGTGATCAGGTAGGCAGCCCTCGTTCGGAGGGCTGCCTCCACGACGACGGCGTCCACGGCCGATCCGGCGGTGCCCTGCCGCAGCGCTGCGGCAGCCCGAGCATGAGGGAGCGGCAGGTGCTCCTGCACGTCGATCTGCTTGAGGAGCTGGTTCACCGACGCATCACGAGCGTCACCCGTCAGCGCCTCGACCGTGACCACGGCAGGCACCAGGACCCGGCCAGCGCCTGCCCGACGCAGGACCTCCATCACCGCCAACACCTGACGCGGCGGCCGGTGCTCAGCCCAGGCGTGCAGGCCGGCGCCATCGAGCACCACGGTCACGCTCACGGCAGACGCACCCCGGCGCGTTCAGCCGTCTCCGTGACCTCGTCCTCCGAGGGGCGGTCCTCGGGATGCGCGGCGTAGATGGCATCGAGTCGCATGCCAACGATCATCGCCTGGAGGGCCTCCTCGAGCGCATGTGTCGTCGCCTCCGACACGCTGTCGATGAGACCGCGGTCAGCCAACCGCCGGAACGCTTCCGCCAGCGGAACAGGAACCGTGACCGACACGGGCTTGGTCGTTGCCCCTCGACGGGCAGCTGCCAGCGCCTCGGACAACTCGTCGATCAGCTCCGCGTCCATCGCCTACCTCGTATCGTATGGGCCATACGATACCAAGGCAGGAGGCGGTCGCCGCGGGCCATCCACAGGCCATGTCGCACTTCCGAGCGACCTCGCCGGTCTGGTGGCGACCATCGCGGACGACATCTGTCCGCCTCGGATGCCATCCTGGATCGCGCCTGCCCACACCAGCCAGCCAGGAGGGCTGCCATGCAACCGATCGGCTACCAGGTGACCTTCGACGTCCACGACCCGCACGCTCAGGCGCGCTTCTGGGCCGCTGCCCTCGGCTACGAGGTGGAGGACCACGACCCGGTGATCCGCCAGGTCCTCGACCAGGGCATCGCATCGCAGGACGATGTCGTCGAGATCGACGGGCGGCTGTACTGGAGCGTGGCCGCCGCCATCCGTCATCCCGAGGACACGGACCAGGATGCGTTGCACGACCCGGCGCCGAGGCG
>PWTE01000131.1 GCA_003563915.1 Nitriliruptoraceae bacterium
CGCCGGACAGTCCTTTGCCGCGGGCGTTGGGCAGGTAGCAGGTGAACCGGTCGGCGAGGTGGGGAACCAGCGCCTCCCAGGCGAGGTCGCCGTCGTGTGGCGTGCCGTGGAACAGGACCAGCGGTGGCCCCTGGCCGTGGACGCGTCCGACGATCTCGGTGCCGTCGGCAGAGACGGTGCGGTGGATCCGGTCGGAAGGCATGGTGGTCGCTCCTGTTCTCGGGTGATGTGGCGAGGATGGAGGACTCGACGCCGGAGAACGTCACACGACCGGGTGATCCTCTCGCCTGGCGGGGTGGTACTACCGGTCGCGTCTGGCCACCTGTGCGGCGAGGTCCGCACGGTTGTCCACCTCGAGCTTGGCGTAGACGTGGGTCAGGTGCTTCTTGACCGTGTTGACGGTGATGAACAGGCGCTCACCGATCTCGGCGTTGGTGTGGCCGTCGGCAACCAGGCGCACGACGCCCTGTTCTGCGGGGGTCAGTGACGCCCAGCCGATCGGCGGGCGTTGCCGCTCGCCCCGGCGGCGGCGCGCATAGGCGACCGCCTCGTCCAACGACAGTGCCATCCCGTCGGCCCGGCCCCCCGCGACGTTCTCCTCATCGAGCGCTGCCTCTGCGCCAGCCAGGTGTCGGGCCACCCGCTGAGCTGCCAGCGGGACCCGCACGATGCCTGTCTCCTCGTGGAATCGATCGGCAGCGGCCAGCAGCCGCAACGCCTGGTCAGGCTGGCCGCGCACGGCGGTCAATCCAGCGACGGTCTCCAGCGCCTCAGCCATCCCGACCCGGTCGCCAAAGTCGGCCAGCACCGACAGGCCTTCATGCGCCAACTCCCACGCCTGCTCGGGGTCACCGTCGAGACCCGCCAGGCCGAGCAGCGCCCGTCCGAGCGTGAGCGGGTAGCGCGGCTCGGCCGACAGCGCCCAGCACTGCTCGAGATGCTCACGGGCGTCATCCGGTCGCTGCTCGGTCAGCGCGAGCACGGCCAGGTGCCACTCCGCCCACGCCTCGTACAGCGGGGCGCCGTGCTCGCGCGCGCCCCGCCGCTGGTCCTCAGCGACCTGACGTGCCTGCTCTGTTGCACCGGACAGGTAGGCAGCCAGAGCAGCGCAGCGGCGTACCCCGAGTTCGAACAGGCTGGGTGACAGACCCCGTGAGCGCAGCAGCGCTTGGGCGTCGGCGAGCGGGCCGCGGGCGGCGCTGAGATCACCGGCGAACAGGTCGGCCCCCGCCAGCGCCGCCAGCGCAACGGCCTCCCAGCCGGGGCGGTCGATGCGGCGGCCCCACGTAAGGCCCTGCCGCGCGTGCTCGCGGGCCCGTTCGACCTCGCCGCAGTAGGGCAGCCAGGTTGCCAGGAACGTGTGTACAGCCGGCAGATGGAAGTCGATGCCGGCGTCCTCGCAGACCGCCAGTCCCTGCTCCAGCAGGCGTACTCCCTCCTCGAGCGACCGTCCGTAGGAAACTGCCATGCCGGTGAGGCTCAGGACGTAGGCGCATGTGGCGTCATCTCCGTGCCCTGCGCTGAGCGCTATCGCCTCGTCGGCGTCGGCGGCGATCTGCTCGCTCCCTGCCCGCCCCGACATGACCCCCGCGATCGCGCGCATCCCGAGACTCAACGCGAGCGTGGCCTGCGCCGCGACCGTGCGTGCCGCACCGACCGCTTGGTCAGCGACTTCGTAGGCGCTCGCCAACCGGCCGCCCCCGATCGATACCAGGGCCGCGGTGAGCAGCCCGCGAGCCCGGTCCGCGTCGCTGGCGGCGGGGGCGTTCACCGCAGCGCGCAACCAGCGCTCCATCTCCACGTACCGGCCCCGGTCGATCCAGAACCGCAGCGTCGGCTCGGCGATGTCCAGTACTGCCAGCGGACGGCCCGATCCGACCCCCCACGCCATCGCCGCGCGAAGCTCGGAGACGTCGGCGGCCAGCCGCGACGTCCATGCCTGCGCGTCGGCGCCGTTCAGACCGGCGCCGGCCCGCCCGGCCAGGGTGGTGTAGTGGTCGAGGTGGCGGTCGCGCACCCGCGCCGGGTCGTCGAGCTCCTCCAGGCGATCGTGCGCGAACAGCCGGATCGACTCCAGAAGCCGGTAGCGCGCCACCCCGTGCTGCTCGCCGACCCGTACCAGCGAGTGATCGGCCAGGGCGGTCACCAGGTCGAGCACCGCCGTCTCCTCGATGTCGGGCCCGGCCACCGCCGCCTGCGCGGCCTCCAGGTCGAAGGCGCCGGCGAAGACCGACAGCCGTGCCAAGGCCAACCGTTCGGCGTCGGTCAGCAGACCGAAGCTCCACGCCACCGATGCCTCGAGGCTGCGCTGTCGGGCGGGGACGTCACGGTCCCCACTGGTGAGCAGCCGGAATCGGTCCACCAGGCCCGCAGCGATCTGCGCGGGAGCCAGCACCCGCATCCGTGCCGCCGCGAGCTCGATCGCCAGCGGAACCCCGTCCAGACGTCGACAGATCATCGCCACCGCAGCCGCGTCATCGTCGGTGAGCACGAAGTCCGGTCGAACCTGCCGGGCCCGCACCTCGAACAGCCGCCCCGCGTCCGTGGCACCGACCGTGCGGGCGGCCCGTGCATCGGCCTCGGGCACCCCCAGTGGGGAGACCCCGAAGGTCGTCTCACCGTGAACCGCCAGGGGCTCACGGCTGGTGGCCAGCACGTGCAGCCGCGCGCACCTCGACGTCAGCTCACCGACCAACGCGGCACACGCGGCCGCCAGGTGCTCACAGTTGTCGACGACCACCAGCAGGTGTTGCTCTCGCAGCTGCTCGGCCAGGGTGTCGACCATCGTCTGACCAGGTCGCTCGCGCACACCCACGGCCTCAGCCACGGTCGCTGCCACCGTGTCCGGATCACGCACGCTCTGCAGCTCCACCCAGCAGGCACCGTCAGCGAACTTCGAGCCCACGTCACCGGCGATCTCCATCGCAAGCCGCGTCTTGCCACACCCGCCCGAGCCGATCAACGTGACCACCCGCACATCCGTGACCAGCCCCGCCACTTGGGCACGTTCCGCCTCGCGGCCAACGAACGCCGCAACCCCGACGGGCACCTCGCTCCGCATGTGCATGTACCTCACCCACCCTGAGCCTACGCGCGTCGAGTGGCTGCAGACACCCATGACGCAGATCCAGCCGAGGTCCGTCGTGCTCACCTCACGTGACGTCTGGCAGCAGCCCGCGCAGGGCTGCCGACCGGACGGAGAGCATGCAGGCCCTCGTTGGAGGACGTTCTTCGCTGACCCTGCAGCGCCGTTGCTCCAGCACCGAGCGCTGTCAGACGATGCGGCACCCCAGCCGGCTCCTGGACATCAACGCTCGGGATGCTGTCCATCTACCAGTCCAACACGGTGATGCTGGGCGACTCGTGCGATGTGAACCGCCGCACGATCACCGGGGTCTACAGAACGCGTGCAGGTCGTCGCTGATGACTGCATCGTTCTGCGCGGTTGGATGCACCGGGACGACTCCGCGGAGGCGCCCAGAACGAACCCTCTGCGCGGGTCAGCGCCAGCACGGACAGCGTCGTCTCGGACGTTCACTGCGATCGGCTCGGCGCATGGAGATGCTTCCGCGGAAGCGCGTGCCGGGGCGACGGTGACCTGCTGACCTGATGGTCAGTCGCTAGCCGGCGATGACTGCGGAGCGGACCTCGGTCATCTCCAGCACGGCGTACGCCGGTCCCTCGCGGGTGTTGCCGGAATCGCGCAGGCCGCCGTAGGGCATCTGGTCCGCTCGCCAGGTCGGGACGTCGTTGACGATCACCCCACCGAAGTCGAGCATCTCGATCGCCCGCTTCGCGGTCGCGAGCGATGCCGTGAAGATCCCGGCGTGCAGGCCGTAGCGCGTGTCGTTCGCGCGGGCGAAGGCATCCTCGACGTCCGCGTAGGTCTGGACCCCGACCAGCGGGCCGAATACCTCGTCGCGGCAGACCTGCATGTCCGCGGTCACGTCGGTCAACACCGTCGGCGCCAGCGCCCCGTCGTCACGGACCACCCCACCGGTCGCCACCTGCGCCCCCGCCGCGACCGCCTCCTTGATCCAGGCGTCCACCCGATCGCGGTTCTCCGCATCGATCAGCGCTGAGACCTGGGTCTCGTCGTCCAGCGGGTCGCCGACCTTCAGGGCCTCGACGGCCTCCACCAGCGCGGAGGTGAAGTCCTCGGCAACGTCGTCGTGGACGAAGACGCGCTGGACCGAGATGCACGACTGCCCCGCATGGCTGTATCCGGCCGCCGCGATCTTGGTCGCCGCCGTCTGCCAGTCGCCGTCGGGCTGGATGATGATCGGGGCGTTGTTGCCGAGCTCCAGCGAGACCTTCTTCTTCGCCGCCGTGGCCCGGATGTCCCAGCCCACCTCCGGTGAGCCGGTGAAGGTGATCATCGCGACATCATCGTGCTCCACGAGCGCGGCGCCGACCTCCCGTCCGGAACCGGGGACGGTGTGCAGCCAGCCGTCGGGCAGCCCGCACCGGTCGAGCAGCAGTTCCGCGAGCTTCATGCCAGAGAACGGGGTCTGGTGCGCGGGCTTAAGCACGACGGCACACCCCGCCGCGATCGCTGGGGCCAGCTTGTGGGCGACGAGGTTGAGGGGGAAGTTGAAGGGCGTGATGGCGCCGACCACCCCGACGGGCACGCGCAGGGTGAAGCCGAGCCGCCCCTCCCCCGCCTGCGCCGCGTCGAGGGGCAGCACCTCGCCGGCCAGCGTCCGGCACGTCGCCGCGGAGAACCGGAAGGTCGAGATGCAACGGGACACCTC
>PWTE01000211.1 GCA_003563915.1 Nitriliruptoraceae bacterium
ATCCGCCGGCGCGACCCGGCCAAGCGCACGCTGCAGGTCGGTGTACCCCCACGTCAGGTCGAACAGTTCCTCTGCGATGGTGCGCGGGTCGACGCCGCTTCGCCCGTGGACCAGGGCGTCGAGCTCGCGCAGGCACACCTCGGCCTCCTGCTCGAGCTGACGGGACAGCGCGGCCGGGTCAGGATCGGGCAGACGAGGCAACGCATCGAAGCGGCGGTCGGTCAACGCCCGGAGCGCGGCGTCGTCCGTGCCGACCTCCCGAGTCCACAGCTCCACCGGGCGGCGGATCAGGTGGTTGGTGACCGGGAGATCGTTCGGCCGGCAGACCCACCTCAGCGGGAAGCGACCGAGCCGGTGACGTTCGAGGAAGCCCACGACCTCGTCGGGTTCGACCCCCCAGGGCAGCTCCTCGGCCCCGCGAGCGACGACGAACGCCAGGTCGACCTGCTCGACCGGGTCCGTGCCGTCGAGAACCGCGCCGAAGGTGTACGCCGCAACGATCGGCACCTCCGCATCGAACGCGTGGGCGATCCGCATCTCCTCATCGAGCGCGTCCGTGACCGCCCGGAGCTTGCTCACGGCCGTCGCGTACCTCACGCCCCACCTCCGATCGCCACCCCGTCCTTCGGTGGCGCCGGTCTACCACGCGTCACAGCGCCACGGCCTCGCGCCGGATGTCATCGTCACGCTCCTTCAGCGCCCGAGAAGACAGGACATCGACCTGCCGGCCCAAGATGGCCTCGAACTCGTCCTGCAGATCCGCCAGGTCCAGCAACGTGGCGCCCGGCTCGAAGTCGACGAGGAAGTCCACGTCGCTCCCTGGATCGTCACGACCGGTCGCGACCGATCCGAACAGTCTCACGTTCCGAGCGCGGTGGCGCGCTGCGGCGGTGATGAGTTCGTCTCGGTGCTCCATGACCTCGGTCCGGATGCCAGCCACCGTGTCCTCCCCAGCGAGCGATATCGACCGGCACATCATCGCGGCCCGCCGCTTCGAGAGACGCCATGGGCCGGACAGCCTTGACGTCCCAGCGTACGTGAAGGATCGGCATCTGCCGCGCTCCATAACCACGGCATCCGCGGTCATTGAGAGCGAGGTGGTGGCCTCCGGGATCGGGGCGCCGCCTCCCGTAGGCTTGCCCGCCGCAGGGGCCCACTCGACCGACCCGGGAGCGCACGTGCAGCGGCGAGATCTGCTCCGGTGGACGGGCTACCTCGCCGCTGTCGCACTCGTCGGGTGCCGCCCGGCCGGCGAGCCCCTGACCACCGGCACCGCGGCCGGGCACGCGGCCGCGCCACCACGACCGCAGCCGCCGCGCCAACCTCGCTCGGCGCCAGCGCCCGCCGCCGGCCAACGTCCTGTCGCGCCTGCCGACGAGCCGGTCGAGGAACCGCCGGAGGAGCTCGCCGGCGACGATCCCGCTGCGGACGAACCACCCCCCGACGAACCAGCGGCCGAACCGGAGCCGCCAGCCGACGACCCCGAACCCACCGAACCCGAGCCGCCACCGGAGGACCCACCCGAGGAAACGGACGAACCCGAGGAACCCACCGCCACCAGCGTCCACATCGAGGTCATCTGCCGTGACGCGCTCGGCCTGGTCGCCGCTGGGAGCGGTGCCCGTTCGCACACCATCTCGCGGCTGACGCTGCACCACACCGCCGTCCCGCTCGGGGCCAATCGCAACGCCCCCTCACGTCTGCGCGGCCATCAGCGGTTCCACCAGGACAACGACTGGGCCGACATCGCCTACCACTACGGCATCGACCTGCGCGGCAACGTCTACGAGCTGCGCGACGTCGGCCTCGCCGGCGACACCTTCACGAACTACGACCCGGCCGGTCACTTCCTGGTGGTCTGTGAGGGCGACTACGACCAGGAGCGCCCGAGCGACGCGATGCTCCAGGCCACGGCCGCGCTGCTCGCCCACGGCGCCAGCCGGTTCGGCGTGTCACCCGACACCCTGACCGGACACCGCGACCACGCCGCGACGAGCTGCCCCGGCGCGAACCTCTACAACCGACTCGGTGACCTGCGACGGGAGACGGCGCGACTCACGACCGCCTCGGTGACCACCGTGTCGCTGTGTGGCAGCGCCGGACGCGACCGGGTCGCCGCGATCGAGGCGGGATGACGCGATGAACTACGGGGTCGGCTTCCGGGTCTCGCCGGGTCTGCGGCTGCGCGCGACGCGGCGTGGCCCGCGCATCTCGATCGGTCCGCGCATCGCCCGCGTCCACGTCGGCGGCGGCCGCACGGCGGTCTCCGCCGGGCGCGGGCCGTTCACGGTCTGGTCGACGCTATCGGGTGGCGGGCATACCTCGCCGTCCGCCTCACCCGCGGCCGACCGCAAGGCGGCCGAATGGCAGGACCAGCGCGCCCACCTCGACGTCCTGTTGAGCGCGCACGAGCTGCCCGTCACCCGCACCCACGCGCCGGTGGTGCCCCCACCGCCCCCGGTCGACGTCGCGACGGTCCGCCGCACGCTCCGCCAGCGCGCCACCACCTCGACGCCCGTGTGGCGGTTGGGTGCGTGGCTCCGCGGTCGGCGACGAGCTGACGCCAAGGTCGACGCCGAGGTAGCTCGTCTGCGCGCGGAGCGGGAATGGGAGCACGCGGCGCAGCAGGCGGACGCCGATCGGTGGTGGGCGGCGCTCCTTGCCAACGACGAGGACGTGGTCAGCGGCCAGCTCGAGCGCGCCTTCGACCGTCACGCGATGCCCGCGACACCGGTCGGGGTGCACGGGGACACGGCCTACCTGGTGGTCCCGGTGGACACGCCCGAGCGCCTGATCGGCAAACGCGAACCGACCATCACCGACAAGGGGAACCTGTCGCTCGCGGTGATGTCGAAGACCCGGCGGCACGAGCTGTTCGTCCAGGCGATCGGCTCGGCGATCGTCGCCGTCGCGGCCGAGACCTTCGCGGTCGCGCCGGGTATCCAGCAGGTCACCGTGGCTGCCATCGAGCCGGGGCACCCGGCGGGGCCGGCGGTCATCGCCCTGGCCGAGCTCACCCGGCAGGCGATCCTGCCCGACGGTGCTGATCGGCCGGTGATGAGCGACCTCGAGCTCGCCTCCGAGCAGGGCCAGGTCCGGTTGGTGTTGGAACGGGTTGGTCGGGCCCGTGCGCCGCGCCCCCTGCCCACGGAGGACCCGGCGATCACGATGATCCTGGACACCCTGGACGTCGAATAGGTTGAGACCGGGTTCGCGGCGGACGCCGAGCGGACGACGGGTCGGGAGGGGGAACGATGGAGTCGAGGCAGCCAGACGGGCACGGGCGACGACGCTGGCCGTGGGTCGTGCTCGCGGGGGTCGTGGTGCTCGCGGGCGGCGTGCGGCTGGCCGCAGCACTGGCACCGCCACCGGCGATCGGCGTCGTGGGTGGCTCGTTGCAGGACTGTCCGCGCCGCGACAACTGCGTCCACTCGGGCTCCGAGCACCCTCGCTACGCGATCGCACCACTCGCGTGCCCCGGTGACCGGCTCCCCGAGGTGGTCGACGTCGCGCTGGCCCAGCTCGAGCGGACCCGGCTGGTCGAGCTCACGGACGGCTACGCGCACCTGCGCTCGGCGAGCCCGGTGTGGGGGTTCGTCGATGACCTGGAGCTGCTCGCCCACGACGACGAGATCGAGGTCCGCGCCGCGGCCCGGCTCGGCCGCCGCGACTTCGACGTGAACCGCGAACGTGTGGAACAGCTTCGCGCCGCGCTCGTCGACGCCGGCGTCTGTCCCTGACCGCGAGCGGCAGCGGGCATCCTCCCCCACCACTGGGTGACGGCACGGATCCACGTCACCCCATGAGGTGCATCCGTGCCAGTGGCGATGCCGTCCCCGGCTGCCAGCAGCGTCGCGTGCGGTGTCGCCGCACGGGGCACCGTCGCTTTGCCCCCTCCAGAGGGCTCGCGTACGCTTCGCGTTCGTGCTGTGCGTCCCACCAGGTCCGCAGCATGCCTCGGTGGGTGTAGCTCAGTCTGGTTAGAGCGCCTGGTTGTGATCCAGGAGGCCGGGGGTTCAAGTCCCCTCATCCACCCTCGCGCGGTCGCGCGATCGGTCCTGTACCGTTCCGCGGCCGCTCACGCGCCGCTAGCTCAACTGGCAGAGCATCCGGCTCTTAACCGGCAGGTTCGGGGTTCGAGTCCCTGGCGGCGCACCCCCAAGGAACCGGCCCTAGCGGCCGGTTCCTTGCGTTTCTCCGTTTCGGCCATGTCGCTCGTCCACGGGCCTTGGTGCCTATCTGGTGCCTATCTACGCCACGGCGCGCACCTGCCTCCGTAGCTTCATGCGGGCGTGAACGGAGGCGCGATGGGACGCAAGGCCCGGCAGCGGGGCCGCAAGGGCACCGGCTCGGTCGTCGAGCGCGACGGGCGCTCCAGGGGGCAGATCGACCTCGGCGTGGGCCCCGACGGCAACCGCCAGCGCCGGTCGAAGACGTTCGATAGCCGCGAGCAAGCCGAGCAGTGGCTGCTGGGGGTTGCGCGTCTATGCGGACGCGCTGACTGGCGGGGTCACGGACCAGCCACTGGCGCCCTACTTGCGCTGGTGGATCGAGCACGAGGCGCCCAAGGGCAAGCCCGGCCGGGCTCCGCTGGCCGAGTCCACCGTCCGCGGCTACCGCAGCAACATCGAGATCCACATCATCCCTGACCGGTGCCCGCCCGCAACTGAGTGTCGTGTGGCAGCTCGACAAGTGGGGTGGGCTAATGCGCCCCACGTCGCCGTCGGCTCGCCGCACCCTCCCGCTGCGCC
>PWTE01000023.1 GCA_003563915.1 Nitriliruptoraceae bacterium
AGGCGCGAGATCTCCATGATCCGGCCCTGAACCGTGTCGGCAAACAATGTGGTAGTCGGGAGCAGAAGCAGCAAAGCAAGGCCTAGTCGGGCCAAAACACTCCAGCGCATGGTCATCACCCCTCAGTCGTTTGCCGGCCGTCGAACGCATGCATCGTTCCGCGCCGGCATCGTTTCTCAATGCTGTTACTTAATAGACGATGAACCGGGTATTGCAACGATTATTCGCGAAATGACTGCCCGGCGGTCCATTCGTACCAACGTCTCGAGTCGGTGGAGTGCGCTGGACGGGTAAATTTGCAACCTGGTCCCCCCTCTCGAAATCGGGCTACGGTACGCGAACGCCATTAGACGGGATGGGGGGTCATTTGGGGATGTCCCCGGATCGCGAGGCCGCCATGAATACACAACTGCACGACGCCCGGATCATCCAGGTCCTGCTGAACCGGCTCAACAGCCAGCGACTGCCACGCGCTCTCGATTTGCGCGGGAGGGTCGACCGCGGCGAATGTTCGAGCGACTGGGACCTGCATTTCCTGAGAGATGCCCTTGAGGACGTAAAGCGGATCTTGCCCTACATCGTCGCGCGCCAGCCCAAGTGCCGGACGGTAATGTGCCGCCACGTGCACCTTTACGACCAGATACTGGGCAAGCTGTTGAAGAACGGGTTGAAGGAGGTGGGCGGATCTCTGACCCGCGACTCCCCTTCTCGGGCACAGAACGAATCCCATGAGCCAAGGATAGGCTGGAGGTCTAACAAGGGGACCCTGGATCCTTCCGCCACGCACCAGAGACGCCGCCGCACCACAGTGTCAGCTTCCACAGGAGGACCGAACAATGGCCAAGACCGTTATTCTGGGCGCCGGATTTTCCGGTCAATACGCCGCCCTGATACTGCAGAACGCCCTGAAAGGGAGGGGCGAGCACGAGATCGTCGTTGTGAATCCGTTCCCCAAGTTCACCTATGTGCCGTCGATGATCTGGGTGGGAACGGGCCAGATCAAGGCCGAGGAAGCGCAATTCGATCTGGCTCCGGTCTACGAGCGTCTGGGTATCCTGTGGATACAGGGGCTCGCCACCGAGGTGCATCCCGACGAGAACTTAATCGTGGTCGAGCCCCGCGACGGCACCTCAAGGGGGCCGCAGCGGGTCACCTATGATTACCTCATCAACGCCACCGGGCCCCATCTCAACTTCGATGCCACGCCGGGGCTCGGACCGGACAAGGGTTACACCCACTCCATTTGCACGCCGCCGCATGCCACCGACACCGCGCACCATTACCTGGAGCTGGTGCGCCGCCTGGAAAAGGGGGAGCGGGCACGGATCGTCGTCGGTACCGGCCATGGGGCCTGCACCTGTCAGGGTGCCGGTTTCGAGTTCATCAATTTGGTCCACAATGACTTGGCGGACCGTGGACTTCGGGACCGGGTGGACCTGCGCTGGCTGTCCAACGAGCCCTATCCCGGTGATTTCGGGATCAGCGGCTTCGAAATACAGCGCGGTCCCGTGGTCTTCACGTCCGAAGACATGTGCACCGCAATCTTTCGCGCCAACCAGATCGAATGGACGGTGCGCAGCCACGTGCATGCGATCGACGAAGGGGTGATCCACACGGAGAATCAGGATGGGGAACAGCGGGAGATTCCATTCGATTTCGCCATGCTGCTACCGCCCTTCCAGGGTAAGCCCATCAAGTACCTGGACCGCAACGGCAACGACCTCGCGAGCAAGCTGCTGAACCCGGCCCGGTTCTTCAAGGTGGATGCCAACTACGGCAAACCCCACGACGAAATCACCGCAGACGACTGGCCCCGCACCTACCAGAACCTGGACTATCGCAACATCTTTGCCGTCGGCATCGCCTTCGCCCCCCCCGGGCCCATGTCAAGGCCTTGCCAGACCCCGAGCGGCGCGCCGGTCTCTCCAGCCATACCACGCACCGGCTACACCTCCGAACTAACCGGCAAGGCGGCGGCCCTGAATGTCGCCGAGCTGATTCAAGGGCGTAGCCCCTGCCATACCGCTTCTCTGGCAGAGACGGCGGGCATGTGCATCGCCTCGATGAAGAACTCGTGGTTCAAGGGCTCAGCCGCGGTCATCGGCATACATCCGATCGTGCGCAACACCAGCCTGTATCCGGGGGACGGTCGGGATGTGCGCGGGGGCGCCGTGGAGATGGGCCTTGCGGGCGCATGGCTCAAGAAAGGCCTGCACCATGCCTTTCTATACAAGCTTGCAGCTAAACCAGGCTGGAAATACGTGCCCTGAGAATCGGCCGTGGTCCAAGCTGGGACGCGAGTCCCATGCATCCGGCTCAAGAAGGAGCAACAATATGCGATACGAGATCACCCAGAGGGAGAAACGGCTGCAACACAATCTCTTCGTGCAGCTCTATCGGCTCGTGGTCCTCTCCATCAAATTCATGAAGCTAACCCGCACGGGTTGCCAGAGGCTGGATGAGGCGGGTCGCACGGGCAGTTCAGAGGCCCGTGCGCAGGCGCCGCGTCAAACGTAACAAGCGGGGAGCGGGCGCCGTTACCGGACCTTAGCACGGCCTTGAGGAAGTCGATGAGCGAGTCAGGGGCCCGGTAGCGTTGGATTCTGGCGTCGGATCGTGAATTCTGGCCAAGCCACGTTCTTTCATGGCTAGGTCGGCCTCGACGTATTGATGTGTCGTCACCGGGCTCTCGTGGCCCCACCAGAGAGCGGTGACGCTGATGTCGACGCCGGCCTGCAAGAGTTCATCGGCCGTCTTCTCGCACCCGTCGTCCTGCGCCCGTAGAAGAGGCCGCCGCGCCGGTGACGACGACAATGCCGTCGCCCGCCCCTCGGCGCGAAGGACGAGGGTCTGGAGCGTGGGACGAGCCTACGGACCCGGCGCCCACCGAAGACTTGGCCTGCATACGTCGCGCTTGCTCGAGCTGGCACCAGGCATGGAGAGTGCAGGCTACCGACCACGCCTGAGAGGGAGTACCGCGAGGCGTGTGCGGCGGATCGGCATCGAACAGCTCGCTAATGGTGCCCAGGCCCGCGTCGCAAAGGTGGTCACGCAGCGGCTGGAGCAAGGACAACGCCACCTGCGCGTCGCCGCTGACGCGGTACAGGGCCATGGCGTAGTGTCCGAGCAGCCAGGCCCACGCGGGTCCCTGGTGGTAGGCACTGTCGCGCTCCACCACACCGCCCTCGTAGCGCGCCCGATAGTCGGTGTGAGCGGGGTCCAGCGTACGCAGCCCGTAGCTGGTCAGCAGGCGCTCGCCCACCGTCCGAACGACAGCCGCCTGTTCATCCAACCCTAACGGCGAGTGGGCGAGTGATACCGCAAGAATTTGGTTCGGGCGCAGGCTTAAGTCGTCGCCATGCGGTCCGTCCAGCACGTCAGCAAGGCCCTCGCCGTTCGGGCAAAGGTAGCGCTTGAATCCGGCGCGGACCCGCTCGGCGCGGACCCTATAGGGCTCGGAATCGAGTTCCAGCGCCTCTGCGAACTCCGCCATCGCTCTCAGAGCGTTGTACCAAAGGGCGTTGACCTCCACGGGCTTGCCGATTCGGGGGGTCACCACCCAGCCCCCTACCTTGGCATCCATCCAAGTGAGCTGTACGCCCGGTTCGCCCGCATGCAGCAAACCATCCTTAGGGTCAGAGGAGATACCGTGCCGCGTGCCGCGGGCGTAATGCTCGATGATGTCGGAAAGCGCCGGGAAATGCCGCCTCAAGGCGGCCGTATCCTGACTCGACGCCGTATAGGCACGCCAAGCCTCGATGTACCAAAGGGCCGCATCGACCGAATTGTACTACGGTGCGGCCCCGTCCTCAGGCAGGCGGTTTGGCAACATTCCGGCATCGATGAAATGCGCCCAATGCTCAAGTATGCGGCAGGCTTCGTCGTGGCGGCATGTACTGAGCGTCAGCCCTGGTAGGGCTATGAAGCAGTCCCGACCCCAATCACAAAACCAGGGATAACCGGCAATGACCGAGCAACCATCCACGTCGCCCATGCTCTCAGCGTCCGCGTTTTCCGCCGGCCGGGGGCGGCTGACGAGAAATCCGTCGGCTGCGAATACGAGCTGCTCAATCCAATCGGGCGCCTCGCTTAATGCGCCGTTCAACACCTTGGCCCGACGCAGCAGCATTGCATCGTAACGGCGGCAACGATCCAGTGCCTCTGTCAGATACGGGGAGGGATTCTCCTCTAGCGACGCCACGAAGCCGACCCATTCTCCCTCATGCAGCGACACGGACATCTGGCCCACACACAGGTGGCTATCTGAATCCGGTAGACCGCGCTGTCTCTCGGACATGAGTTGGAAGTTGTCGATCCAGGTGCTATGCGGATGAAAGGTCCCGCAACATGTGCGAAAGCGCAGGGTCGAGGCGGCCGCGAGGACGACCTTCAACTCAGTCGCGTCGGTCTCGACCGGAGGACTGAAGTCATCGGCAAAGGTCTGAGCATGGTGGTTGCGGGCGTTGATCAGCAACCGTACCCACAGGCGCAGGCCCTTCTGCTCCACTGCGGCCGGCAGCAGGCGATAGGCTACATAGGTGGTATGAGCACCCGGTTCCATCCAGACCCGCGCCTCGATGCGTAGGTCCCCGATCGCGTAACGCCATACAGGCAGCCGTCCGTCGAGATGAAAGTGCTCGATGTGCAGATCACCACGGGGCTCCACTGCACCGCTTGCCCAACGATTGACGTACAGAGGCTGATCGAGGTG
>PWTE01000306.1 GCA_003563915.1 Nitriliruptoraceae bacterium
CAGGCAGGCAGAGGCGATGCGGTGCATACTTCTGCGTACTTCTCGCCGCCCGGCCGTGTCAACCTCCTTGCTGTGGTCGACGGTAGCTCCCCGGATGGGTGCGTCGAGCCGTTCGCAGAGAACGGCTGTCGAAGATCAACCTCGGCTGCAGCCAGCCCCGTACCGTGGAGCCGTAGCTGAACCCGCGCCGGACAACCAGACAACGACGAGCGGGGAGGAACCGATGGCGTTCGACTGCATCACCGTCGAGCCCAACAAGCTCGAGGGCAAGCCCTGCATCCGCGGTCTGCGCATCTGAGTTGAAGCCGCGGTCCGGCTGGTCGCCGCGGGATGGACGTTCGAGCCGAGCCTCGCGGAGTACCCCGACCTCGAGCGCGCCGACATCCAGCAGGCGCTGGAGTACGCGCCGGCCGCGACCGACGTGCACGTGCATCGGCTCCGCTCCCCCGCCTGAAGCTCCTCATCGACGAGAACCTGCCACCGCGGCTCACCGCTCTCCTGACCGAAGCCGGCCATGACGTGGCGCACGTTCGCGATCTCGACGCAACCGGATCGTCCGATGGGCCGATCATCGACCTCACCCTCGCCGACGGCCAAACCGTCGTCTCGGCCGACACGGACTTCGGAACACTCCTCGCCTCTACCGGCGCCACCGAACCGTCCGTCATCCTCGTGCGCGAGGTCGTCGACCTCCACCCGCCGATGCTCACCGAGCTCCTGACCGCCTGCATCGAGCTCGTCGAGGCCCAGCTCGCCGCCGGAGCGGTGGTCGCCGTGACCCGCACAGGCGCTCGGGTTCGACGACTCCCGCTGCTGTAGCGCGAACGGCGGAGCCGCTTGCGCGACTCGAGTGGCGCCATACCCAACGAGGAACGCCTCGCAGCCGGGGCTACGAGGCGTTGCCGTGGTGGCGGTGAGCGGGTTCGAAGCGCCGGCTTCTTCGTTGCCAACGTAGCTATCCCATCGATGAACCATCCGCCAAAATTGCACGAATAACGGCTCTTCAAGGGAATCTGTTGGAATCTGCTAGAGCGATAGGCCATGTGCAACGCAGTGGTAACGCAGCAGAATGCGGCGCTTTCCCGCACGATCCACCCCCCGATTGCGTTACCACTGCGTTGCAGTCGGGCACGCAGACCAACGGGCTCAGACGGCCACCGGCGCGGGTCGCGGCGGTATGACCCCGGAACCGTGGGGCATGTCGCCCTCCAGGCCACCCGGTCAGCAGCGAGGAGTGCTTGACGCAGCCCAGGCGCGTCGACCGGGCTCGTCCAACCGTAACAACACGGCGGTTGTGCGTATGTCGGTCGCTCGACCGCGACCCACTGTCGGATGGCGTAGCTGCCGGAGAAGCGTGCGACCGTGTCAGCAGCGCGTTCGAGGCCACCCGTAGCAGTCGCCAGAACACCGGCCGTCAGTCGCCGTGGTGCTCAGCCGCTGAGACCGCGTTGCGGAACAGCATGGCGACGGTTGTGGGGCCGACACCACCGAGCCGGGGTGTGATCGCCGCCGCGACAGAGGCGCAGCTCTCGTCGACATCGGGCAGCAGCTTGCGGCCGGCGTAGCGAACCCCTCCGCTGATGACCACACTCCCCGGCTTTACGTGTTCGGGTTGCACGATCCCTGGGATACCAGCTGCCGCGATCAGGACGTCGGCACGTCGTGTGTAGGCGGGCCAGTCGTCCACGCCGGTGTGGACCACCGTGACGGCGGCGTTGGCGGTGGGCCGCTTCTGCGACAGCAGCAGCGCCAGGGGCCGGCCAAGCGTCGTCCCACGGCCGACGATGACGACCTCTCGTCCGGAGATCGGGATCTCGTAGTGGTCGAGCAGCGTCTCGATGCCGGCTGGTGTGCACGGCACCGGTCCGGGCAAGCCGAGTGCGAGTCGGCCCATGTTGACGGGGTGGAGCCCATCCACGTCCTTGTCCGGGTCCATGTGCTCGAGCGCAGCGCCGTAGTCGAGATGGTCGGGTACGGGATGCTGGACCAACATTGCGTCGACGGTCGGGTCGTCGTTGAAGCGCTCGATCGCGGCGATCAGCTCGGCTTGTGTCGTGTCCGAGGACAGCTGCTGATGGGGCGATGCCAGCCCGAGCTGCGTTGCCCTTTCATGCTTCATCCGGATGTATCCAGCGCTGGCGTCGTCGTCGCCGACCAAGATGGTTCCGAGTCCCGGTCGGTGGCCGCGTTGGACCAGCTGTTCGATCCTGGCCCGCAGGTCCTCGTAGACCGCCTCGGCTACCGGGGCGCCTGGTAGTAGCTTGGCCGTGGCTCGGGCATCACGCTCGTCTGTTCGTGCCATGAGGTCTCCACTCGTTGTGTAGACACCCAGGCGCGCGATGTCGTCCTCAGGCTCCCCGACGGTTGATTCCGTCTCAGCAGCGCCAGTCGCAGGGCGGAGCCTACAAGCCGTAGCGACAACGGTGGGTGGTAAGGCACAAGTCGAAGCAGCTGCTTCCACGGGTGCTCCGACCCCGCCCCCGAAGACCACCAGGACCACGGTCTCGGCAGGTCCAGTTGCGACTCGCTCGTGAGCGGCCACAACTCTGCGTCTCTCCCCGCCGCCCGAACAGCGGTAAACGCAGAACACGCACGTGAGCACAACGCCCGGATCTTCTCGTTCGTGCGTTGGGCGCGTTCCGCTGCAGAGGACCGAGGGCGGGCCACTTCAGCGGTGGGCGTGAGGCATCTGGCAGGCTGTGATCACCGGCGAGGGGGCCAGGGTGACCGCGAACGATGCCCGCCATGGTGAGGAAGAACCGGTCTCGGTTCGAGACGCCAGTCCGGCCGATGCGCTGGAGGTGTGTCGTCTGTTGGCCGCACTCGGTTACCCCGCCGAGGTGGCGGTCGTTCGCGAGCGCATCGCCTCGTTCGGCACCTCCGATCGCGATCATGTGCTGCTGGCAGAGCTCGACGGGCAGGTCGTGGGCGTGCTCGCCTTGAGCCTGACACCACGCTTCGCTGAACCCGGGAGGTTCTCGCGGATTACCGCGCTGGCCGTCGACCCATCGGTTCAGCGTGTCGGGGTTGGGCGTCGCCTGGTCACCGAGGTGGAACGGATCGCTGCGGAAAATGCCAGCACCTTGATACAGGCGAACTGCGGACGGCGGCCCGAGCGGGCCGCTGCCCACGCCTTCTACGTCTCCCTTGGGTATGCCGACCAGCATGACCATCACATCCTCTATGACAAGGCGCTCGGCGCGGACTGGGCGGCCGAGGCCACAACGGGCACGACACCAGCTCGGCGCTCGTCGTGGCGTTCTGGGGCTGGTGGCGCTCCACAGGCCCACCGTCAGAGCGGCGTCGGATCCTCTATTCGGATCCGGCGATGTACTGGGCGATGGCGTAGGTGGCGTGGCGGTCGAGGCTGTGGCGGTTGCGGTCGTAGCGCATGGTGGTCTTGGGGTCGGCGTGGCGGGCGAAGTCCTGGACGTCGCGCAGGTGCGCGCCGGCGTTCAGCGCGGCGGTGATCGCCGCGTGACGCAGGGTGTGTGGGGTCATGCGACGCTGGATCCCAGCTCGGGCGGCAAGGGTCGACACGGCTGTGGCGACGTTGTTGCGGGTCATGCGGTTGCCCCAGCGGTTGCGGAGCAGCGGACCGTCGGTGCGGTCGTCGATGGCTTGGGCGATGGCCGCGCGGGTGCGGGGCGCGAGCGGGACGGTGGCGTGCTTGTCGCCTTTGCCGTGGATGCTGACGGTGTGGTGCCAGCGTTCCTCGGCAAGGTCGTCGAGGTCGATGCCGCACACCTCGGAGACCCGTAGTCCGTTGAGCAGGAGCAGACAGGCCATCGGGTAGAGCGATCCGCCGGCGGTTTCGGCGGCGTTGAGCCAGTCGGCGAGTTCGTGGCGGGTCAGCCCGGTCTGTCGGGGGGTCTCGTCACGTGACGGGCGGCGGACCGCGGCCATCGGGGTGGTGTCGGCCAGGCCGGTCTGCACCAGCCAGCGGTAGAACGCGGCGAGCACCGCCAGGCCGTGGCAGACGGTGTTGATGGAGGCGACCTGGCGTTCGAACCAGCGGATGTACAGCTCGATGTGGGTGCGCCCGGCAGCGAGCGGGTCGAGCTGGTGCGCGCTGCACCACGCGAACCAGCGGTGCAGCTACCGCAGGTAGGCGGCCCGGGTGTTGGGGTTGCGGTAGCCGGCCAGGAACGCGCCGGTCAGGCGGTGCAGGCGTAGCTCGGTGGACGCATCGAGCAGGGTCACGGTCACATCAGACATCACAGGGCTCCTGGCCGCGGCACCCACGGCACACGACCACCACCAAGCCAAGACCCTTTCGACCCACGCTGACGACCGGGCCGTCTGCTGCGGCGGTTATCGACTGGTGTCGCGGTCGGGCCGTGGTCGTGTGTGGAGAGGTCGCCAGTGTGGTGGCTGCAGTTGCTACCGTCTTGAGCATGACGAAGCCGCACGCGGAGATGATGCGCCCCTCCTAGCCCGAGTTTCCGGGTTTGCGCGGGCTGGCACTGCATTGTTCGAGTTCAGGGCCGTTTTTGGGGGTGGTGTGCTGTATGACCTAAGTGGGGGGTGCGTAGCGGTCGAGGTCGAACAGGGTGTGCAGGCGCTGCTGGGTTGTGGTCATGTCGGTGAGCATGTGTCGGGCTTTGGGTCGACCGCCGGTGGAGGGGTAGATGAGCACGGTTTCCTGGATGTCGGCGAGTTCGGCCAGTAGGGCCCGTACGGACATGTTGAGGC
>PWTE01000292.1 GCA_003563915.1 Nitriliruptoraceae bacterium
CGAGGTAGCACGGCTCGGCCGCGCCCACCTCGCCGGCGCACTGACCGTCGCTGGGCTCGCGTGGAGCGCCGTCCTGTTCACCCCGGAGGTCGGCGCCATCGCCTGGGGCGAGGTGCGCCGGGCGGCGGTGATGCTCGCGCTCATCGACCTGGTCGCCGGGTTCTCCCCGTTCATCGGTACCGCCGCACGGCACGTCCGGGCGTGGTCCACGACCGCGTGGGTCGCGATCGCCCTGCTCGGCCTTGGCCCCTTCCTCCTCACCCTGGCCTGACCGTCCCAAGCCGCCACACGACGACCGCAACGAGCAACAAGGAGCCACGATGACCAGCCGCGACCGCCATGCGACCACCGACGTCCCGCACGCCGCCGAGACCGCAGAACTGCCGACGGACGACGCTTCGGCGGACGCCACCGCAGGATCCGGTGATGTGTCGCCAGCCCGGCGGCTGCTGCGCCACCCCATCTCGATCGGCTTCCTCGTGGTGGTCGGCGCCGCCGCGCTCTGGTGGATGGGCTACATCGCCGGTGAGACCCTCTACCTCGCAACGGATGGTGACGGCGTGTCGATCGCGATGATGGCCGGCATCGTCATCCTCGTCCCGGTACTGCTCATCGGGGGCGGGGTCTGGCTCGACCGGCGCCGGCGCAACCGATCGGACGACACGCCTGGTCAGCGCTGACGGGCAGGACCTCACAGGAGAGGTACCAAGCACCCTTCGCTGCGACCTCCGTCCCTAGGGCTGTTGACCAACGGCCCTGGTCCCGGCACGCGCGGCAGCGCAACCTGCAGGACAGGCACCAGTTGCATCACCTGCAGGAGCTGCATCCCATGACCTCGCCCTGGCTCACCGCGCAGCAGGTGCAGGACCGGTTGGAGGTCGACGCGTCGACCGTCTACCGCATGGCCGGCGACGGCCGGCTTCCGGCGGTGCGCATCGGCCGGCAGTGGCGCTTCCCCGCCGAAGCCATCGATGCGCTGCTCGTCCCCGCTCCGGTCGGCACGGGCCCGGACACCACGCCGCCCCCCGGGTCGGCGCTGCTCCCACCCGGCCTGGCAACCTCGGCGCTGGAGGCGATCGCCCCGGCGCTGGGTGTCACCATGGTCGTCACCGACCTCGGGGGGCGACCGCTGAGCGAGGTGGTGAACCCGGCACCCGCGATCGCCACTCGCCTGGATGACCCCGCGTTCATCACCGAGTGTGCCGTCGAGTGGCGCTCCTTCGCCGAGGAAGCCCACCTCGCGCCTCGGCTCCAACCCGGACGGTTCGGCTTCCTGTGCGCCCACAGCCTCGTGCGCTGCGGCAGCACGCTGATCGCCATGGTCCTCGCCGGTGGCATCGCGGCCGACGAGAGCGACGCGCCGGACCTGTTCTACCTCGACGCTGACCAACGCCGCGTCGTGCTGGACACGTTGCCCCGGACCGCGGCGCTGCTCTCGCGCATCGCCGAGGACCGAGCACACCGGCACCACGCGAGCCGGTCGGACGTCCCTGCGGAGGAGCGCGCCGCACCGACGTCCACCACCGCCGACCCCACCTGACCCCGACCCAACGAGGAGCATCCCGATGCGCCGTCTCCTGGTCCTCGGCGCCGGCACCGCCGGCACGATGGTCGTCAACAAGCTCCGACCCCTGCTGTCTGCAGACGAGTGGGAGATCACCATCGTCGACAGCTCGGAGGAGCACCACTACCAGCCCGGCTACCTGTTCGTGCCCTTCGGCACCTACCGCCCCGATGAGATCGTCAAGCCCCGAGGCCGACTGATCACCCGCGGGGTTCGGCAGGTCACCGGGGTCATCGACGAGGTCGCGCCCGACGAGCACCTCGTACGCCTCGAGGACGGCACCGAGTTGCCCTACGACCAGCTCGTGATCGCCACCGGCACGCATCCGGTCCCGGAGGAGACCCCTGGCTTGGCCGAACCGGAGTCGAAGGAGCGCGGGGTCCACAGCTTCTACACGCTCGAGGACGCCGTGGCGCTCCGTGACGCCATGGAGGCGTTCGACGGGGGCCGGCTGGTCGTGAACCTCGTGGAGCTGCCGATCAAGTGCCCGGTGGCGCCGCTGGAGTTCGCCTTCCTGGCCGAGGCCTGGCTGCGCGAGCGGGGTCTGCGCGATGACACCGAGGTGACCTACGTCACCCCGCTCGACGGCGCCTTCACCAAGCCGCTGGCCGCCCGCGAGCTCGGAGGCATGTTCGAGGAGCGCGGCATCGAGCTGGAGGCCGACTTCATGCTCGAGCGGGTCGACCTCGACGACAAGCAGCTCGTCAGCTTCGACGAGCGCGAGGTGCCGTTCGATCTGCTCGTCACCGTGCCGATCAACATGGGCGCCGCCTACGTCGCGCGGTCCGGGCTCGGCGACGAGCTCAACCACGTCAAGGTCGACCAGCACACCTTCCTGGCCGACGGCTACGACGACATCTTCGCGCTCGGTGACGCCGCGAACCTGCCGACCTCGAAGGCCGGGTCGGTCGCGCACTTCGCCGTGGACGTGTTCGTCGAGAACCTGCTCCGGCACATCGACGGGCGACCGATGAACCACCGGTTCGACGGCCACGCCAACTGCTTCATCGAGTCCGGCGACGGCAAGGCGATGCTCCTCGACTTCAACTACGACACCGAACCGCTGCTCGGCGCTTTCCCCCTCCCCAGCGTCGGCCCACTGAAGCTGCTGGCGGAGAGCGAGGCCAACCACTGGGGGAAGCTCGCCTTCCGCTGGATCTACTGGCACGTCCTGCTCCCCGGGCGGCCGCTGCCGCTGTCCGCCTCGATGTCGATGCTCGGCAAGCAGCGACCAGCGAGCGGCGATGGAGCTGACGCCGGCGCATCCGGCACCGACCACGACCTCCAGGAGGTGTCGCTGTGACCGCCATGGACACCCACCACCTCGACACACCAACCGCCACGGACCACGCCTCCAGCGACGCGCGGCTCGACCGGATCGAGGCGCGCCTGGACGCACTGCTGGCCCACGCCGAACGACGGGACGCCGAGCTCGAACCGCTGCGCGACCTCGCCGCAGAGGTCGGGGTGCTGTCCGGCCCGGTGGTCGACTCGGTGACCGCGCGGGTCGCCGACTGGGACGAGCGCGGCTACCTCGGCTTCGCCCGCAGCAGCGCCCGCGTCGTCGATCGCATCGTCACCTCGTTCGAGGAAGAGGACGTCGAGGCACTGGGCGACAACGTCGTCCTGATGCTCGAGACGCTCCGCGATCTGACCCAGCCGGAGATCCTGCGGCTCCTGCGCCAGACCGCCGGGTCCGTCAGCCACCTCGAGACGGACGCGGAAGGTCCGCCGCCGTCGACCTTCGCCCTGCTGCGCGACCTGCGTGACCCCGAGGTCCGCCGTGGCCTCGGGCGGATGCTGGACCTGCTGCGCAGCGTCGGCGCAGAGGGGGCGCCGCCCCCAGCCAACCCCTGATCTCGGAGCTGTTCACCCCACCCCGACCGGCCGGCGGCACGCCGGCACCACCCAACCACGAACGTGAAGGAGCGAGACCATGCCCGTCGCGACCATGCAGGGACGCGAGATCCACGTCGACGAGGAGGGCTTCCTGACCGACCCCTCCGAGTGGGACGAGGAGCTCGCCAAGCAGCTCGCCACCAACATCGGCATCGAGCTGACCGACCGCCACTACGAGGTGCTGCGTTTCGCGCGGGACGACGCCGCCGAGCAGGGCGAGACCCCGACCCTGCGCCGGATGCAGGCCGTCGGCGGCTTCCCGACCAAGGAGCTGTTCCAGCTGTTCCCCAAGAAGCCCGCCAAGAAGCTGTCCTATGTCGCCGGGCTCCAGAAGCCCGTCGGCTGCGTCTGAGCCGGAGGAGACGACCATGACCACCGCCGAACCGATGACCGCACCGATCCCCTCGTTCGATGACGACGAGGAGGAGGGCGGCCGCAAGCTCGTCCTGATCTGCTCGAAGGGCTCGCTGGACATGGCCTACCCCGGCCTGGTGCTGGCGAACGCCGCCCTCGGCGAGGGGATCGAGGTCCACATCTTCTTCACCTTCTGGGGCTTCGAGATCATCAACAAGAAGACGATGGGCGAGCTGAAGTTCGTCGCGCTGGGCAACCCGGCGACCCACATGCCGAACGCGGTCATGGGTCTGCCCGGGATGACGGCGATGTCGACCAAGATGATGAAGAAGCAGATCGCGGACCTGGACATCCCCGAGGTACCGGAGTTCCTCGACCTCATCCACGAATCAGGCGGCCACCTGTGGGCCTGCCGGATGTCGGCCGACATGATGAAGCTCACCGAAGACGACCTGTACGAGGGTGTCGAGGGGATCATCAGCGCCACCGACTTCATGGAGCTGTCAGCCGGGGCGCAGACGATCTTCATCTGATCCCGTCGAGGTACCGATCCGACGAGGAAGGCAGCACGATGACCGACCATGCCCAGCAACTGCGCGACCTGAGCGGCCCGACCCGCGAGCTGCGTCAGCACATCCCCGACGCGTGGGCCGGGTTCGTTCAGCTCGCGCAGCACGCCGTCGCCGATGGCGCCATACCCGCCCGTATCAAGGAGGCGTTCGCGGTGGCGATCGCCGTCGTCGACGGCTGCGAGCCGTGCATCGCCCACCACGCCAAGGCCGCGGTGCGTCAGGGCACCACCGACGAGGAGATGGCCGAGGCCTTGGCGGTCGCGATGCTGATGAGCGGGGGGCCGGGATCGACGACCGCACC
>PWTE01000264.1 GCA_003563915.1 Nitriliruptoraceae bacterium
GACTCGCTCAACGTCATGGCGAGCCTCGCCGAGAAGGAACGGCTGCGCGGCAAAGTCCAGATGATCTACATCGACCCACCGTACGGGATCAAGTTCGGCTCGAACTGGCAGGTCTCTACCCGTGACCGAGATGTGAAGGACGGCAAGGACACCGATCTCGTCCGCCAGCCTGAACAGATCAAGGCTTTCCGAGACACGTGGGAACTGGGAGTCCACAGCTACCTGACCTACCTCCGTGATCGGCTCACGGTCTCGCGCGACCTGCTGGCGGAGTCTGGAAGCGTCTTCTTGCAGATCGGCGACGAGAACATCCACCTCGTTCGGAATCTTCTTGACGAGATATTCGGCTCCGACAACTTCGTCAGCCTTATCACATACGCCAAGACAAGTAGCAGCACGGGAGCCGAACTCGCTGGAACGGCCGACTACCTCGTCTGGTATGCGAAGAACCGCCCTGAGATGAAGTACCGCCAGCTGTTCCTCGACAAGCAGCTTGGCGGGGGCGGTGCCAGCCTCTACACGCAGGTGGAGATGCCGGATGGCTCGGTACGCCCGCTCAGTCCAGAAGAGCGCCAGGGCGCCCCCCTACCCGATGGTTGCCGCGCATTCGGTGTCGGCGATCTGACAAGCCAGTCGATGGGGCGCCAGAAGGGGGAAGGCGCTGCGTCCTGGTTCCCGGTTGAGATTGAGGGACAGGAGTATCGACCTTCGATGCGTGCCCGTTGGAAGACGAACGAGGCGGGCATGCAGCGGCTTCTCGCCGCCGGTCGCGTCTACGCAGGCGCCCGCAACCTGGGCTACAAGCGCTACTTCGAGGACTTTCCGGTCTATCCGCTCTCCAACGTTTGGACTGACACCCTCGGGCAGAACCAGTTCGGAGGCACCAAGACCTACGTCGTTCAGACCGCGCTCAAGGCCGTCGAGCGATGCGTGCTCATGACGACCGATCCCGGGGATCTGGTCCTGGACCCAACCTGCGGGTCCGGCTCGACCTCGGTCGTTGCGGAGCAGTGGGGCCGTCGGTGGATCACAATCGACACCTCGCGGGTCTCGCTCGCCCTGGCACGGACGCGTCTCATGTCAGCCCGTTTCCCCTACTTCCTACTGGCGGACACCCCTGACGGTCGCCGCAAGGAACATGAAGTCACCGGACTCGACGCAGCTACAACATCGGAAAGCAAGTACGCAGGCGATGTCCGCAAGGGTTTCGTCTACAGGCGAGTTCCGCACATCACGCTGAAGTCAATCGCGCAGAACCCTGATATCCGTGAAGGCATGTCACGGGAGGAGATCGAGGCGGCGATTGTTCGGCATGGCGAGTCCGAGGTGCTGTACGACCGGCCCTACGAGGACCGCCAGCGCGTGCGGGTCACGGGTTCCTTCACGGTGGAGAGCCTGTCGCCGCACCGGCTGCTGTCGCCCGACGCTGAGGAGCCGGGGAGCATCGTCGCTGCGCAGCGGGACCCGGGCCAGGTGGATTTCGTCGCCATCATCCTCGACAACTTGGCCAAGGCCGGTGTGAAGACCACCACGAAGGGCGAGGAGATCGACTTCGACCGGTTGGAACCCTACGCCGGCACCTACCTCCAGGCTGAGGGCGGGTACACCGATGCCTCTGGCGAGCCTCGGCGAGTCGCGGTCGCGATCGGTCCCGAACACGGCACCGTCGGACAGACATTGGTCCGCGAAGCCGCCAAGGAAGCGCTGAAGGGCTACGGGTTCGACCTGCTCGTGGTCTGCGGCTTCGCCTTCGACGCCCACGCAGGCGAAGCCGCAAAGGAATTCGCAGCCTCGAGCGACGACGAGGGTCGGCTGGCCGCTGAGGAGACGCGCCTCGGGAAGCTTCCGGTCCTGCTCACGCGGATGAACCCCGACCTGTCGATGGGTGACACGCTGCTCAAGAAGACCGGGGCGGGCAACCTGTTCATGGTGTTCGGTGAGCCGGACGTCGTCGTGAAGGAGGAGGACGACCAGCTG
This sequence comes from Nitriliruptoraceae bacterium, assembly GCA_003563915.1. Taxonomy (GTDB): domain Bacteria; phylum Actinomycetota; class Nitriliruptoria; order Nitriliruptorales; family Nitriliruptoraceae; genus CSSed11-175R1. Next base: position 1,978 of record PWTE01000264.1, read on the forward strand.
ACGGTGCAGGTGCTCGGCGTCGACGTGTACGACCCGACCACGGGCGAGGTGCGCTCGGACTCGACCGACGACATCGCTTGCTGGTTCATCGACACCGACTACGACGGAGAGAGTTTCTTCGTCCGCCATGCCTATTTCACCGGTGCTGACGAGCCATACGACAAGCTCAAGCGGGCGCTCAAGGCAGAGATCGACCCCGACACGTGGGAGACGTTGTACTCGACGGTCAGCCGGCCCTTCCCGAAGCCCTCGACAGGCCGCATCGCCGTGAAGGTCATCAACCACTACGGGGACGAGGTTCTCAAGGTCTACGAAGCGTGACAGCCCTGATGCCATTACTAGCTTCCGAGAACCTTCGATGAGTGGACGTCACGTCATCACGCCAGTCGAGCTCTCCTCGCCGCACCCGCCTTGGCCCACTGAAGCCTGGTGTTGGCCAGCCACCCCGACAGCTTCGAAGTTTCGGAAGCCCCGGCCTGGCGCCCGGTCGTAGTCATGCAGGGGTCGATGCCGTTGGCAGCGTTGCCCATCACTTTGACCATGTCTGAGGTGGGGTTCAGGAGGATGCCCACCCATGTCACCGTTGCCGAGCTTGACCAGCCCCGCGAGATCATCAAGCTCGAACACAAGCACATCGTCGACCGCATCAAGATCTGCGCCTACAACGCCGAAGAATGGCTCCTCGACCGGCTCGTCGACCACTCCCCCAACCGCCACGACATGCGTGATCTGCTGCGCGCCTTCACTCAGCTGTCCAGCCACATCGACACCACCGACACCGGCGTCGAAGTCACCCTCGACCCGCCCGACACCCCCGCCCACCGCCGCGCCCTGGCCGGCCTCATCGACCAGCTCAACACCCACGACACCGTCTACCCCGGCACCAACCTCCCCGTCACCTACCACCTCGCCATGCACCATTCAGAAGCCGCCGCCTGAACCCCCATGTCCAGACCTCTGAAGCTCGGGACCCCGCTGGTGGCCGCCGTCCGTCACGCGACCGGCGACGACCGCGTGACCGTCCGCCACCGCGGCGCCGCAAGGGGCGAGGCCGCCAGGCTACCGAAGGCGGGTGCGCAGACGACCTCGCAGACGTTGCCGTCGCCGTCGACCACGAGTTCGTCGAGGTAGGGACAGCTGCGGCACCGTGCCACGTCGAGGTCGCGGTCACCGGAGGGGCAGCGCACGGTTCCCGCGCGATCGACCGACCATGCCAAGCGCGGTGCCCCGATCCATGGAAGCATCGCCGAACCTCCCGCTCTGTACTCTCGGTCACCCGAGGATCTCAGTGTGAGACACCTGGCCGTAGGGTCCTCCGGCCCCTTTCGCCCGTCGCTCGGGCGTGCGACCGGGGCCGATCGGCCCGGCTCACCGCCGGATCACGGCCGGAGCAGCGCTGCGGCCTCCCGCAGGTCCCGGACCACAAGCGGCCCCGTGAAGCGGTGGCCGTCACGACCGTTGGTCACCCCGACGAAGTCGACACCGGCAGCGTCTGCGGCCATCTCGTCACGCTCGCTGTCGCCGATCATGACCGCCTCGGCGGGAGGACTCCCGATGGTGTGCAGCGCGGCCAGGAGCTGCTCGGGGCGCGGCTTGGCCGGGATGTCGTGACGGCGGGGGACGACGGCGTCGACGGCCAGGGCGTGCCGGTCGAGCACCACCTCGGTTGCCGGCCCGGAGAGCAGCGTGACGATCCCCACAGGCCGGGTCGCGAGGGCGGCCAGCAGCTCGGCCAGGCCAGGCATCGCGGCCGCACGGTGCGCGCCGGCCAGCTCGTGGGGCATGACGAACCGCTCCGCCCGCAGCCACTCGGACTCGTCGGAGAGCCCGACCAGCAGATCCACCACCTGACGGGTGCAGTTGCCCCACGACGTCGCCGGCCCGAGCCCGGCCGGGTGGCGGAACCCGGCGCGCTCAAGCTCGGCCAGGGCCGAGCAGTAGTCCACCTGGCTCTCGACGTCGACCAGCGTGCGGTCGAGGTCGAGGAGCACGGTACGCCAGGTCGGCGTCGGTCCCGCGATCACCGCGGCACCAGTGCCTGCTCGAGTCCGAGCCGGCGAGCGAGCCGCTCGAGGGAGGCGTCCGCCTCACGGATGTCGACGTGGTGGCTGGCCATCCCGACCACTTCGGCACCCCGGCAGTTGACGACCATGTCGTCGATGAACAGGCAGTCGCTGGGGCGGAGGCCGAGGGCGTCAGCCGCGGCGAGGTAGGGTTCGGGTGCCGGCTTGCGGACGCCGACGGTGGCGACGTCGACCAGCTCGTCGAACCAGCCTGCAGGCTCCCAGGAGTTCCACCAGCCGTGCCCGAGCCAGGCGGTGGCGTCGTTGGTGAGCAGAGCCTGCGGGTGCCGCGCCGCGGCGACGGCGGCGATCACCTCCCAGGTGCGTGGCCGGGTCTGGTCAGGCCAGTGGATCTCCTCGCGGAGGTCCACCTCCACGCCGATATCGCGCAACCGCTCGGTGACGATCTCGAAGTAGGTCGGCTCATCGATCCTGCCCTGCGTCATCGCCTCGTAGGCAGCGTCGGGACTCGTCCCCGTCGGCCCGAGCGGGACCCCATCGAGGGGCCAGCCGCGGGCCGCGGCCAGGTCGGCCACGACCTCGGTGAAGTAGCGGTACATGATGCCGCCCATGTCCCACACGACGGCCGGCAGGGGTCGTGATGTGCCGGTGTTCATGTCGCCTCTTGACCTCCGTCTCGGCGCCAGGTTCGGGCGTGGGCGAGAAGTTGCTCGCGCAGCGAGGCCGAGTCCTCTGCAGGCAGATCGACCTCCACCTGCCCGTCGAGCACGCGGCAGGGCAGCCGCTGCAGCGTCCCCTCGGCGTTGAGACAGGTGCCGTCGGCCAGCCGATACCGCCAGAGGTGAGCGGGGCAGGTGAGCACGCCGTCGCGCACCACACCGGTGTGGAGGCGGGCGCCCTTGTGCAGGCAGGCGTTGCGGTAGGCCACGATCGTGCCGCCGACGCGGGCGAGCAGCACCCGGCCCTCCGCCGCTGTCACGCAGCCACCCTCCGGGACCGCCGCCTCCGCGCGGGTCGCGACCCCGAGGCCCTGTCCGTGTCCGCGCTGCACGTCGGCCCCCTACGACAGTTTCACCACGACGGCCTTGGCCTCCGTGAAGAACTCGTGGCTGTAGTCGCCGCCCTCCCGGCCAAGGCCCGATTCCTTGTAGCCGCCGAAGGGCGCGCGCAGGTCCCGGACGAAGAAGCAGTTGACCCACATCGTGCCGGTGCGCACCTCCTGGGCGACCTTGTGGGCGGTGTCGAGGTTCTTCGTCCACACCATGCCGGCCAGGCCGTAGCGAGAATCGTTGGCGATCGCGATCGCCTCGTCGACCTCGTCGAAGGGCATGACCATCTCGACCGGTCCGAAGATCTCCTCCTGGCACACCCGCATCGAGTTGTCCGCGTCGGCGAACACCGTCGGTGCCAGGTAGTTGCCCTCGGCCAGCGCCCCGTCGGTGAGCCGCTCCCCGCCGGTGAGCAGCTTCGCACCCTCCTCCTGGGCGAGGTGCACGTAGGACAGCACCCGCTCGAGGTGCTCCTCGCTGACCAGCGGCCCGACGCGCGTGGCCGGGTCGAAGGGGTCGCCGACCGGCCACGACTCGGCGGCCGCCACGAACCGACGGACGAACTCGTCGTAGACGGGGCGCTGGACGAGCAGGCGCGAGCCCGCCAGGCACACCTCGCCCTGGTTGACGAAGCTGCCGCGCAGCGCACCCTCGAGCGCGGCGTCGAGGTCGGCGTCGGCGCAGACGATGTTGGCCGACTTGCCACCCATCTCGAAGGACAGCTTCTTCATCGTCGGCGCGGCCGCCGCCATGATGGCCCGGCCCGTGTTCGACTCGCCGGTGAACGTGATCGCGTCGACGTCCGGGTGGGTGGTCAGCGCCTCCCCGGCGGCGTCGGGGCCGAAGCCGTGGACGACGTTGAAGACGCCGTCGGGCAGGCCCGCCTCCGCGCAGATCTCCGCCAGGATCGAGGCGGTGACCGGCGTCTGCTCGGCAGGCTTGGCCACCACCGTGCACCCGAAGGCGAGTGCCGGGGCGACCTTCCAGGACAGCAGCATCAGCGGGAAGTTCCAGGGCGAGATCGCCCCGACGACGCCGAGGGGCTCACGCAACTCGTAGGACAGCACGCCGTCCCACGGCTTGGCGTAGGTCCGGGTCGAGGCGTGCTCGGCCCAGTCCGCGAAGAACCGCAGGTTCTGGGCGACCCGTGGCATGTCCTTGTCCCGCGACAGGAACAGGGGCTTGCCCATATCGCGGGTCTCCCACTCGGCGAGTTCGTCGATGCGGGACTCCACCCCGTCCGCGACGCGGTAGAGGATCCGGCGGCGCTCCGCCGGATCCATCCGCGACCAGGTGGCGAACGCCTCGCGGGCCGCAGCGACCGCCCGGCCGACGTCGTCCGCGTCGCCCTCGGCGACCTCGGCGATCGGCCGGTTGTCGATGGGCGAGACGGACGTGAAGGTAGCCTCGGACGCGGCCGGCACGAACCGGCCGCCGATGAAGTGCTCCACGGTCCTCATGACGGTCCCTTCGCTGCCTCACGCTCGGCGACCACTTCGGGCCAGGGCCGGCCGCCGACGCCGTACTGGTGTGGCTCCATCTCGTTGACGACGACCCGCACGGTCCCGATCGGGGCGTCCAGCGACGTGGACACGGCCTCGGACACCGCCCGGATCATCGTCTCGATCGTCTCGGGCGAGCGTCCCGTCATCAGGTCGACGTGCACGATCGGCACGGCACTTCTCCTCCGTCAGGTGGCCTGCAGCTCGACACCGCCGTTCCCGTCGATGACCGCCTCGACGACCGCGCCCGACGGCGCCACCACCGTGCGCTCGCGCCGGGCCGTGTCCTGCTCGCACGCGAAGGGGTCGACGTCTACGTGCACGCCAGCTCCACACTGCCGATGCGGTCGACGGTGATCCGGACGCTGTCGCCGGGCGCCACGGGGACGGCGGCGGTCAGCGACCCGGCCAACACGAGCGTGCCGGCGGGCACCACCCGGCCACGCTCGGCGAGCTTGCGCACGAACCAGGCCACCGCGGCCGCCGGGTGGCCAAGCACCGCCGCGCCCGCCGCCGTGTCGACCAGTTCGCCATTGCGCTCGAACACGCAGCCGACGGTGGCGAGGTCGATCCCGGTAGCCGAAACCGGCGCCCCGACGAGGTAGCGCGCCGCCGAAGCGTCGTCGGCGACGACGTCGGGCAGCGTGAACCGGTACCCCGCGAAGCGCGAATCCAGGACGTCGAGCGCCGGCATCACGGCGCGGGTAGCCGCCAGGACGTGCAGGGCTGTGACGCCGGGGCCGGCCAGCTCCTCTCCGAGCAGGAAGGCGATCTCGGGTTCGACCCGCGGCTGGATCAGCGCGCCCGTGTCGAGGGTGTCGCCGAGGTCCAGGGCCGCCCCCGACACGAACCGGCCGTAGAGCGGCTCATCGACCCCCATCTGCTCCTGCTTGGCACGGCTGGTGAGCCCGAGCTTGACGACGTCGTGGGACCCACCCGGGTCGAGCAGCTCCAGCGTGGCGTCCTGCACCTCGTAGGCCTGCTCGACGGACAGGTCGACCTCGTCGGTCAGCGGTGGGATCGCCGTGCCGGCACGCACCGCGTCGGCGAGGGTCATGGCGAGGCGGGCGACGTCCATCAGGCACTGGCTCCCACGTCCTGCCCGGCGCGGGCTTGCGCTGCCCGGCGCTCGAGCTGCACTGCAACGTCGATGATCATGTCCTCCTGCCCGCCGACGACGCGGCGTTCACCGAGCTCGAGGAGGATGTCCTTGACGTCCACGCCGTAGCGCGCGGCCGCCCTGCGGGCGTGCAGCAGGAAGGAGCCGTAGACGCCGGCGTAGCCGAGCAGCAGACCGTCGCGGTCGATGATCCCCTGGTCGGGTCGCACCGGTCGCACGACCTCCTCGGCCGCGTCCATGATCGCCAGCGGGTCGACGCCCGTCGGGATGCCCGACCGCTGCATGGCGGCCACGAGGATCTCGGTGGGGCAGTTGCCGGCACCGGCGCCGAGTCCCGTCGTGCATCCGTCGATCTGGGCCGCGCCCTCCTCGAGCGCCGCCATCGAGTTGGCCACGGCCAGCGACAGGTTGTTGTGGGCGTGGATGCCGACGTCGACGTCGAGTTCGTCCGCGAGCAGGGACACGCGCCGACGCGCGTCATCGATCGTCATCGCGCCAGCGGAGTCGACGACGTACACGCAGTCCGCCCCGTAGCTCGCCATCTTGCGGGCCTGCTCGAGCAGCGCCTCGGGGCTGATCATGTGCGAGAGCATCAGGAACCCGACCGCCTCGAGCCCGAGCTCCTTGGCGAGCCCGATGTGCTGCTCGGCGATGTCCGCTTCGGTGCAGTGGGTCGCGATGCGGGCGACGTCGATGCCGAGGTCCGCAGCGCGCCGCAGGTCCTCCCGCGTGCCGATGCCTGGAAGCATCAGGATCGCGATCCTCGCCTGGGTACGCGCTTCCACGGCCGCGCGCACGAGGTCCATCTCGTCGGTGCCGGAGAAGCCGTAGTTGAACGAGGACCCACCGAGCCCGTCGCCGTGGGCCACCTCGATGACCGGCACCCCGGCGACATCGAGGCGTGACACGATGGCGGTGACCTGCTCGACGGTGAACCGGTGGGCGATGGCATGGGACCCGTCGCGAAGGGTCGAATCGGTGAGCCGGAAGGCGGGCGCGTCGCTCACGCCGGCACCTCCTGGCGGGCTCGGACCAGCTCCTCACCCACGCCAACCGCCGAGGCGGTCATGATGTCGAGGTTGCCGGCGTAGGTGGGCAGGTAGTCGCCCGCACCTTCGACCTCGAGCAGGGTCACCACCCGGGCGGGGACGACGCCACCCGGGGTGCCGTAGACGTCCGTCTCGAAGGCCGGATCGGACACGAGCCGGTAGCCGGGCACATGGCGGGAAACCTCGGCGACAACGTCGAGGATCGACTGGCCGACCGCGTCCTCGTCGTAGCCGTCGGGCAGCGCACAGAACACGGTGTTGCGCATCAGGATGGGTGGGTCGGCGGGGTTGAGCACGATGATCGCCTTGCCGGACTGCGCCCCGCCGACGTCGACCAGCGCAGAGGAGGTGGTCTGGGTGAACTCGTCGATGTTCTGACGCGTGCCGGGTCCGGCGGACAGGCTCGCCACCGTCGACACGATCTCGGCATAGGGCACCTCGCACACCCGTGCAACCGCATGGACGATCGGCACCGTCGCCTGGCCACCGCAGGTGATCAGGTTGACGTTCGGCGCGTCGAGGTGGTCGCGCAGGTTGACCGATGGGACGACCGACGGGCCGAGCCTGGCGGGGGTGAGGTCGATCGCGGTCAGCCCGGCCGCCTCGTAGCGGGGCGCGTTGGCCCGGTGCACCCGGGCCGAGGTCGCCTCGAAGACGAGTTCCACGTCCGAGGCACGCTCGAGCAGCCAATCGACCCCGTCGTGCGTGGCCTCGACGCCGCGGGCGCGCGCCCGGGCAAGCCCCTCCGAGTCGGGGTCGATCCCGACCATCGCGACGGGCTCGAGCAGCTCGCTTCGCAACAGCTTCTCCAGCAGGTCGGTCCCGATGTTGCCGGAGCCGACGATGGCGCAGGGTGTGGTCATCGACGAGCCTCGCTCGGGGTCAGGAGAAGCGGCAGGCGACCGACCCCAGCCGGTCCACCTCGGCCCGGACGCGGTCGCCGCCCTCCACGGCGAAGGCCTTGTGCAGGGACCCGGTCATGACGACGTGCCCCTCCTCAAGGACCACGCCGTAGGGGGCGAGGGTGTTGGCCAGCCAGGCGATGGCGGCGAGCGGACTGCCGAGCGCCGCCGCCCCGGCGCCGGTCGCCACGATCCGTCCGTTGCGCCGGATCACCATGCCGAGGTGACGGAGGTCGATGCCCTCCAGCGGGACGACCCGCGGCCCGAGGACGGCTGCGGCCGAGCTTGCGAGGTCCGCGATCGTGTCCACCAGGCTGATGCGCCAGTCTTCGATGCGGCTATCGACCAGCTCGAGCGCCGCGACCGCCCCACCGACCGCCCGGGCAGCCTGCACGGCGGTCACCCCGGGGCCCCGCAGCGGGCGGTCCAGGACCAGGGCGATCTCGGCCTCGATGCGGGGCTCGATGAAGTCGTCCAGCGCCAGCTCGACGCCGTCGTCGTACACCATCGTGGACAGCACCGGCCCGTAGTCGGGCTCGTGCACGCCGAGCAGCTCCTGCATCGGCCTGGAGGTGAGGCCGAGCTTGTAGCCCACCACCGAGCCGCCGTCGCCCAGCAGACGCTCCACGAACCGGCCCTGGATCGCGTACGCGTCCGTGACGGTGAGGTCGGGCTGCGTCTCGGTCAGCGGCGGGATCGCACGTCGGTCTCGGCGCGCGGCGTAGAGCGCGTCGGCGTGGCGGTCGGCGGTCACCATGGTTCGACGCTACGCGAGGGACCCGCGACGATCCCGCCCACGTTCCGCATGAAGGAACGAAGGGCGACCGCGGTCTACGCCCCGCTCGGGCCGGTCGGGTAGGACCAGCTCAAGCGCTTGGAGGCCATGGCGGCCGCCTCCAGCACCAGCCGCGTGACGTCGTCCATGCGGGGATCCATCCGCGGGGCGGGACCGGCCACGCTGATCGACGCCACCACCCGTCCGGTCCCGTCCCGGATCGGCCCGGCCACGCTGACCACCCCCGGCTCCGATTCGTGGGCGTTGACGGCATAGCCCTGGGAGCGGATCCGTCGCAGCTCCCGTCGTAGTTCGACGGGGTCGACGATGGTCGCGCCCGTCTTCGCCGGCAGTTCCCAGCCCGCGAGGATCTCCTCGAGACGCTCGTCGTCGAGGAACGCCAGCAGGCACTTGCCGGAGCCCGTGCAGTGGGCGTAGTTGCGCGCGCCCACCTCCAGGAACAGCCGGAGGGGGTTCGGGCTCTCGAGCCGTTCGATGTAGACCACCTCGCGACCGTCGAGGACCGCCATCTGGACCGTCTCGCCGGTGCGCACCCGCAGGACGCTCATGGGCAGCAACACCGCCTGGTGCAGGTCCGTCGGCGAGGATGCGGCCGCCCCGAGCTCGAAGATCGCCAGTCCCAACCGGTAGCGGCCCGAGTCGGGATCCTGCTCCACGAGCCGCTCCTGCTGCAGGGTCGTGAGCAGCCGGTGGACGCTGGACTTGGCCAGCCCCAGCCGTGTGGCGAGCTCGGTCACGCCGAGCTCCCGCTCGTGGGAGGTGAACTGCTTGAGCAGCCGCGCGGCGTTGCGCACCGAGGACAGCGTGCGGGCGTCGCGGGTCACGAGCCGGAACCGAGGTGGGCGTTGGCGAGGCCCGTGCCCGCATGCATCGCGTGGTGGGGACCGAGCGACGCCTCGGTACCGAGCATCAGGTGGTACAGCGTCCTGCGGATCCCGAGCGCCGCCAGGACCCGTTCCCGGGGCTCGGCATCCTCCCCCGGCGGCTCGCCGAGCTCGGGGACGACGGTCGGGTCGAGGAAGCGCACCTCCCAGCGCAACGGGTCGAGCTCGCCCCACAACGGCTGCTCGTGGTCGCGACGGTCCGGCAGCGGATCGCGGGTCCCCAGCACGTGCAGCTCGGGCGCCGCGACGATCGCCACGGTGAAGGGTTCCCCGGCCAGCGGCAACTGCTCGATCCGGTCGGGTGCGTGCCCTCGCGCCGTGTCCAGATACGCCTCGTGCAGCGCGGCCACGTACGCGGCGAGCGCACGTCGCAGCGCCTCAGGGCCGCCACCCGGCCGGTCGTCGGCCCCGTTCGATGCCCTCGTCACGTCCTCCGCCTTTCGTCGCCCCAACGCTGACGGTCCCGCGACCCCGTCACGGTCGTTGTTCCGCTATGGCGAACAGTACGGACCGGCGCCCGTCCCACCGTGCATCGTTGCACCGTGACCGCCCGCCGACCACCGAAAGGCAGGCCACGTGGGGATCCTGCGCCTCAGCCACGTCGACATCACGGTGCCCGATCTCGATCTCGCCAGCGCCTACTACACCGAGGTGATCGGGATGGGCCTGGTCGCCCGCGAGCAGGATCGCCTCTACCTCAGGTGCTGGGACGAGGAGGACCATCACTCGCTGGCGGTCCGCTACGACCCGCGTGTGGGGATCGACCGCTTCTCGTTCAAGGTGGAGCGCGAGGACGACCTCGACGATCTCGAGCGCCGGGTGGAGAACTACGGGTTCCACGTCAGCCGGGTCTCCCGCGGTGAGGAACTCGGGCAGGGCGAGTCGATCCGCTTCGAGACCCCATCCGGACACGAGATGGAGCTGGTCCACGAGGTCGACAAGCTCGGCAGCCGCCTGCCGAAGGTGAACCCGGGCATGATCCCCGACGACCTCCGGGGCATCGCGCCGCCCCGCATGGATCACCTCCTCGTCACCGCCGAGGAGGGGCCCGAGGCCACCAAGTTCTACCTGGACGTGCTCGGCTTCCGCCTGACCGAGCAGCTGCTCGACGGCGACGGCCATCAGATCGGCACGTGGATGGAGCGCTCACACAGCCCACATGACCTCGCGGTCGTGTCCGGACCGAACGGCGGACTCCACCACTTCGCGTACTGGCTCGACGACTGGGACCAGGTCCGCTCGGCCGCCGACGTGCTGGCCTACAACGCCATCCAGATCGACGTGGGCCCGACCCGTCACGGGATCACCCGCGGCTCGACGATCTACTTCTTCGACCCGATGGGCACCCGCAACGAGGTGTTCACGGGCGGCTACCGCCCGGATCCGGACTTCCCGACCATCACCTGGACCGAGGACAACATCGGCAAGGCGATCTTCTACTACGAAGGCGACCTCAACGAGCGCTTCATGAAGGTGCACACGTGAGTGCGGAGCCGCTCCCCCACCGGTCGGATTCCCACGGGATCCTGCGCCTGAGTCACCTCGAGGTACGAGTACCGGACCTCGAGCTCGCCACCGCGTACTACACGGAGGTGGTCGGGCTGATCGAGACCGCTCGCGAGCCCGAGCGCGTGTTCCTCAAGTGCTGGGACGAGCACCAGCACCACTCGCTGATCCTGACCTACGCCCCGACCTACGGGGTGGAGTCGATCGGCTGGAAGGTGCACGAGCGTGACGACCTCGACCACTATCAGGCGCGGATCGAGGCCGCGGGCGTGGGCGTCACACGGCTCGGGTCGGGCGAACTCGGACCGGGGTCCGGAGAGACCGTCCGCTTCGAGGCGCCGTCGGGCCACACGATGGAGCTGGTCCACGACATGCAGAAGGTCGGCAACCTCCTGCCGCTGACCAACCCACCGCCGGAACCACAGGGGCTGACCGGTATCCACCCACCGCGCCTCGACCACGTCTTCCTGATGTGCGAGGACGTCGACGCCACCACGGCCTTCTTCCGTGAGGTGCTCGACTTCCGCCTCACCGAGCAGATCCTCGCCGACGACGGCCACCAGCTGTGCACCTTCCTCGAGCGCAGCCACTCGGCTCACGACCTGGCCTTCATCACCGGACCGCAGGGGGCCTTCCACCACGTCGCCTTCTGGGTCGACGACTGGAACACCCTGCGCCATGCCGCCGACACCTGCGCCTACCACGGCGTGCCCATCGATGCCGGACCGACCCGACACGGTGCGACACGCGGCTGGGGCCTGTACTTCTTCGATCCAGCGGGCAACCGTAACGAGGTCTACACGGGCGGCTACTGGGTGGATCCGGATCGCGAGCCCATCACCTGGACCGAGGCGGAGATGGGACGCGCGGTCTTCTACTACGAGGGGGCGGTCAACCAACGGTTCCTCACGGTGCACTCATGACCCACGTCGACCCGTCGCGCCACAGCGGTCCCGGCTCCGGCCCGGAGCGGGCCGGTGGCGACGCACGCCCACCGCTGCCCCGCACGGACCGCGACGAGGCACCGCTCTACCTCGCGCGCTACCTGGAGCGTGAGGCCCGACGCGGCACCGCCGGCGTATCGGGCAACGGCCAGGAAGGTGACGGTCGGGACCATCGGCCCGGCGAGGTGAGCACCGACGACGGCCTTCCCCTGTACCTGCGGCGCTTCCGGGAGCGCCGGGCCGAGCCGTCGCTCACCGAGTCGCTGCCCCCGCTGTGGGAGCGCGCCGGACACGGCATCCAGCAGGCCCTGTCGGAGGACAACCGCACCAAGGAGATCTCCGCCCCGCCCGAGGCGCGGCCACGGATCGCCAACGAGGTCTACCTGGTCCGCCACGGCGAGACCCAGGGCTACTCGACCGAGTCCGGCCTGACCCCGCTCGGCACCTGGCAGGCCCACGCCTACGGCCACACCCTCGCCAAGCGCATCCGGGACGGCGAGCGCACGGTCCTGGTTTCGGCTCCGACCAACCGGGCGGGCCAGACCGCCGAGCAGATCCAGCGTGGACTGCTCGACGGTCTCGAGATGTTCGAGAAGGACGTCGAGGTGGTCGCCCCGGCGGCGATGCCCGAGTTCCGCAACTTCGGGGTGGCCACACCCGGCGGCATCCGCGACGTGACGAGCGCCTTCCGGCAGTACTACGCGCAGCTCGAGGAGTTCGAACGCACGGCGCTCGGGGACCGCCCGATGTGGCTGGTAGAGATCGACCGTTTCTGGCGGACCCAGCAGGGTGGTGCGGATCCGATCACCTACTGGCTGCAGGTACCTATGCTGCACTTCGAGCCGCCCGCGTTGTGCGTCCGGCGGTTCTGGGCCGGGATCGAGCGCCTCGCCGAGCAGTACCCGGGGGCGCGGCTCGTGATCGCCACGCACTCGGGTCCGATCCGGGCGCTGGCTATCGCCGCCTTCGGGTACGACCCGGGCGAGCCCTACAACACCGAGCACGTCCGGGTGAAGCTCATGGAGGGCGCCAGTGAGGCGCTCGTCAGCTACCGCAACCGGGTCCAGGAGGTGCAGGTCCCCGAGATCGAGGCCCTGCCGACCTGGCAGCTCGACGAGCAGTGGAGTCCCTCGCCGGCGACGACGGGAGCGACCGCCGGCGACGGTGCGGTGGGCACGAGAAGCAGGACCTGACGATGTGCCGGGCGTGCCCACCGAGCTCGGCCGGAACGATCCGCAGAGCATCCGCGGAAGGGAGCCGCATGATGCCGACCCAACCCGACAGCCCCTACACCCTCTGGTTCGACCAGTACCGCGAGGAGCACCGACCCCGGGTCGGAGGGAAGAACGCGAGCCTCGGCTCGATGCTCACCGCCGGGCTGCCCGTGCCGCCGGGCTTCGCCGTGACGACCGACGCCTACGCGACCTTGCGCGGCGCCCCCGAGTTGCGCACCACGGTCCACCAGCAGCTCGACCACCTCGACCACGCCGATACCCGGGCCCTGAGCGAAGCCACGCTGGTCGTGCGCAAGCTCATCGAGGAGGTTCCGCTGCCGGGGGACGTGGAGAGGGACATCCGCGTCGGCTACGAGGCCCTGTGCGAGCACTGCGACACCGATGACATCCCGGTCGCGGTCCGTTCGTCTGCCACGGCGGAGGACCTGCCGGAGGCCAGCTTCGCCGGACTCCAGGACACCTTCCTGTGGGTCCGGGGCACCGAGGCCGTGCTCGAGCACGTCAAGCGTTGCTGGTCGTCGGTCTTCACGGACCGTGCGGTCGCGTACCGCCGCCAGCGCGGGTTCGAGCACGACGTGATCAACATGTCGGTGGGTGTCCAGAAGATGGTCCGGCCCCAGGCCGCCGGCGTGGCGTTCACCTTGAACCCGTCCGACGGCGACCGCTCCCAGGTCGCGATCGACGCCTCGTGGGGGTTCGGTGAGGCGGTCGTCTCCGGGGAAGTGACGCCGGACAACTACCTCGTCGACAAGGTCCTCGGCGAGATCGTGCGTCGCAAGGTGCTGCACGACCAGCGGGCGATCACCGAGCTGTCGTTCACCCAGCCCGAGTTCCTCCGCGAGGAGCTGCTCAAGGGCGTGCGTGAACACCTCGGCGACGACTTCGACATCGACACCCACTTCAGCCCGAGCTACCGGCCGTGGCAGCAGCGGATCGCGTTCATCCCCGACGGCGATCTGTTCGCCGGCATCAAGTCGGGCAAGGCCTCGGTCGTGACCGACGAGATCGACACCTTCACCGAGACGGGCATCCGCACGAAGTCGGGCGAAGAGCTCACCGCCGACATCATCATCACCGCGACCGGGTTCGACCTCAGCGTGCTGGGCGACATCGCGTTCTGCGTGGACGGCGAACCGCTGCAGTTCCACGACACCGTGACGTACCGCGGGATGATGTTCACCGGCGTGCCGAACCTGGTGTGGGTGTTCGGCTACTTCCGCGCCTCGTGGACCCTGCGGGCCGACCTGATCGGCGACTTCGTGTGCCGCCTGCTGGCGCACATGGACGCCAAGGGGGCCACGCGGGTCGTCCCCGCGCTGGGCCCCGAGGACGCCGACATGCCGTTGCTCGGTTGGGTCGACGAGGAGAACTTCAACCCCAACTACCTGGTGCGCAGCGGGCATCTGCTGCCCAAGCGCGGGCCGAAGCCCGAGTGGCAGCACACCCAGGACTACTGGATCGAGAAGGACGCGCTGCCGGCCGTCGACCTCGACGACGGCTGC
>PWTE01000349.1 GCA_003563915.1 Nitriliruptoraceae bacterium
ACATCGCCGAGACGATCGAGGAAGTGTCCCCGCGTACGACCAACGACCTGCAGGAACTGTGGCGCAGGATCGTCTTCTCGGTCCTGACCTCCAATACGGACGACCACCTGCGCAACCACGGGTTCCTGCAGGCCGGGAGCGGTCAGTGGACACTCGCGCCAGCGTTCGACCTCAACCCCAACCCTGCCGCGGGTACGAAGTACCTCACCACGGCGATCGACGAGGTCGAGACCCGAGCGAGCCTCGACCTCGCCCTGTCCGTCGCTGACCTCTTCCGTCTCAACCCCGGCGAGGCTCAGGACCAGGTCGCGACGGTCCGTGCCGCAGTCGGCCGGTGGACCCGCGCTGCCGCTGCCGTCGGCTTGGACCGGGCGGAGATCAGCAGGATGCGTCCCGCCTTCGAGCATCCCGGCACCGAAGCGCCGGACTGATCAGCAGGCCTTCACTGGGCAAGCCGCCCGGGCCGTGACCTCGCCAGCGCGGAAGGGACCTGCTGTCCCGATCCCGTACCACCCGCTGCCGGATGCGCCGAGAGATGACGTCGAGGTAGCTCGTGCCGACCAGCTGGTGGGACCCTCGACGGCGGCGGATCCCACCCAGGCGGTGGTGACGGGATGCTCTGAGCTGCGAGGCCCCCTCGCTATCGTCGGCCCGGACCAAGGGAGACCCGCGTGGACCGAGCCGACGTAGCCGCAGCGCCTGCCTACCTGGCGGTCGAGGGGGACGAGCCGAACGGCACCGACACGCCGATCCTGCGTGACGTCGACTCGCCCGAGCTGTCCGAGCTCGCAGATCCGGCCACGATCGTCCAGCTGATACGCGAGGCGTTGGCGGAGCTGCTCGGCGACATCATCACGCGGTTGCCGCTGATCATCCTGGCGGCCATCGTCCTGACGATCCTGCTGGTGATCGTCCGCCTGGTGATCGGCGGGGTCAAGCGCGGGATGCGGCGGGCCAACGTCGACTTCACGGTGCGCCGGCTGGTCGCCAACCTGCTGCGCATCACCTTGTTGCTGATCGTGATCCTGTTCTCGCTGGCGATCGCCGGGGTGGAGGTCGGCGCCGTGCTGGCGGCGCTGGGGCTGATCGGGCTGGGCATCGCCCTGGCGCTGCAGAACATCCTCGAGAACCTGCTGTCCGGCGTGCTGATCCTGCTGCGCAAGCCCTACGACCGCGGCGAGGTGGTCGTTACCAACGACCTCGAGGGCTACGTCGAGGACATCGACCTGCGCGTCACCACGATCCGCTCCTACGACGGCACCCTCACCCTGGTGCCGAACTCCGACATCTTCAACGCCCCGCTGACCAACCTGACCCGCCGAGGCACCCGCCGCAGCACCGTCGAGGTGGGCATCGACTACCGCGACGACCACGTCGCTGCGATCGACCTGCTCCGTGAAGCCACGATGGTCGTGGACGGCGTGCTCCCCGAACCGGAGCCCGTGGTGCTGATGGTCGGACTCGGCGACTCGAGCGTCGACTACGCGGTCCGCTTCTGGACGGTGGCGGACATGCCGACGGTTGTGAGGGTCCGCTCGGCGGTGCTGAGTGCCTGCAAGACCGCGATCGAGGACGCCGGCATGACGATCCCGTGGCCGATCCGCACCCTGGCGGCGGACAAGACCCCGCTGCAGGTGGCGGCGCCGGACATCCCCCCGCCCCCACCGCCGGCCGAACTGACGGGCTGAGGAGGCGATCATGCCGATCGAACCGACCTCGCTGGCGGGGCTGTACGTGGTTCGGTGGGACACCCACGGCGACGACCGGGGGTTGTTCCGTCAGACCTACCAGCAGAGCGAGCTGTCCGAGGTGCTCGACCGCGAGGTGGCGCTGCGGCAGGGCAACCACTCGCGCAGCGCCGCCGGGGTCCTGCGGGGGTTCCACGCCGAACCGTGGGACAAGCTCGTCTACGCCGTGCGCGGCACGGTGTTCTGCGCCATCGCGGACATCCGGCCCGACAGCGCCACCTTCGGCGAGGTGGCAACCTTCACGCTGGGCGACCCGCCGGGGGAGCGGGTGCGGCTGTGGGTGAGCGAGGGGCTGGCCAACGCCTTCTGCTCCCTGACCGACGCGGACTACGTCTACGACGTGACCGCGGAGTGGTCCCCGGACGTCGACAAGCGGGCGATCGCCTGGGACGACCCTGACCTGGGTGTCGCGTGGCCGGTCGAGCAGCCGGTCCTGTCCGACGCCGACCAGACCAACCCGACCCTGCGCGAGCGGTTCGCCGATCACCCGCGGTGGGGCTGACCCGGGTGCCGGGCGTGATCCTCCGTCACGTGAGAGGCCTCGGAAGGCCGGAAGTGACAGGCACCGGATCCTCACCGCGGTCCGGTAGCTACGGTACGTGAGATACGGCGGCGATGCCTGTACGCCGTGACCGCCAAGCCCTACACTCAGGCGAACGGGCCGGTGCCTCCTCTCTGGGGGCGCGCAGCGCCGTTCGAGCCGAGGGGATCACGATGACGCGCAGGTTGACGGCCACATCCATCCTCATGGCGCTCCTCATCGGACTGCTCGCTCTGCCCGCAGTGGCGCAGGCGACCCCGCCGAGCCCAGGCGCCATCGTCGCCGACGACATCAACGCGCTCGATTGTTCCCTCGCGACCGCACTGTTCTTCCAAGAGCAGATCCCGGGTGACGAGGCCACGGTCACGCTGACCGCTCTGCTGCCGGAGCCGGACGAGGACGGGGTCTACGACGTCCAGGGACTGAGTGCTGCCGAGCAGCAGGCTCTCGTCACCGCGGCCTTCGAAGCCCTCACGGACATCGGTCAGACCTTCGCGAACGTCTGCTCGATCTACACCCCGATCGTCGGTGGCATCGTCCTCGAGGACGAGGACCCGCCGGTCGTGGAGGCTGTCAGCGACGAGGAGCCAACGGTGGTGGCTGCCGACGTCCTGGCGGTAACCGGTTTCAACGCCACCCTGATCGCCATCCTCGGGGCCGTCCTCCTCGGGCTCGGGTTCCTCGCCGTCCGTCGCACACGTGACGAGAGCCCGTCCTGAGTTGACCGCGGATCGATCCGTCGACGGGGTGTCGGCGGGGCAGCCCGGACGCTCGATCGGTCCCAGCGCGGAGCGGGGGCGATGAGCGAAGGCCGACCCGGCGGTTCCTCGGGGCCGTCGGAGGACGAGACGACGACCGGGAACCACGACACGGACGTCGCGACCCCTCCCCGCAAGCGCTGGGACCTGCGACCCACCAAGCGGGTGCGCACGATCGCGCGCTTGCTGCTGCTCCTCCTGGTGGTCGGGGGCGGCCTGATCGGCGCTTGGGTCGGCCTGGACCTGCTCTCCGTGCGCAGCTCGCTGCAGTCCGCGCAGGGCTCGCTCCGGGAGGCGCAGCGCTCCCTCGCTGACGTCGACCTCGATGCGGCCCAAGCGAGCCTGGACGAGGCGCGCGAGCACATGGACGACGCCACACGTCGCAGCGACCGGTTCACCTGGAGCGTCGCCACCTTCTTCCCGGTCGTGGGCCCGTCCGTCGAGGTCGTCCGCGAGGTGGTCGATGTCGCGGACCTGGCGACGCTGATCGCCGACACGGCGGTCCGTGATGGACGCGAGCTGCTCGGGGCTGGTGTGGAGATCGAGGTCGTCGACGGGCGCATCGACCTCACCCCGCTGGTCGAGGCGCAGGCGCTCCTCGCGTCGCTACCGATCGATGATCTGATCGCGGCACGGGATGCGCTCGCCACGCCCCGCGACGAGTGGCTTCCTGGGCTGATCCGGGACGGGCGCAGCGACACCTTGGCCCTCGCTGACGATGCCATCACCACCCTGGAGCGTGGGCGTGCGCTCGCGGATGCGCTCCCGTCCTTCTTCGGGGCGGAGGAGCCCCGGGAGTACTTCGTCGGGTTCCAGACGTCCGCGGAGCTGCGGGCGACCGGCGGACTGATCGGCTTCTGGGGTGTCCTGGCCGTCGACGATGGGCAGATCACCTTCGGCCAGACCGAGGACTACGACCCGTTCGACGATGCCCAGGACCCCCTAGGTGAGACCCGCACCGGACGCATCGGGGCCATCGGCCTGGCCGGTCAGAACCCGCCGAACGTCGACCCGGCCTTCCTCGCCCGCTACGGACGTCTCGCGGCAGCCCGGTCGTTCCCCAACATCAACGTGGACCCGGATCTGCCCACTACGGCGACGGCGATCCTCGAGCTGTTCGAGCACCAAACCGATCGACGGCTCGACGGTGTCATCCTCCTGGACGCCCCGGGGCTCCAGGGCATGCTGGAGGCCACCGACTCGGCCCTTCCCGTACCCCGGGAGGTTGCGGAGGTCTTCGAGCTCGATGACGTACTGCCGACCGATCGGTTCGCGTCCTTCGTCACGGCTGACATCTACGAGGGATTGGGCTTCGAGTTCAGCGCCGAACGCAACGATGCCCTGCGCCGGATCGGCGACGCGGCCTTCCTGCAGATCTTCGATGGTCGGTGGGATAGCCAGAGGATGGCACGCGCGGTCGTGGAGGCCACGAACCAACGCCACCTGCAGATCTACACCAGCGACGAGAGCGTCCAACTGGCGTTGAACGCGGTCGGAGCGGCGGG
>PWTE01000336.1 GCA_003563915.1 Nitriliruptoraceae bacterium
CACCGGCGCCGCGATCTGCGCCACCCTGCGGGTGGACGAGCGAGCCCCGAGCACGCCAGCCATCACCACGGTCCGGTACCTACGCACCCCCTTTCACCCGGGGTTCAGAGGCGAGCGGTGGGTCGAGGAGGGTGACGAGGTCCCCACCGCGCTCGGGACCGAGCTGCTGACCCTCGTTGCGGTGGGTCGCGATCGGATCCAGGCCGGACGGCGTCTCGGTGACGGGATCGAGCGGACCCGGCTCGCGCTCGGCGCGGGGGCGACCGACCGTGCCACCCTGCTGGCCCGGCTGCGCCGCAGCCCGACCGGCGCTTCCCCGAGGCAGTCGCCGGGGTCCGATGGCCCACAGCACGAGGTCGCCGCGAACCGGACCGCCATCGCGCTGGTGATGGCGGCCATCGAGGTCGACGATGCGGCCACGGCCGCGGATCGGCAGCGGTTCGTCACCTCTGCGGCTCGCGGGCACCCGGTCTCCCACGGCGAGGGACTGCGGACGGTCGATCTCCAGGTGGCCGGCAACCGCTACCGGTGCCGGATCAGCTGCACCGGACAGCGGACCTACGACCTGGCGATCGACGACCACCACCTGGTGGCGACGCTGGAGCACCGTCTCGGTCCCGAGCGCACGCTCCGGATCGGCGAGCACCGCGCCGCCGTCCTCTCCACGGTGCAGGGCACCGACCGGCTGCTCGAGGTGGACGGGCAACCGATCCGCGTCACGGCCTTCCGCGACGGCACCCTGCGAGCACCGCAGCCCGCCATCGTCCTGCGCTACCTGGTCGCCGTCGGCGACGCGGTGCAGACCGGGCAGCCGGTGGCGGTGCTGGAGAGCATGAAGCAGGAGATCGTGCTCGCCGCCCCGTTCCCGGGACGGGTGGACGAGCTGCTGCGACCCAGGAACGACCAGGTCGAGGCGGGCGCGGGCGTGCTCCGCATCGAACCGGCGCACGTCACCGAGGAGCGCAAGCGCCCCGGGCCCCGGGCCAGCTTCGCCGCGCTCGCCACAGCGAGGGTCGTCAGCAGCCACCCCGACGCCCGCGTCGCGGTCGCCCGCCGCCTCCACGCCCTGGTGCTCGGCTACGACCGGCCAACCACCGACCCGGACAACCTGCAGCGGTCGGTGGACCGGGACCAGCAGGCGCCGATCACCCCTGCCGCCGTCGCGGCGGAACGCGAGGTCCTGCAGGCCTTCGCTGACCTGACCGCGCTCGCTGGCCGTCATCCGCACGCGACCGACGGCGACGATCCCCTGGCCCACGCTGGCGGCGACCACCTGCATGCCTACCTGCGGAGCCTCGACGCCGACGCTGACCCCGTCCCCGCGGGGTTCCGGACCACCCTGCTACGGGCGCTGCGGCACCTCGGGGTCGCCTCGCTGGACCGCACGACCGAGCTCGAAGATGCGCTCTACCGCCTGCACCTGGCGCACCAGCGGGCACCACGGCAGCTGCGGGCGATCCTGGTGCTGCTCGGGCGGTGGCTCGACGAGCTGGAGCCTCCCGAGGGCGAGCTCGCCGACCAGCTCCGCACGACCCTCGACGACCTCGTCCGCGCCACCGACCAGCGCTTCCCGTCGGTCGGGGACCTGGCCCGCCGAACCCGGTACCAGCTCCTCGATCGGGCTCGTATCCAGCACCAGCGGAATCTGCTGCACCTCGAGGTCCGCGACCGGCTGCTCGCACTGAGCAGCGAACCGGACCCCGACCGTCGGGCGGCGGGCATGGCCAGCCTGGTCGACTCGACCGAGCCGCTGCTGCCGATGCTGCTCGACGGTGGCGTGCAGCGCGAGGTCCTCGCTCCGATGCTGGAGTTGCTGACCCGCCGCTACTACCGCCGGCGCGGTCCGGCGGTGATCCGACGTGTCGACGGGACCGACGTGCCCGTCGTGGTCGCCGACCTCGACGGCGCGCACGGCCGCCCCGCACCCGAGCGCATCATCGCGGTGGGCGGCGACGACCTCGCGGTGCTGCTCGCGCGGGCGGCGACGATGGCCGCCCATCCCGTCGGAGAGGGTCTGCGCAGCACGGCTGTGGACGTCTACCTGCGATGGCCCGGGGCGCCGGTGCGGCGCGGGGAGATGGTCGCGGCGCTGCTCCCCCAGCTCGAGGCCGCGGACGCCATGCCTGGGTTGGAGCGGGTGACGGTCACCACGCTCGACCCGGAGGCCCCGCCGCGGCAGGTGCAGCCGATCCAGCACCTGACCTTCCGGCCGCTGTCGTCGGGGTGGACCGAGGACCGCCACCTGCGGGGGATCCACCCGCTCGTGGCCGATCGGCTGGACCTGTGGCGCTTCGGCCGCTTCGAGCTGTCCCGGCTGCCCTCCGCCGACGAGGTCTACCTGTTCCGCGGCACCGCCCGGGAGGATCCCGCCGACGTGCGCCTGTTCGCCCTGGCGGAGGTCCGCAATCTCACGGCCACCATCGATGCCACGGGCGCGATCACCGGGCTGCCCGAGCTCGAACGGGTGCTGTCGGCCTGCCTCGACGACCTCCGACGGGCGCGAGCAGCGCTCCCCGGCCACGAGCGTCCGGTGTGGAACCGCGTCGTGCTGAACCTGTGGCCGGAGATCGCGATGCCCCTCGACCAGCTCCATGGGATCGTCCGGGCGCTCTCGCCGCTGACCGCCGGGCTCGGCCTGGAGGAGGTGACGCTGCTGGTGCGGACCCCCGACGACGACGACACCCCGGTGCGCCGTTGCCTGCGGCTGACCCCGGGCAGTGGCCAGGGGATGTCGCTGCGGATCACCAAGCCGCCCCGCCAGCCGCTGCGACCGATCGATGCGGTGACCAGCAAGGTGGTCGCCGCGCGACGTCGCGGGACCATCCACCCCGCTGAGCTGCTGCCGTGGCTGCTCACCCCACCGGACGCTATCGAGGAGCCGGGCAGCCGCGGCCGCTTCGTCGAGTATGACCTAGACACCACCGGCGCGCTGGCACCGGTCGACCGTGAGCTCGGTCACCACACCGCCGGCATCGTGGTCGGGATCGTCACCACGCCCACCGAGCGCTACCCGGAGGGCATGACCCGCGTCGCGCTGCTGAGCGACCCGACGCACGGGCTTGGGTCCCTGGCCGAGCCGGAGTGCCTACGGATCATCGGCGCTCTCGACCTCGCCGAGGCGATGCAGGTCCCCATCGAGTGGTTCCCCGTGTCGTCGGGGGCACGGATCGCGATGGACAGCGGGACGGAGAACCTGGACTGGACTGCGCGGGTGCTCCGCCGCATCGTCGGGTTCACCCAGGTCGGCGGGGAGATCAACATCGTCGTGGCCGGCATCAACGTCGGTGCGCAGCCCTACTGGAACGCGCTCGCGACCATGCTGATGCACACAACCGGCATCCTCATCATGACCCCCGAGGGGGCGATGGTGCTGACCGGCAAGCGGGCGCTGGAGCACTCCGGTGGTGTCTCCGCCGAGGACGACGTCGCCCTGGGTGGCTACGACCGGGTCATGGGGCCCAACGGAGAGGCCCAGTACTGGGCAGCCGACCTCAAGGCGGCCTGCACGCTGCTGTTCCGCCACTACGACCTGACCTACGTCGCCCGGGGTGAGGCTGCGCCACGTCGTCTGGCGACCTCCGACCCCAGCGAGCGTGATGTCCGGGCGCACCCCCACCGAGCGGTCGACAGCGACTTCCCAACCGTCGGCGACATCTTCTCCCCCGACACCAACCCGGACCGCAAGAAGCCCTTCGACATCCGCAGCGTCCTGCATGCCGTGGTCGACCAGGACCGTCCGCCGCTGGAGCGCTGGCCCGACATGGCCGCGGCGGAAACGGCGGTCGTGTTCCACGCCCAGCTCGGCGGCCGCCCCGTCATGCTGCTGGGCGTGGAGTCGCGGCCGCTGCCGCGCCGGGAGCCTGCACCAGCCGACGGGCCGCAGCAGTGGAGCGCTGGCACGCTCTTCCCGCGGTCGTCGAAGAAGCTGGCCAGGGCCATCAACTCAGCCAGCGGCCGCCGGCCGCTAGTGGTGCTGGCCAACCTGTCCGGGTTCGACGGGTCACCGGAGTCGATGCGGGAGCGGCAACTGGAGTACGGGGCGGAGATCGGCCGCGCCGTGGTCAACTTCCGCGGCCCGATGGTGTTCTGCGTGATCTCCCGCTACCACGGTGGTGCCTTCGTGGTATTCGCGAAGACCCTGAACCCCGCCCTGGAGGTGGTCGCGCTCGAGGGGGCCCACGCCTCGGTGATCGGCGGGGCACCGGCGGCCGCCGTGGTGTTCACCCGGGAGGTGGAGCGGCGCACGATGCGTGATCCGCGGGTGGTGGCAGCAGGGGAGCGCCTCGACCGCGCCGCACCCGCATCAGCAGCGAGGCAGCGCAGCGAGCTCCACCGGGCGATCGACGCCGTCCGCTCCGGGATGCTGGGAGCTGTGGCCGCAGAGTTCGACCGGATCCACGACATCGATCGTGCTGTGGCGGTCGGCTCGGTCGACCGGGTGCTCACGGCCGCGCAGCTGCGTCCCTACCTGATCGACGCGGTCGAGCGTGGG
This sequence comes from Nitriliruptoraceae bacterium, assembly GCA_003563915.1. Lineage (GTDB taxonomy): Bacteria > Actinomycetota > Nitriliruptoria > Nitriliruptorales > Nitriliruptoraceae > CSSed11-175R1. The sequence goes on from PWTE01000336.1 coordinate 4,493, forward strand.
GTGGCCGCTGCCCCCTGACCCCGCGCCCCATCAGCAGCGGGCGGTTCTCCACGGGGCGC
>PWTE01000291.1 GCA_003563915.1 Nitriliruptoraceae bacterium
TCGCGGGCAAGCTCCTCGTCACCGGGCAGGGCGATCCACCCCACCAGCTCGAGGTCCGACACGCTGACCCCGTCACGCTCGCTACCGGGGAAGATGTCCAGTACCTCGAATCGCACCATCGTCGTCAGGACGGGCGCCGGCAGCTCGATCGCCTGCTGCCCGCGACCGTCGTCGAGCAGGTTGAGCAGGTAGGCGACCCCACCATCGAAGACCGCACGGACCTGACGTAGGCGCCCCTCCTCCTCGTAGGCCGCCAGGTCGATCTGGTCACCGTTGCGCAGCAGCACCTCGTCGACCCAGGCAGGTTCCTCGAGGATCAGATCGATGATCTCCAGAGGATCGTCCTCGGACAGCTGGTCCTGCAGACCGTCGGAGCGCCAGGCGGTGGCGGGGTCGTCGTCGACCATGCGCACCGCGACGTAGCTGCGGTCCTCATCGGGAGGTCTCGTGCTCACCGTCGCGATGTCCGTGATCGTCACGGTCGCAGGATCGTCGGTGTAGCGCTGCGGATCGAAGGCCGCTTCGGGTACGGAGGGGCCGTCAGCGAAGGGGCCGACCTGTGCGAGCACCAGGCCCAGTAGCACGATCCCCGAGACCACCAGCACCGACGCCAGCGCCCACAACCAGCGTCGCGGATGTGGTCGCTCGATCAGTGGCGTCGCCACCGTCGCGGGGTCCGGATCGGGCTCCGGCCAGGGAAGCGTTGCACCGGTCTCCAGATCGACCGCGCAACGCCGGCAGACCTCGCGACGTGTCACGTTGAAGGCTCCGCAGGACGGACAGACGCGGGCTCGCTCCGCAAGGGAGTCAGCGCTGTGATCCGAGACCGTCGGGACCGACATCTCGGTCGTGTCGTCGCTCACGCCGCGGCCAGCTCCTCGTCGTCCGGGGTCCGGATGGTGTCGGACCTGCCTCCGGTCGGATCGTCACCGGCGACCCGAGCGCAGGAGCCTAGCGGGACGGATGTCGGTGACCTGCCTGCGACTGCCGTCGACATCAGCCGGCTGCTACGCTGCCTCACATGGCGACCACGGCGACCTTCGGGTATCCCTTCGGCGGCTGGTTCACCCCCAGCCCCGGGGCCGTGTGCGTCACCACCTGCTGACACCAAGGGAAACGACGCTCGCAGCCCCGGGAGAGATCCCGGGGCTGATGTGGTTCCGGGGTCCAGGTCCCTTCGACGGCCACCACTACGAGGAGGCGAGCAGGATGAGAGAGGACACCTCCATGGTCGTGGTCATGCGCGGCTCCGCTTCGGGCGCCGACATCGACAAGGTCGTCAAGGCCATCGCCGACGTCGGCGGCGAGTCCTTCGTCTCACGGGGGAAGAGCCAGACGATCATCGGGCTGGTCGGCGACCTGACCCACTTCAGCGAGCTGCCGCTGCACGCCTTCCCCGGCGTCGAGGACGTGATCCGGGTCAGCAAGCCCTACAAGCTGGTCAGCATCGAGACCCAGCCGCGGCCCTCCACCGTCACCGTCGGCGACGTCCCGATCGGTCGGGACACCGTCACGCTGATCGCCGGCCCGTGCGCGGTCGAGACCGAGGACCAGACCGCCGACGCGTGCCGTATGGCCAAGGAGGCCGGGGCGGCGATCCTGCGCGGCGGGGCCTACAAGCCGCGCACCTCCCCCTACGCCTTCCAGGGCCTCGGTGAGACCGGCCTCGACATCCTGCACGGCGTCTCCCGCGACCTCGGCCTGCCCTTCGTCACCGAGGTGGTCACGACCGCCGACGTCGACACGGTCGCCGCCAAGGCCGACATGCTGCAGGTCGGCGCCCGCAACATGCAGAACTTCCAGCTGCTCAAGGAGGTCGGCATGGCGGGCAAGCCCGTGCTGCTCAAGCGCGGGCTGACCGCCACCATCGACGAGTGGATCATGGCGGCCGAGTACATCGCCCACACCGGCAACCTGCAGATCGTGCTGTGCGAACGGGGCATCCGCACCTACGAACCCGCGACCCGGTTCACCCTGGATGTCTCGGCCGTGCCGGTCGCCCAGTCCCTCACCCACCTGCCGATCATCGTCGACCCATCGCACTCCGGCGGGAAGCGTGAACTGGTCATGCCGCTGATCCGCTCGGCCATCGCGGTCGGTGCGGACGGCCTGATCGTCGACGTCCACCCGCGCCCGGAGACGGCGCTGTGCGACGGACCGCAGGCGCTCGTCAGGGACGATGTGATCCACCTGCGGGAGACGATCCTGCGCTTCGCGCGGGCCTGCGACCGCGAGGTCGTGACGGTCGCCGACGATCGCCGCGCCGGCGCATGGGGCCGTTCCGCTACGGCCTGAGCAGCTCCGTCAGGACGTCGGCCGCGCGGTCCACACCCGGCCGATCGACGTCCAGGTGGGTCACGAGCCGCAGCAGGTGCGGCCCCATCGCGCCGACCAGCACCTGCTCGTCGCGGGCGGCCGTCGCCACCTCGGCCGCCGGGGTCGCGCCGGTCTCCACGTAGACGATGTTCGTCGCGACGCTGTCCGGATCCACGCTGCCAGGCACGTCCGTCGCCAGCCGGACGGCGAGGTGGTGCGCGTTGGCATGGTCGTCCGCGAGCCGGTCGACGTGGTGCGCCAGGGCGTGGCGCCCCGCGGCGGCCAGCACACCTGCCTGGCGCATCGCACCACCGAACCGGCGACGCCACACCCGGGCGGTGTCGACCACCTGGGCGTCACCGACGACCATCGAGCCGACCGGCGCGCCGAGGCCCTTCGACAGGCAGAAGCTGAACGCGCTCAACACCTGGCCGTACTCCTCAGCCGTGCCGCCACCAGCCACGATGGCGTTGAAGATGCGGGCACCGTCACCGTGCAGCGGGACATCGCGCGCGTCCGCGATAGCGCGAAGCTGCCGCAAGACCGCGATGCCGTGGAAGGCGCCCCCACCGCGGTTGGTGGTCTCCTCGATGGAGATGGCGCCGAGGTGGGTGTAGGGGAAGCTGTCGGGACGCAGGGCACCACGGACACGCGCGGCGTCCAGCCGGCCGGCGTCGCCCGTGACGGTGCGGAACTGCACGCCCGCGAGGATGGCGGCGGCCCCGACCTCGTAGGCGACGACGTGGGCGTCGTCCTCACAGATCACCTCGGTGCCGCGTTCGCACAGGGTGGCGAGCAGCGTCTGGGTGGCCATGACACCCGACGGGGTCAGCATGGCTGCTTCGCGGCCGAAACGGTCAGCAACCTCCTCCTCGAGCGCACGGACCGTGGGGTCCTCCCCGTAGACGTCGTCGCCGACCTCGGCGACGGCCATCGCCTGACGCATCGCGTCGGTCGGACGGGTGACGGTGTCACTACGGAGGTCGACCAGCATCGGCGGGGTCTCTCGGTCGGCAGGGTCGGGGGAAGGAGCTTACGGGTGGGGCAGGCGATCCCCTTCCGTCCTGCCGGGTGGAACCGCTTTCAGTAGGGTGCTGCGGGCGGTGCAGTAGGAACGACGAACAACCGAGTCCGAGCGGGAGAGAGAGATGGACGCGCGCATCCTGTCGATCGACGAGGGCACGACCGGGGTCCGCGGGTTCGTGATGGATGCCTCGGGGACGATCCTCGGCAGCGGCTACCACGAGTTCACCCAGCACTTCCCTCAGCCGGGGTGGGTCGAGCACGACGGCGAAGAGATCTGGGAGGCGACCCTGCAGGCCGTCGGCGACGCGCTGGAGGACAGCCGGACCGCCGCCGACGAGGTCACCTGCATCGGGATCACCAACCAGCGCGAGACGACCCTGTTGTGGGACCGCGCCGACCTGTCCCCCATCCACCATGCCATCGTGTGGCAGGATCGCCGTACCTCCGGCCGGTCCGACCGGCTCAAGGGCGACGGGCATGCCGGCCGTATCCGCAAGGTCACCGGACTGGTGGTCGACGCCTACTTCTCCGGAACGAAGGTCGCGTGGCTGCTGGACGAGGTCGAGGGAGCGCGGAGCCGGGCGGACGCGGGAGACCTCGCCTTCGGCACGATCGACACCTGGCTCGTCACGAAGATGACGGGTGGTCACGAACACGTCACCGAACCCTCCAACGCGTCGCGCACCATGCTCTACGACGTGCGCAAGGGTGCGTGGAGCGACGAGATGCTCGAGCTGTTGGACGTGCCGGCATCCCTGCTCCCGGAGGTTCGCGACACGGCAGGGCACTTCGGGACGAGCGATCCCGAGGTGTTCCTCGGCATCAACGCTCCGATCACCGGCATCGCCGGCGACCAGCAGGCCGCGCTGTTCGGACAGGGTGCCTGGGAGTCCGGGACGTCGAAGAACACCTACGGCACCGGTTCCTTCCTCCTGCTGAACACCGGCAACGAAGCGGTCGACTCCGAGAACGGTCTGCTGACCTCGGTCGCGTGGCAGTTGGATGGCCGACCGACGTACGCGCTCGAGGGCGCCATCTTCATCACCGGCGCGACCGTCCAGTGGCTGCGAGACCAGCTGGGGATCATCGAGTCCGCGGCGCAGACCGAGACCCTCGCCGCCGAGCTGCCGGACGGCAACGAAGGCGTCTACCTCGTCCCGGCCTTCA
>PWTE01000331.1 GCA_003563915.1 Nitriliruptoraceae bacterium
CCGCCCTCGGCCTCATCGGGCTGGGCATCGCCCTGGCGCTGCAGAACATCCTGGAGAACCTGATCAGCGGGGTCCTGATCCTGATCCGCAAGCCCTACGACCGCGGGGAGATCGTCATCACCGCCGGGCTCGAGGGGTACGTCGAGGACATCGATCTGCGCGTCACCACGATCCGCGCCTACGACGGCACGATGACCTTGGTCCCGAACGCCGACATCTACCGCTCGCCGATCACCAACCTCTCCCGCCGTGGCACCCGGCGCGTCGGGGTGCCCGTCGGGATCGACTACCGGGACGACCACGAGCAGGCCCGTCAGATCCTGTTCGAGGCGGTCGACGCGCTGGAGGAGGTGCTCGAGGACCCGCCACCGGCCGTGCTGCTGACCGACCTCGGCGACTCCAGCGTCGACTTCGAGGTGCGGGTGTGGTTCGACGTGTACGAACACCGGCTCGCGGGGATGCGGGATCTGGTGCTCAGTGCCTGCAAGACGGCGCTGGAGGACGCTGGGATGACGATCCCGTGGCCGATCCGCACCCTGGCCGCCGACATGCACCCGCTGCAGGTGCGGACCACCGACGGCGCGCCGACGGCGCGGGATACCTCGATGTCGGGCCATGGGCAGGGGCAGGAGCCGTCGTGAGCGGGCAGGGACAGGAGCCGTCATGAGCGGGCAGGGACAGGAGCCGTCATGAGCGTCGAGCCGACCACCATCGCCGGGTTGTACGTCGTCCGGTGGGACACCCACGGTGACGAGCGCGGGTTCTTCCGCCAGACCTACCAGCGCTCGGAGCTCGCGGCGGTGCTCGGGCGGGAGCCGGTGTTCGCCCAGGGCAACCACTCGCGGTCGGCGGCGGGGGTGCTGCGCGGCTTCCACGCCGAGCCCTGGGACAAGTTCGTCTACGTCGCCCGGGGCACGGCCTTCTGTGCGATCGCCGACATCCGAGCCGACAGCCCGACCTGCGGCGAGGTGGCGACGTTCCTGCTCGGCGACGAGCCGGGGGAGCGGGTGCGGTTGTTCGTCTCCGAGGGGCTCGCCAACGCCTTCTGCACCCTCACCGAGGTGGACTACCTCTACGACGTGGGCGCCGAGTGGCGGCCGGACGTCCCCAAGCGCGCCGTGGCCTGGGACGATCCGGAGCTGGCCGTCGACTGGCCCGTCGCGGACCCGGTGGTCTCGGAGGCGGACCGTGCGAACCCGACGCTGGCGGAGCTGCTCGGGCGGTAGCGCGGCGGTGGTGGTCGGTGCCGCCGGTTCTGTTGGCCTCAAGCGTGGAGGCGCGCCAGGGCTCGCTCGGCGAGCTCTCCGCCGATCGCCAACGCCGAGGTGGCTGCGGGCGACGGGGCGTTGAGCAGGTGGACCGTGCGCCCGAGCTCGCGGATCGTGAAGTCGTCGACGAGCCGTCCACGGCGGTCCACGAGCTGGGCGCGCACGCCCCAGGGTCCACGACGCAGGTGCGGGCGCTCGATCGCCGGGACGTAGCGCTGGACGGCACGCAACATCGCGCTGAGCCTGCGGTCGCGCCACACCTCGCTGACGGCGACCTGCCAGTGGGCGCGGGCCAGACGCCAGCTACCCGGGAAGGCGAGGACGGCGCGGCTGTCTCGGGCGTTGAGGGTGGCGGGCGAGCGGCCCTGGCGGGCGAACACCGGCACGGCGTTGGGGCCGACCCACACGCGACCGTCGACGCGGCGGGTCAGGTGCACGCCCAGGAAGGGCAGGCCGTTGCCGGTCGGGACCGGGTAGATGTTGCCTCGGACGAGGTGGCGCTGGTCTGGGCGGAGCTCCAGCCACGACCCGCGGATCGGGACGATGCGGACGTCAGCGCTGTTCGTGTCACCGTTGTAGGTGTCGTGGTTGTTGGTGTCGTGGTTGTTGGTGTCGTGGTTGTTGGTGTCGTGGTTGTTGGTGTCGTCGTCGGTCGCCGTGGCAGCCAGCAGCCGGTCCGCCTGGAGTCCGCCGCAGACGACCACCGCGCGCGCCGTGGCGACGTGCCCCTGCGAGCTCGTCACGTCCACCTGACCGCGCGTGGCGTGGAGGTCGACCACCTCGGTGTCGGTGCGGACCTCGCCGCCGGCCCCACAGATCGCGTCGGCCAGCGCGTGGCAGACGGCGCCGAAGTCGGTAACGGCCGTCTCCGGGGTCCACAGCCCTGCCACGCCGGCGACGTGGGGCTCGTGGTCGCGGAGGCCCGCGGGACCGAGCCGGCGGATCTCCACCCCGTTGGTCCGGGCGCGCTCGGCGAGCGCGTCGAGCGCCGCGAGTTCTGCTCGGTCGACGGCGACGACCACCTTGCCCGTGCGCTGGAAGGGGACGCCGTGCTCGGCGCAGAACCGCTCCATCAGGGGCTTGCCGGCCCGGGACCACCGGGCCTTCGCGGACCCGGGGGTGTAGTAGAGACCGGCGTGCAGGACGCCTGAGTTGCGGGAGGACTGGTGCCGGCCGACCTCTGGCTCGCGTTCGAGGACCACCACCCGGAGCCCGGGGCGTCGCTCGAGGAGCCGGTGGGCGGTGGCCAGACCGACGATGCCACCGCCGATCACGGCGACGTCCACTGCGGTGCGAGGGGTGGGAGCGGGCATCGAGGTCGCGATCTCCGTCCACCTCGCGGTGGCGGTGGTGTCGGTGCTGGTCGTGTCGGTGCTGTCGGTCGCGGGTGCCATCGAGGTGATCCGGCTGGTTGGGCGGGGTGGTCCGGCGGGTCGGGAGGGGGATGGTCCGGCGGGGGTGACCCGGCGAGTGATCGGGCAGCGGGTGGTCCGGTGGTCGGTCGGCGCGCGTTCGGGTGCGGTTGTGCACAACCTAGCAGCACCAGCTTGCACTCGAACACATGTTCGTTTACTTTCGTCTCCTACTCGGATCGCTGCCGGTTCGGAGCCCACCCCCCGTCCGGCACGTGACGCCCGATCCGCGGCTAGGTGACCGCCCTTCGTGCCAGTGGTGACCAGCAGCACCCCAACGACGACCGACGACCGACGACCGAGGAGGTGACAGGCCGATGACCGCGACCTTCGCTGCACCGTCGCCTCTCGCCGACCGGCGTCGTCCTCAGGTCGGCTACGCCCGCCGTCGACGCCACCTCGCCGTGGTCGACGACGCTGGCGGCGACGGGCAGGGCATCGGGCGGGTGCTCGCTGCCGAACGAGGCGGTGACTACCTCGCCGACGAGCCAGCGGCCACCGCGGCGGACGACCGATCCGACCAACCCGACCAACCCGACCATCTCGACCGGTTGGATCACGTCGTCGCTGCCATCGGGTCCGTGGACCTCACCGGCCTGAGCGACCGCCACCTCGATGTCCATCTGCAGCGGCTTCGACGTCCCATCGCCTCGCTTGAGGCGGCCCGGGCCCGAGCGCTCGCCGAGGTGGAGCGGAGGGCGTCCACCACCGACGACACCGCCCGGCGCAACGCCGAGGTCCTGGAGACCCGACGGCGGGCCGCCAAGGGACAGCGGATGACCCCCTCGGAGGCGAAGCAGACCGCGGAGGCCGGCCGACACGCCGATCGCCTGCCTGAGACCGGCCGCGCCTTCGACGGCGGCGACATCGGTCCGGCACACGTCCGGTTGATCGGAGAGGCGCTCGACAAGCTTCCCGTCGAGCTGCGCGCGGATGCGGAGCTGGAGCTGCTGGAACTCGGCCGTAGCGCCGACGCGATCGCCTTCGGTCGGGCGGTACGCGACCTGCTCGCTCGCAAGGCGCCGGTCGCTGCTCACCAGGAGGAACGCCGACGTGACCGCGACCGTCGGTTCCGGATGACCGACACCGCGGACGGCGGCGTCGCCTTCTCCGGGCTCGCCTTCGGGACGGCGGCGGAGGTGGCGCGCACGGCGTTGCAGGCCTTCCGTCGACCCGACACCCCCGACGAGCACCGCACCCCGGACCAGCGGGGCGCGGACGCCTTCGAGCAGCTGTGTGCGGCTGCGCTGCGCCTCGGCGAGGCCCCCACCATCCACGGTGAGCGGCCCCAGGTCATGGTGATCGTCGAGGAGGAGCAGCTCGGTGCCGAGGCGGGTGTCGCCCACTTCGCCGGGTCGGGCCAGCCCGTGACCCTGGCCGAGGTGGGCAGCCTGCTCACCGACTGCTCGGTCAGCCGACTGGTCCGCAGCGCCGATAGCACCCCCATCGAGGTGTCCCGGAACGTGCGGACCGTGCCCGCGGGACTGTGGCGCGCTCTGGTGGTCCGCGACGGCGGGTGCCGCTGGGAGGGCTGTGACGCACCGGCCTCCTGGTGCGACGTCGCCCACGGGCAGGAGGCCTTCCGTGATGACGGTCGGCTCTCGCCTGCGAACGCCGTGCTGCTGTGCCGTCGGCATCACCGCCGGTTCGACCACGGTCCCTGGCGGCTCGAGATCGCCGGCGACCAGGTCACCTTCCACCGCGAGGTGGTGCCCTTCGTGCACCCGCTCGACCGGTCCCCGCCGGACGGGGAGGATCGGGAGCGAGCTGGTCCGGCGCCGCCGGACGGGGAGGATCGGGAGCGAGCTGGGCCGGCGCCGCCGG
>PWTE01000004.1 GCA_003563915.1 Nitriliruptoraceae bacterium
ACCCGCCTGGCGGTGGCAGCTGCGGGTCCTGCGGTCGTGTGGCACGAACCGGTCGGGTTCGGTCACGCCGAGGACGGGTTCAGCCCGGCGTTCCGACGTCGGTTGGCGTCGGCGATCGCGGTGATGTCGGCCGAGGGCCGGTTCCCGCAGCGTCCCAACGATCTGGGAGGGGCCGGGCTCTCTCCGGCCCCTCCCAGACCACCGTTCATGCGAGTTCGCATGCGGCGGTTCGTCAGACACCGCGGCGACGGTGCCAATGATGGCTGAATCCAAGCAGGCTTTGGTCGTCCCAGTAGCTGTTGGGCATCGCGCGTTGCAGAGGGTCGGAGCCAGCGAGACGCCAGACGCCTCTGCTGGTCATGCCTAACTGGTATTTGATGTCCGGTGGCATACCAAGCGCACGAGGTTCACGGATACGGGTTCGAACCCGCTTCCACTGCTTCCAGCGCATGGCCGGAGCCGAGGGCGCAGCCACTCATCGAGTTCTTCGAACACCGAGGCGATGTCCTGACGGCCCGGTCGCGGGGATCGGGCCGTCAGCTGGGGTGTGGACGGACTGGGCTGCAGATCAGCCAGGCATCAGCTCGCGCTGATCCACACGCCGATCAGGCGACGAGGCCGCTGCCAGTACAGCAGGGCGGCGCCGAGCAGCAGCAGCGCGAGGCCGAGCCCCGTCAGGGGAGCGCGGTCGCTGCCGGTCGCCGGCAACGTCTCGTCGAGGACCTGGCTGAGGGTCACCGTCTCGTCGTCGTCTGCGCTCACGGTCGCGTCACTGAGCACGCCCGTCCCGACCACCTCGACGACATTGGTGAGGGTGATCCCATCGAAGTCGCCGGCACCGACGGTGTGATCCGCCGTGATGGTGACCGACCCGCCAGCGGGCAGGACGGTGCCACCGAAGGTGGCCGACACGGCCGCGAGCAGTGTGCCGGTCAGATCACCGATCTGGTCATCGACCAGCGCCAGGTCGGACAGGTCGTCATCGCCGGTGTTGGTCACGGTCATCTGGTAGGTGACCGTGGCGGTGCCGTCCTCGCCCTCGATGGCGACAACGAGTTTGCCGTCCTCATCCGGCGTCACCCCGTCGACCGCATGCTTGGTGATGGCGATATCGGCGGTGAGGGCGACGCCGCCGACGGCGACCACCTGGATGCTCTCGGTCGCGGTGGCGTCGACGGGGGTCTGGTTCTCATCGACAGCGGTGACCGTCGCGGTGTTGTCCAGGGTTCCGCCGACGACCTCGTCGGGGTCGAGCAGGAAGGTCGCTGTGGCGGTCGCTGGCTCGTCCCCGGGCGCGAAGCCGGCCGACAGGTCCTGGTCGATCGTCAGCTCGCCACCGAGCATCGGGTCCTCCAGCACGACGTCGAAGAGCGTCACGTCGCCGGTGTTCTCGATCAGGAAGGTGTAGGTGATCTCGAACGGTCCGTCGGTGTCCTCGTTGAACGCCAGGATCTTGTCGTCGCCCAGTTGGACCAGTTCACCGAGGATGAGTTCCTCTGCGTCGACCGCGACGGCTGTCTTGGTCAGCGAGATGTCCGGGGTCCCTGGGATGACCAGATCAGGGTCGAAGGTGTTTCTGAAGTACACCGTCACCCCTTCGGCGCCTACCTCGATCCCGGTGACCGCGTCGCTCTCGACGAGGGCTGCGTCATCGGTACCGGCTTCAGTACTCGACGCGCCAGCGGTCTCGGTCTCCGTCACACCGCAGGTAGCTCCTGCGAGGACGCCCGTGACCTCAACCTTGTCGGAACCGGTGACCGTGGCGTCGTCCGTGAGGGTGATGCCGTCGCAGATCACTTCGAAGATGAAGGTCTCTGGCGATGCTTCTTCGCCACGGTTGTCGACCTGAGTCTTGTCGATCGTCAAGGTGGTAAGGGTGGGGAAGGTGTCGAGGGGTTGGCAGGAACCGGGGATGTTCCCGACACCGACGGAGGTGTTCACCCAGTAGTCCACGATCGTCTTGCCCACCGACGAGAAAGGTTGAGTGTCCGTGAGGACCTCCGAGCACGAGAAGTGGATCGAGATACCGGGGTAGGCGAGGAACTGCATGTCTTGCCCGCCCTCGTCGCACCAGGGATCCACGTCGGTGTCCAACAGACTTCCGTCGTCGAACTGCAAGGCGAGCCGGTTCAACGTGCTCTCACTGCCCTTGCCGTCCTGTGTGCAGGGCTCTCCCGCGAGGGCAGGCGAGGCAGAGCCGGCGATGAGCTGCGCGGAGAGCACGAGAAGCAGTACGAGGAACAGGTGGACGAGCTCCAGAGTGGGACGTCGAGAGGAATGGGTCGTAGCCATCGTGAGAGACTCCTGATCGAGACCTGGCGGCGCGGTGTGATGACGACGTCATCTCACGGCCGGTCTCGCCATTCGCTCCCCCCGGGTCACCGGCGGTTGGCGCTGGAACAGCCCCAACCCGATGGGCGACCGTCTGGAACCTCTACCCGAGGATCGATGCGTCCGTGGTGTCATGCGCGGATCGTGAGGATCCGGTTCCCGAGCTGCCTTCCCCTGAGGCGGCCCGACGCAGCTGTTGCGCCCTGCGCAATCTAGGCCGGTCAGCGAGCTGAGGGAAGGGAAACATCCCCGGACAGCTGACGGCCCGGTCACGAGGACCGGGCCGTCAGGTTCTGGCGGGTGGTGGTCGCTATCAGCTCAGTGCGGCGTCGCGGTTCTGCTCATCCCGCCGCCGGCGGGTGAACAGCAGCGAGGCAGCACCGATCAGTGCGAGGAGCAGACCGAGGCCCGTGAGTCCGGCAGCGTCGATGCCGGTCTCGGGGAGGGTCTCTGGCAGCACCTCGACGAGGGTCACGGTTTCATCGTCGAAGTCCGTCGCGGTCGCTCCGGAGTCGACACCGACGCCGAGGACGTCGATCACGTTGGTGAGGTTGATCCCGTCGAAGTCGTCGGCGGTGACCTCGTGGTCGGCGGTGATGGTGACGGACGCACCAGCCGGGAGGACCTCGCTTCCGAAGGCCTCGGCGACCGCGGCACGGAACTCGTCGGTGAGGTCACCGATCTTGTCGTCCACGAGCTCCAGGTCAGTCAGGTCGTCGGCAGCGATGTTGGTGATGACGAACTGATAGCTCACGGTGGCGGAGCCATCCTCGCCCTCGATGGTGACGACCTTGTTGCCGTCCTGATCGAGCTCGAACCCGTCGATCGCCTCCTTGACGATGTTGATCCCGACGCTGACCGCGGCGGCGACCGAGAAGTCGACGGTCTCGTTGTCGTCGTCCTCCACAGTCTCGCCGCTGAAGGCACCCACGCCGCTGACATCCGCGACGTTCACGAGTTCTGGCGGCTCACCGACGAAGTCGGCCTCGCCGACCTCGTGATCCGCGGTCACGGTGACGCTGCCGCCGACGGGGAGGGTGTCGCCGTGCTCGGTGGTCACCGCAGCGACGAGACTGTCGGTCAGGTCACCGATCTTGTCATCGACCAGGGTCAGCGTCTCGGTTACCAGGGGCTCGTCGCCACCGTTGGTCACCACGAACTCATAGGTGACGGTCGCCGCGATCTCCTCGCCATCGACGAAGAGTAGCGTCAACGGTGCACCTTCCTCCGTGAAGAACGGCACGTCGGCGTTCACGGCGGTCTTGGTGAGCTCGATGCTTGGGAGCCAGAACTCGGTGAACGCCACCTGTGCGGTGTCGTCGGCCGATACCTGACCATCGGACTCGTCCCCGACCCCGGTCGTGGTTGCTTCGTTGTCGAGCACTGAGTCTCCGTTGAGCAGCGTCCCTACCTCGTCCGCGCTCAGCGTGAACGTGGCGGTAACGGTGACTGCGTTCTCCGTGCCAGGGTCCAGGTAGGGGTCGTCCCCGTCCGACGGCAGCTCGGCGAGCAGCTCGTCGGTGAGGTCCACCTGGACCGGCACGCCGGCCCGCTCGAGGTCGTAATCGTCGACCAGGGTCAGGTCGCGCAGCCGCTCGTCGCCGGTGTTGGTGACGACGTAGGTGTAGGTCAGCTCAACCTCACCGTCGGTCGCGCGGTTGTAGTCGACCTCGGTTGGATCGACGGTCTTGACGATCGAGATCGCCGGCTGACGCCACTCCTTGGTCCCGCTGTCGGTGACGGTCAAGGTGCCGGCATCACGGTCGGTCACCGGCTCGTCCGACGTCGCCGTGAAGCTGGCGGTCAGCGTGCCCGTACCGACGTCACTGGACGAGACGGTCACCTCGCAGACACCGATGACGTCCTCACCGCTGACGGTGGCCGTAGGTTCGCAAGTGAAGCTGTCCGGGTCGACAGTGACGTCCTCACCGTCGATCTGGATCAGGTCACCGACGCCCGCGTAGCTGAGGTCGATAGTGACGCCATCACCGGCGATCGGTGCCGGGCCTGGTTCGTAGCCGCCATCACCGAAGCCGCCCGGGTCGGAGGAGAAGAGCTCCACGGTGAAGGTGTGCTCCTCACCGCCCGGCAGTGGGTTGACGGCCTCGCTCGGGGTCACGCGGATCCCGTAGTCGACCCACAGCTTCGTGGCATCCAGCGGGAAGCTGAGATCGGTTGCGGTGCCGGCGGACAGGTTGTCGCCGAGCCCGTAACCCTCATCGCCCGCGTCCTCGGGGAGGCGGAAGGACCGCTGGACCCCGTCGAGCTCGACGTCGAAGTTGACGTCGGTGAGCTCGAGTGTGCCCATCCCGGTGGTGGCTTCGTCCGCCTCGGTCGGCGCCGTCACGGTGTAGGTGTAGGTCCCCGTCAGACCGTCGAGGTCGCCCTCACTGAGGGTCACGCAGTCGTCCGTCAGGGTCGGGGTGCCGTCGCCGGTCCACTCGAAGCACAGTTCCATGCCCTCGAGCGTGACGTTGGTGCCGCCGTCACGGACGGTGACCTCCACGAGGAAGTCGTGGTCGTCGCCGGCCACGTTCACCGCGCTCGGTGGTGTGAGCGACGCGTCGACCTCGACCCACGCCTTGAAGGCGTCGTTCTGGTGGTCCTCGGCGAGCTCGAAGGTGACCTCACCCAGACCGTCGACGTCCTCCGGCGAGTGGTCGTTGGCGACCAGCACCGTGTGGACGGTGACGGTGACCATGCCGGGAGCGTCGGACGAGACGATCAGCTCGCAGTCGCCATCGACCGTCCCGCCGTTCGCCGGCGCTTCGGTGCTGGTGTGCAGGCACGAGCCGGCTACCTCTACGTCACCGGGGTCGAACCCGACAGTGTCCAGGCTGTAGCCGGTGACCGAGCTGCTCGTCAGCGTCGTGCCGTTCGGCACGGGCGCCCACGTCTCACCGTCGTCGGTCTGTTCGATCGTGACGGTGAAGGTGTGGCTGTCGCCGGTCAGGTTGACGTCGTCCGGGACGATCGTGACGCGGAAGTCGCGCCAGGTCTTCGTGGCCGACTGTCCGGCAGCACCGTCGGCCAGAGCAGCCGTGTCGGTGTCGGTCAGGTCGACCTCGAAGCTCTCGCCAGCGAAGGTGTGGGCGAGCTTGGTCAGGGTCAGGGTCCCGCTGCCCGGCGCGTCCGGGGAGGCGACGGTGATGGTGCAGCTGCCATCGCCGCCCACGGTGCAGGTGCGGGTCTGGCCCGCCTCGTCCTCGGACCACACGGCGGTGATCGTGGCGCCGGTCGCCGTGACCGGGCCAGTGCCGTCGTCCACCGTCACGTTGCTGATCGTGAAGGTGTGGTCGTCGCCGAGGGCGTTGATCGCGTCGTTCGACAGCTCGAGGTCGTAGACCACCCACGTCTTGTCCGACGACGTGTAGTCGTTGCCGAACTCGAAGCTCGACACGCCGCCCTCCGGCAGCACGACGTCACCGTCGCTGTCGATCGAGGCGACCGTCAGCGAACCGGTGCCCGGAGCGTCGGGGGAGCTGACGGTGACCGTCACCTCGCCGTCGCTGTCGGTGGTGAAGGACTCGCAGCCCTCGTCGTCGGGGCTTGGCAGGGCACTACCGGCGGGACCGTCCCAGCAGAGCGTCAGGTCGGCGTTGTCCGCCGCCTCGTCCCCGCCGTCCGCGGTCAGTCGCTCGACCACCACCTCGAAGGTGTGGTCGTCGCCGAGCAGGTTGTACGCCGGCGGCTCCAGGGTCACCCGGTAGTCGATGAAGTCCTTGTCGGCCTGGTTGTCGGCCGGGTCCGTGTCGAGATCCGCGCCGTCACCGAACGGGATGGTGAACTCCCCATCCATAGTGGTCACGGTCGCCGACGTCACGGTCAGGCGGAGGTCCCCCGGCGCGTCCGCGGAGACCACGATCTCGCAAGGGTTCTCCGCAGGGTCGTCGCAGCTCGTGGACACGAACTGGGCATCGTCGCCCAGGCTGCCGTCCCCGTCGGCGAGGGAGCCATCGAAGCGCCACTCGAAGCTGTCGACGGTGACACCGTTGAGGTCGCCGGTCAGCTCGACCGTGAAGGTGTGCTCCACGTCGACGTGGTTGACCTCGAAGGGCGGCTCGACCGAGATGCCGAATTCGACCCAAGTCTTCGTGGCGCAGAGGTCGTTGGCGGTGGTGCAGTCGTAGTCCTCGAGCTCCGCTTCAGGCACGAGCACGAGCGCAACGCCTTCGGGGTTGTCCGCGTCGGTGACCGCGCTGTCGGTGAGCCCGGTCACGATCAGCGATCCCGAACCGGCGGCGTCGGAGTCGACCACGACCTCACAGGTCCCGTCAGCGTCGAGGGTGCAGTCGCCCTGGGCCACTGCCGGGTCCTGAGCATCACCGCCGATGGAGATGATCTGGCCGACCTCACCGTCCCAGACGAAGCTGACCGCGATCGACGAGAGATCGTCGCCCAGGTCGCTCTCGCTGCGCTCCACCTGGATCGTGAAGGTGTGCTTGGAGTCGTCTGGGTTGTCGGTGCCCACGGGGTTGACCCCGTCGGGCGTGATCGTGACGCCGTAGTCGAGCCACTCCTTGACGGACGAGACCAGGTCGAGCGCGACGGTGACACCGCCGGTGCCGGACTCGTTCACCACGCCGTCCGCGTCCACGCCGACGTTGCCGACGCCGGTGACGGTCATGGTCCCGGAGCTGGGCTCGTCATCGAGCGCCTCGACGGTGATGGTGCAGGTGCCGTTGCCATCGGTGGTGCAGCTGCCTTCGAAGCCATCGTCGTCGGTTCGCTGAGCCTCGATGATGCGGTTGTCGCCCTCGGTGTCCCACTCGGCGTGGACCTCCGCACCGACCTCGAGGCTCTCCCCGCTAGGCGTCACGCGCCAGACGGTGATCTCGAAGTCGTGGTCCCACTCGACGAAGTTGACCGCGTCGTCGGAGATCTCGGCGCGGAAGTCGATCCAGGTCTTGGTCGCCTGGGTCGTGTCGCCGTCACCGAAGGTGATGGCGCCATCGGCCGAGACGGTCAGGTTCCGCAGGATCCCGTCGGCGCCTTCGATCTGGGCGGTCACCTCGGTGATCGTTGCCGTGCCCTCGGCGACGTCATCAGAGCTCACGACGAGGTCGCACTCACCTTCGGCGTCGGTCTCGCAGGTGACCGTGACGGGATCACCGTCGTCTCCGACGACCTGGGTGGTTCCACCGGAGGTGATCGAGGTACCGCTCGGACCGTCCCACTCGATCGTCACGTCGGCCTCGGACAGCGCGCCACCGTTCGAGTCGGTCACGGTCACGGTGAAGGTGTGGGGGCTGCCGACCAGGTTCACGCCGCTCGGCGCGATGTCGACGTTGAGTCCCTGCCACTCCTTGGTCGCGCTGTCGGAGATCTCCGGAACGATCCCCTCGGCGTCGAGGGTGTTGGACACGGTCTCGGTCGAGGTGGCGTGCTGGTAGGGGGTGGAGAAGGTCGCGACGAGTTCGCCCTTACCCACCTGGCTGGAGTCGACGGTTACCTCGCAGGTTCCCTCTGCATCGGTCGTGCAGGTGCCTCCGAGTCCGTCACCATCGACGGTTCCGGCATCGATGCCGGTGATGGTTCCGACGAATGGGTCGTCGTCGTAGGCCTGCCACGCGAGGTCGACCTCGGCGTCTGCGAGTGCGACCCAGGTTTCGTCGTCGTTGGGGGCGTACTCGAGCGTCACATCGAAGGTGTGAGGCTCACCGATCGGGTTGACGTCGTCCTCGACGACGGAGATCCGGTACGGGATCGGGGAGTTCTCGAAGGTGAACGTGACGTCGAGGTTGTCTTCGGTGAGCGTGAGTAGTTCCGGCGTCTGATCGGAAAGGCGGTAGCCGTCCGGTGCCTCGGCCTCGACGGCCGTGTAGCCGCCGAGCTCCAGGTCGTCGAAGACGCAGGAGTCCGTGCCGGTCGTGCAGGAGCCCAGTGGGTCGACATCGTCGGTCGCGCCGTCGGCGGTCAGGTCACCCTCGTACAGCTCGAGGACCGCACCGTCGAGCTTGTTCCCCGAGTCGTCCTCCTTGTCGAGCGTGATCTTCCCCGTTGGTTCCGGGGCGTCGAGCCAGCAGAAGGCGGTGTGACTGAGGCCAGCGCCGCCAGGCGACACGAGCCCCTCCGGATCGATGTTGTCGACCAGATCGGAAGAAGCGGGTGGGGCATAGATGAAGGTATGGAACGAGGACCCTCCCTTGCTGAAGGCAGCCAGGATCTCGATGTCGCTCGCTTCCCAAACCCAGTACTTGCCGTCAACGGTCTGCTTGATCTTCCCATCTCCGACATCTTCTTCACCGGTCGTGTCCCAATCTCCGTTGACTGGTGAAGCGAAGTGGACGTCTGCGGCTTGGATGTCGAGGTCGAATTCATCGTTGACGCGTTCGGTGATCTGGTCGCAGGTGCCGGGTCCGTTACTAGTGCTGATGTTGCCTTGGTTGGCCGTTCCGGCTTTCCAGACCTCGATTGCGCCGCCCTGATAATCAGGAAGATCCACCTTCCCACCTAATGTCCAATAGGTGTCGGAAGTGGGCTCGGCGGAGGCTCGTGGGCCGTGAAACACCGCCATCTGGGCCGCGATGATGGAGAGCGTCGCGAGGAGCGTGACGAAGAGACGGACGCTGGGGCGCATCGCGAGGTGGTTGGTGCCCATCTTGGGAGCCTCCGGTCGAGACCTTGCGGCCTGTGGTCGACGTTGTCGTCAAGTCACGGCCGGTCTCGCCACTCGCTCCCCTCGGGCCGTCGGACCGGGCTTCCGGTTCGACGGGCGACCGTGTAGCTGTGGTGCCCGAGGATCGATGCGTCCGTGTTTCCGTCCAGGCTGCTGACAGCCTGTGCGATCTGCGTGCCCCTGGGCCGCGGCGTCTGCCCCGCCGAAACAGCGGCGATCGCAGCTGAGACTCTACGTTGGTTCGGATGACGAGGGAAGGGTCCGATGACCCTCAGTGGCGACGTGGCCTCTAGAGGTTCTCGCTGTACCCGTTCTGAAAGTGGCCGTTCCATCACTTTGCGTCACTGCCGGGTGGGGCGCGCCTCAGCGATGCTCACGGAGCGTGATACCTCGGACCGTGTTCGCGTGGCTGCGAAGCGTCGGAAGTTGGGCGCCAGACTGTGCGCTCAGCGGTCGTTCAGCGGGACCTATCGACGCAGAACGCGCATATCCGGGGTGCGGCCTGGCCCCCGCGGCTGGAGGTGGAGGTCGTCGGTGGCGATCCGCGACCGCTAGGTTCACACTGTTTCCACTGGCGTCGAGGGCGGTTCAGGAGGGAAGCACCCAACATCTGCGTTCGAACGGTGGGAACCCCACCCTGTCCGCCGCTGCCCGCCCGATCGAACCCTGGAGGCGGCGGACCAACGCCTGTCGAACCTGCGACACCTGCGATCCGGAGGAGCTCTGGTGGCCGTCACCGCCGTCGCGCCTGCCTCGTCATCCAGTGACGAGGCGATCGAGCGCGTCCTCGGTGTCCCCACCCGTGCCGGCATCTACCGCCGCCTGCGCACCGAGGGGCAGCCGCTGACGGCACGTGAGGTCGCCGACATGTTCGGCCTCCACCCGAACGTTGCGCGCAACCACCTCGACCAGCTCGCCGACGCCGGGCTCGTCGTCACCGGCCGACGCAAGCACCCCGGCGGCGGGAGGCCCGCCAAGGTCTACGTCGCCCGCGAACAGGCCGCCCCCGGCCGCGACCAGCAGATCCCGCCAGGCGGTCAGCTCGCGGTCCACACCATCGTCCAGTTGATCGCCGGGCTCACCGAGCACACCGAGAAGCTGTCGTTGCTCGCCGAGGAGCAGGGGCGCAAGCTCGTCGCCGCCTCCGCCGGCCGCGCCGACACCCGGGACTTCCAGGCCGCCGCGGTCATCGCGGTCGAAGCCCTGCGCGCCGCCTTCCCCGAGGTCCGGGTCGGCGAGCCCGACGACGCTGACGACCGTGCCGATGACGATGACCGCATCGTGGTCGAAGGCCTCGAGGTCGGTCTGCGTCTGGTCGGCGAGGTGGATGGCGCCGTCGGTGACGCCCTGGCCGTCGGCTTCCTCCGCGGAGCGCTGGCCGCCGCCGGCGCTCCGGCCCAGGTCCACGCCGAAGGCGGGCGGGTCTCGGCGCGTCTCGACGAAGCCGGCATCGGTGGCATGCCCTCCCCGGTCGGGACGACCGACGCCCGTGGCGAGACCTACCAGCGCGGTGTCGTCCAGGCGATGCGCGCGATGGTGCCGCTGCGTCCTGGCGACCACCTCGAGGTCCTCACCGACGCGCAGGGTGCCCCAGCCGCCTACGCCCGCTGGGCGGACCGCTCGGGGCACCAGGTCCTGGACGTCGCCCGGGTTCGCGACGTCAAGGGCAAGGCGGCGGTCCGCATCCTGATCCGCAAGGCGACGGGCCGATGACCACGCTGCTGCTGACCGCCCGCGACCCCCTCGCTGCCGCCGACGGCGCCCACCCGGTGCGGGTCGCGGCCGCGCTTGCCCGCGACGGCGAACCCGTGACCCTCGTCCTGCTCGAGGATGCCGTCGCGCTCGCCCGGATCGGTCACCGCGACCTCGAGGAACTGGTCGAAGCGCTCGACGCCGGCGCCGAGGTCCTGGTCGAGGAGGACGCGCTCAGGCGCCGCGCCGTCACCCCGATCGACGGGCTCAAGTCCACCACCTACGACGAGGTGGTCGACCGCTTCGCCGCCGACCGGAGCGTGTGGCTGTGACCCCACCAGAGACCCAGACCGACACCCCGGACACGTCCACCGTGACCGGAACTGACCGGCCCCCGACCCCGACCCCGAGCACCGATCGCCGGTCCGTCACGATCGCGCTCTGCGCAGGACCGACCGATGCGTCCACGGTGGCGGCGCTCCGGCTGGCCGACGCGGCGACACGCCGCGGTCACGAGGTCACCGTCTACGCGTACAGCGAGGCGGTCCGGCTGGGCGCCGACGGCTGCCCCGCCGCCGGGCTCGTCCGTGAACTCGTGGATGCAGACGCCCGGTGGATCGTCGACGGGCAGGACCCCCGCACCGCGCCGCAGGTCGCTGGGGTCGTCGTCGGTGACGGCAGCGACCTCTGGCGGGCGGTCCGTGACAGTGACGTCGTGCTGGGGGTGACACCGTGACGAGCCACCTCGTCGCTCGTCCCCGGGTGCTGTCGATCGTCCGCGACGCCGACGTCGGCGCGGCCCGGGCTGCCGACCCTGCGCTGGATACCAACGCCTACGCCGTTGCCGACGAGATCGACCTCACCCTGGTCCTCAAGGACCGCGGAGTCGAACTCGCCCTCGACGGGGTCTGCTGCGACGGCGCCGAACTCCGTGGCGTGGCCGTCCCGGTCACCGAACCCGGGCGCGACCTGCGGGCGCTCGCGGCGTCCGGTGTCCAGGTGTACGCGGTGAGCGAGGACCTGGCGCTGCGTGGTATCGAACCCTCGGCCCTGGTGGACGGTGTGGCGCTGCTCAGCGAGGCCGAGCTGGCCGCCCTGCTCACCACCCACGACGTCACGCTGATCACCGCTTCGTGACCGCCCTGACCATCCTCACCCCGACGTCCCGTTCCAGGAGTTCCCACCCATGACCCAGGACCTCGTCCGCGACGCCGATGGCGGACTCGTGATCGACGTCCGCGGCCCCCGCTTCGGTGCCGCGATCACCTCGACCGTGCTCGGCGCGGCCCTGATCGTGCAGGGGCCGGTGGGCATCGGACTGGTCGCATGGCAGTGGCTGGCCTTCGCGATCGCGACCTTCGCCGGGTTGGCCTGGTCCCCCTACGGCCGGCTGTTCCGGTCCGTCAAGCGGCGGTTCGACCTGGGTGCGCCGCCGGCGACCGAGCCCGAAGGGCCGCCCCGCTTCGCCCAGTTCTGCGGGTTCGCGGTGGCGAGCGTCGCGCTGGTGCTGTTCGCGGTTGGCGCGACGACAGCCGCGTGGATCGCCGTCGCGGTCGTGCTCACGTTGTCGCTGCTGCTGGCGCTGACCGGGCTGTGCGTCGGCTGCGAGGTCTACCTCGTCGGCGAGCGGCTCCGTGCCCGCGTCGGTGCCGCGGACGGAGGCGAGGCCTGATGGACCCGGTCCTGCTGCGCGCGCTCGCCGTCGGCGGGTTGGTGGTGCTGGTGCTGCTCGTCGGATGGGTGTGGCGTCGACGGGACGGCCGCCTGCGTCACAGCGACGCCGTTGGGCATCAGCAGCGCACCGCGCGGCTCCACGGCGACCACCTGGCGGCGGTCGGCCTCGACCTCACCGACGCCGAGGCCGGGGCCGTCCTGCTCGGCTCACCGACCTGCGCGCCGTGCGACACCGTCAAGCAGGTGCTGGGCGACCTGGCCCAGGAGCGCGACCGGTTCCGGTGGGTCTACGCCGACGCTGGCGAGCACCTGCGCATCGCGGAGGAACACCGCGTCCTGCGGGTGCCCACCCTGTTCGTGGTCGCGCCGGACGGGCGGATCGTGGCCCGGACGTCGGGGGTCCCGCGTCACGACGACCTGCGCCGCGTCCTGGAGGACCTGGGCACCGCGGCCTGAGGTCCGCGCTGCGGGACTCGGTGGCCACGGGCTACCTCGCCGTCACTGACCGCGGATCACGGGACCTGCCGACGAGGGGAGCACCGGCCGTTCACGCCGAGGTGGAACGATTCTTGCCTTGCCGTTCCGCCCGGTGGGTGGCACGCTCCGGCGGAGCGCCGGCGTCGGGTCGGCCGACAGCGAGGGGAAGCGCCGTGGATCCGCGCCTGAGCGAGGAGCAGGAGGCCTTCGCGGCCTCGGTCCGGGAGTTCGCCAAGGAGCACGTCGAGCCCGGCGTCGTCGAGCGCGATCGCGCCGGCACCTGGGACTGGGACGTCTGGAAGCAGGTGGCCGACTTCGGGCTGGCCGGGTTGCCGATCCCCGAGGAGTACGGCGGGTCGGGGGCGGACGTGCTCACCACCGGGGTCGCGCTCGAGGCGCTGGCGTACGGGGGACGGGACGCGGGGCTGAACCTGTCGCTCGGGGCGCACCTCACGATCGGTGCCATGCCGATCGCGTTGCACGGCACCGACGAGCAGAAGCAACGCTGGCTGCCGCGGATGGCGACGGGCGAGACCGTCGGCGCGTTCGCGATCACCGAACCCGAGGCCGGGTCCGACACCGCCGGCATGAAGACCCGCGCGGAGCACCACGGCGACACCTGGGTGATCAACGGGTCCAAGACCTTCATCACCAACGGTGAACTCGCCGACGTCGTCACCGTCGTCGCGCGCAGCGACGCCGACGCACCGGCCGGGCAGGCCTTCACCGCGTTCCTGGTCGAGAAGGACACGCCCGGCTTCGAGGTGGCACGGTCGCTGAAGAAGCTCGGCAACCGCACCTCGCCGACCAACGAGCTGTCCTTCACCGACGTGGCGGTCCACGAGTCGCAGATCCTGGGCGAGGTCGGCACGGCGCTGTGGGCGGTCGGTTTCGAATGCTTCGACTGGGAGCGGTGCTGCATGATCGGGTCCGCCGTGGGCGGGATGGCTCGCGACCTGGACGAGTCGGTGCGCTACGCGAAGGAGCGTGAGGCCTTCGGCAAGCCGATCGGCCGCTTCGGCGCGATCCAGCACAAGCTCGCGGCGATGCGCATCCGGCTGGAGGCGGCGCGGCACCTGCAGCGGCAGGCGGCCTGGTTGAAGGACCAGGGCCTCGAGCACCAGATGGAGGCCGCCATCGCCAAGGCCTACGTCGGTGACGCGGCGGTCGAGTCGTCGCTCGACGCGATCCAGCTGCACGGCGGATGGGGCTACATCGACGAGTTCCACGTCGAGCGGTCCCTGCGCGACGCCAAGCTCGCCACGATCGGCGGCGGGACCACCGAGATCCAGGAGATGATCATCGCCCGGAGCCTGCTGGGCCAGTAGCGGGGCGCGTCGGTACGTGGCGGCCACAGGAGACCGGTGCGACTCCGGTCGGTGCGCGGAGATGCGAAGTGGAGATCGTCGGGTGCATCTGTGCGTCCGACGATCTCCGGTGCGGTTCCTACTCTCCGCTGCGACCGGGGCTCTCCGGTGCGGGCCAGGAGGACGCCAGGAGGACGCCACGATGACGCCACGATGAAGCTGCGGTCGGGCCGTACCCTCGGAGCCACGGCAGGGCCATGACCTGCCGCCCCGATCCGCCGAGGACCGCTGATGACCGTCGTGATCCGTACGCCCACGCGCCGTGTCGACGTCACCGGCGCCGACCGCCTGGGCTACCTCGAGGACGTCACCTCACAGACCTACCAGGACGCGTCCGCTGGGGACGTGCGCGGGGCCCTCTACCTCGATCCCCATGGGGCACCGCTCGCGATGTTCGACGTGGCGGTGCTGGCCGAGCGGGTCGCGCTGCTCGTCCCCGACGAGGATGTCGCCACCACGCTGGTCGAGGTCCTGGGTGGCCGCACCTTCCTGCTCGACGCCGCTTTCGAGCTCACCGACGACCAGGTCCTGCTCCTGCGCGCCGACGATGGTGACAGCCCTGAAGACGTCGAGGTAGTGGCGCGGTCCGCGAACCTCGTCGCCCGTCCACGGACCGTGCGGCCCGCGGGTGACGGGTTCGTGATCGGTCGCGACGACGGTGTGGACGTCGTGGGCCCGGCGCCGTTGCTCGACGAGCTGACCGCGGCGCTGGTCGACGCGGGTGCGCGGGAGGGCGGTCCGGAGGATCTGGAGGCCTGGCGTGTCGCGGCGGGTGTCCCGGCCTGGGGGAGCGAGGTCGCCGCTCCCCACCTGCCCGAGGAGGTCGGGCTGCTCCCGACCCACGTCCACCTGGGCAAGGGGTGCTACCCGGGGCAGGAGGCGGTCGCGCGGATGTGGATGCTCGGGCGCCCGCGCCGTCGGCTGGCGCAGGTGGTGGCCAAGGAGGGTGAGTTGGCCGTCGGCTGGCAGGCCGGGGAGGGCCGCAAGGCCGTGACCGTCACCTCGGTCGACCCGGCCGGCGGCAGCCGTGCACTGGCGTTCGTGCCGGGCGCTGCGGAGCCGGGGGAGAGTTTCACCGACGATCAGGGCACGACCGTGGAGATCGTGTCGCTGGTGGGCGACGACCCGAACCCGCCGGGCCACGATCCGGCGGTCACCCAGCGGCGGCACAAGCCCCGCACCTGATCGGACCTGCCGCGTCTCAGCCGTCGAGGTCGGCGATCGCCGCCAGGACCTGGTCGGCGTGCTCCTTGGGCTTCACCTTCGGCCACACCTGGGCGACCGTGCCCTCGCGGTCCACCAGGACCGTCGAGCGGATCACCCCCTCGAACTCCTTGCCGTACATCTTCTTGACGCCCCAGGCGTCGTAGGCGTCGATGGCCTTGCGGTCGGGGTCGGCCAGTAGCCGGTGGGGCAGGTCGTACTTGGCCGCGAACCGCGCGTGACTCGCCTGGTCGTCCGGGGAGATGCCGAGCACGATCGCGCCGGCCTCCTCGAACTCCGACCACTGGTCGCGGATGTCGCACGCCTGGGTCGTGCAGCCGGGGGTGTCGTCCTTCGGGTAGAAGTAGATCACGACCGGGGAGCCTCGCAGGTCCGCGAGGGACACCTCCGTCCCCTCCTGGTCCGGGAGGGTGAAGGTCGGAGCGGGCTGGCCGGTGTCGATCATGCGGGACCTCCGAGGGGGCAGACCGGGCGCCGCGTCGAGGCGGCACCGGCGGGAGCGGGTCGGTCGAGGTGGTTCGTACCACGTCGGCGCTCCGACCGGTACCTGGCGGTCGCTAGGGTGCGCTCCCGCACCGACCACTTCTCCGCGCCGACCCGAGGGGGCTGCAGGTGAGTGATGAGACCCTGGAGGTCTTCATCGAGGTCCCCATGGGGTCCCGCAACAAGTACGAGTGGG
>PWTE01000116.1 GCA_003563915.1 Nitriliruptoraceae bacterium
ATGCTCGCCAGGGCGTAGGCGAGGTGGTCGGTGATGGTCAGGTGGGCGAGGGGCAGCGCATCGAAGCGGCCTTGGGCGAGCCCGCTGCGGCACCACGCCTGGGCCTCGACGGGATCGAGGAGGTAGATGTTGTGCAGCAGCGCGCCGCTCATCACCACCTCCCAGGCGAGGTGGGGGTCGCCGACGCGCTGCGCGTGGTCCCAGGCCTCGGTCAGCAGGTCGCGGGCCTGGGAGACCCGGCCCCGACCGAGCTCGAGCACGGCCTTCGTGGCCCGGACCCGCGTCACCAGGTCCTGCCGGCCCAGACCGGTCGCCACCTCGGTGGCGCGAGCGGCGGCCTCGCAGCCCTCGTCGATCCTGAGCGCGAACATCGCCGCCAACGCCAGGGCCGTCTGGCGTGCGACAGCGGGCTCACCCTCGACCGGCACCGCGTCGGCGGCACGCAGGTGCTCGAGGGCGGCGGGGATGTCCATCACGGTGTGGTGGTAGGCGAGGGCCTGCCCGAGCTGGCCGTGCACGAGCGCGACCGCGGTCTCGTCGCCGGCTGCCCGGTAGTGGTCGAGCGCCTGCTCGAGGTGCCTCAGCGCCTGTTCGAGGCCGATGCCGGAACGCAGACGCAACCCCGCGGAGATGAGCGCGGCTTCGACCTGTCGCGCAGGCCGTGCGCCAGCGCGGGCGAGCATGGTGACCGCGGCCTCCGCATGGGAGATCGCCTCGTCCCAGGCGTAGACCGCTGCGGTGGCGCTGGCGGCGACGAGGCTCGCTTCGGCGGCACGCTCCCCGGCGACCAGCGCACCGGCTGCACGCAGGTGCACCGCGATCGCGACCTGGTCGGCCGGCCCGTGCTCATCACCCGCACCGATGACCTCCGCGGCGCGCAGGTGCAGCTGCTGACGCCGCGCGGCCGGAAGATCCTCGTGCACGGCCTGGCGCATCAGCAGGTGGCGGAACAGGTACCGCGTCCGGGTCGTGGGTTCGATCGCGACGAGCCAGCCCTGGTCGGCGGCCTCCTCGAGGGCGTCGGTCACCGCTCCGAGCGGCTGGTCCGTGACCCGGGCGACGAGCTCGACGTCGACCTCGCGGCCGAGCACCGCGGCACACCCGACCAGGTCCTGGGCCGCGGGTGACAGCGTCCGCAACCGCTGACGCAACACGTCGCGCACGGCCGTGGGGACCGGTAGCTGCTGCGCGCCGACGTCGGCAGCGTCACGCGTCGCCAGGTCGCGGACGACCTCACCGGCGAAGAAGGGGTTCCCGCCGGTGGCCTCCCACACGGTCTGCAACAGCCTTGGCGGCGCCTCAGCACCGGTCCAGGTCGACACCAGCGCAGCGAGCTCGGCGTGCGTCAGCGGTGCCAGGGTGAGCCGATCCGCCAGGCCACGGGACTCGAGGTCGGCGACCAGTTCGAGCAGCGGCAGGTGCCGGCTGCCGGGAGGGTCGCGGAAGCACAGCAGCAGGAGCGTGCGCGGTGGGAGCCGGTGGGCGAGGTGGTTCAGGAGCCGGGCGCTGGCGCGATCGATCCGTTCGGCGTCCTCGATCACGACCACGGTCGGGGAGCGTTCGCTCAGCCGGGCGAACAGCGCAGTGACGGCCGCCAGGAAGGCCTGTTGCGCCGCCTGCTCGCCGGTCGCGGGAGGGGGCGCGGACGGCGATGGTTCGGTGACCCCCGCCACGAGCCGGTCGAAGGCGGCACGCACGGTGTCCGGGGCTTGTGCCAGCACCTCGGCCACCCGCGGGTCATGCTGCAGCGCGTCGACCACCGGCTGGTAGGGCGCCAGCACCGCCTGGTCACCGTGGCCAGCCAGGACCGTGGCGCCCTGCTCGCTGGCTCGGGCGGCCAGCTCGGCGACGAGCCGGGTCTTGCCGATGCCGGCTTCGCCGGAGACCAGCGCGATGCGGCGGCCACCGCTGCGCACCGCGTCCCACGTGGTCTCGAGCAGTGCCAGCTCGTTTTCGCGGCCGATGAGCGGCACCCGACGGGCGACGTCGAACACCGCCGGTGGAGCGCTGGGACGGACGCTCGCCGCCGCGGGCGGCGCGGTCCGATCCGGTCCGACCAGGCCCGGGTCGTGCTGCAGGATCGCCGACTGCAGGGCCGACAGTTCGCCCCCCGGCTCCAGGCCCAGTTGCTCGTCGAGCTCGCGACGAGCGCTCTGGAAGGCGGCGAGCGCTTCGGCCTGACGCCCCGACCGGTAGAGCGCCAGCATCAGCTGGCCCCAGAACCGCTCCCGGAAGGGATGGCGTGCGGTGAGCCCCTCCAGTTCGCCGATGATCTCGGCGTGCCGACCGACGGACAGGTCGGCGTCCACGCGGGCCTCGAGTGCCGCCAGCCGCAGCTCCTCCAGCCGGGCAGCATCCGCGTCGGCGAAGCGTGGCCGATCCAGGTCCTCGAGGACGTCGCCGCGCCACAGCCCCAGCGCCGTCCGCAACCTCGCTGCGCCCTCCTCAGCCTCGCCCCGGGCGAGCGCGGCCCGTCCCTGCGCGACGAGGTCGGCGAAGCGACCCGCGTCGACCTGCCCTGGGGTGATGTCCAGCAGGTAGCCGGGGCTGCGGGTGACCAGCAGGTCGCCAGCGTCGAGGGTGTCGAGGTGGCGGCGCAGGCTCGCGACGTGGGTGCGCAACGTCACGTCGGCACTGGCCGGTGGGGTGGCGTCCCACACGGCGTCGACCAGTCGGTCGGCGGATACGACCTGGCCGGCGTTGAGCAGCAGCATCGCGAGCAGCCGGCGCGGTCTCGCGCCGCCCAGTCGGGTCGTGCGTCCGTCGGCGGTCACCTCGAGCGGGCCGAGGATGCCGAACCGGGCCTGCATGCTGAGGCTCCCCTCGCTCCGCGCCGGCGAGGCCCGCGTCCCTGGCCGCCCTTCCACGCGGGCTCCACGGGTCCTCCACGCGGTGGTGTGACCCTGCTCCCAGGGCCAGGCTAGCTGAGCGGCAGCGCGTCGCTCGGCGACGAGCAGCCGGTCCGGATCCCCGATCCGCGACCCCACGACGTAGGGAGGACCACCATGAGCGCACATGCCGCGACCGACACGATCCACCGCTGGTACGACGCGACCAACCGCAAGGACCTCGACGCGATGGGGGCGTGCGTCACGGACGACTTCGTCTCCCGCTACCTGGGAGCGGAGGGCCGCGATGCCTACCTACGGTCGATGCAGGGGTTCTTCGAGGCCTTCCCCGACCTGGAGGGCGAGGTGCTCGAGGCCGTGTCCGACGGCAACGTCGTCGCCGCCAACGTGCGGTTGACCGGCACGCATCAGGGCGAGTTCAACGGCATCCCGGCGACCGGTAGGCGCGTGGAGCTGGAGGCGACGGACTGGGCGCGGGTCGACGCCGACGGTCGGCTCACCGAGCACTGGGCACACGCCGACAACCTGGCGATGATGCAGCAGCTCGGTGTCATCCCGGAGTAGGGCCATGGTGCGCGTCAGCTACGGGCTCGCGCCGGTCTACCCGGCGGCCGAGGCGGCGGTCGGCATCGGTGGCGTCGCCATGCTGGATGCCCTCGCGATCGCCGATCCGGATCTCCTCGAAGGTGTATCCGGCGAGCGGCTCACCGGCGTGCCTGCGGTCCGCGAGCAGCTCCAGCTGATCCACGACCAGGTCCTGCCGGCGCTGGGGGTCACTCCGCCGCGCGGCGCAGGCGATCCATGACGGCTCGCCCGACGCCGACCTCAGGTACGGCCTCCACGACCAGCACGTCTACCGCGGTGTCTTCCGCATCGCGGAGGGCCGCGTACAGCTGCCGCGCCAGGTCTGGAGCATCCGTGAACCGCGCGATGCTGCGCACCCCCTCGGGTGCGGGGCAGGAGGCGACCAGCCCGACGCTGATGCCAGATGCGGCCAGCTCCGCCGCCCGGCTTGCGGCGTCCGCCGACGCCGCGATCTCCAGTGCGCACGTCGGCGCGTAGTGCCGGTAGCGGGTCCCAGGGGATGCCTGCACGTCGGTCCGGTCGTGGGCCGCGGTCGCCCGCGAGCGGACGCCGACGATCGAACGGAGGTCCTCCCGGCTGATCGATCCCTCACGCAGGACGACGGGTTCGTCGCCGCGAGCGTCGACCACCGTCGACTCGACGCCGACCGGGCAAGGGCCACCGTCGAGCACCACCTCCAGGTCGTCGCCGAGGTCCGCGGCCACGTGCTCAGCCGTCGTTGGTGACGGTCGTCCCGACCGGTTCGCCGACGGTGCGGCGAGGGGACGACCGACGGCGGTGAGCAGTTCTGTCGCGACCGGATGGTCGGGCACCCGGATGGCGACCGTGCGCAGGCCGCCGGTCGTGACCGCGGGCACGTCCTCGCCAACCTCGAGCACCAGGGTCAGCGGTCCCGGCCAGAAGCTCATCGCCAGTGCCTCGGCCAGGGGTGTCGTCGCGGCAACGACGCGCTCGAGTTCCTGCGCCGATCGCAGGTGCACGATCAGCGGGTTGTCCGCGGGGCGGCCCTTGATGGCGAAGATGCGGGTCACCGCGGCGGGGTCGAGCGCGTCGGCCGCCAGCCCGTACACCGTCTCCGTCGGCATACCGACGACGCCGCCCCGACGCAGGATGCGGACGGCAGCCGCGATACCCGCAGCATCGGGACGGAGCACCTCGGCCAGGACCGCACCCTCCTCGACGTCGACATCAGGTGTGTGCCACCAGCCTACGACCCCCGTGACCTCGGAAGCCCTGCGGGGGGCGTGAGCGACCACGGCGTGGCATCCTGCGCCCCGACCGGTCGCGCGGCACCGGGGTCGAGGAGGTACAGATGCGGGCGTGGGAGCTGACCAGGACCTTCGAGAGCGAGCAGGGCACGATCCGTTGGGACCGGTTCGGTGAGGCCGATGCCGCCAGCCCGCCGATCCTGCTGCTCCACGGCACCCCGTTCTCGTCGTTCATCTGGCGTGACGTCGCACCTGCCCTGGCGTTGCGCTCGACGGTCTACGTGTGGGACCTGGCCGGATACGGCGCCAGCGCGCAGGCCGACGGCCAGGACGTCTCGCTGGCCGCACAGGCGCGGATCTTGGCGAGCCTGCTCGACCACTGGGGTCTCGAGGAACCCGATGTCGTCGGCCATGACTTCGGGGGAGCGATCGCCTTGCGAGGGCTGCTCCTGGAAGGTTGCCGGTACCGACGGCTCGTGCTGGCCGACGCCGTGTCGGTCGCGCCGTGGGGGACCGGCTTCTTCCAGCTGGCCAAGGAGTACGCCGAGGTGCTGCAGCGCCTCCCCGACCCCGTGCACGACGGGTTGGTGCGGGGCTACGTGCAGTGGGCGGCGTCCAAGCCTCTCGACCCCGAGGTCGTCGACGGGCTCGTGGGACCGTGGGCCGGCGAGCACGGCAAGGCGGCGCTCTACCGTCAGATCGCCCAGAACGACCAGCGGTGGACCGACGACCTCGAACCCCGTTACGGTGAACTCGATCTCCCGGTCCGCATCCTGTGGGGAGCCGAGGACGCCTGGCTGCCGCTGGAGCAGGCGCACCAGCTCCACGCGGCGATCCCCGGCAGCGAGCTGACGGTGATACCGGAGGCCGGACACCTGGTGCCGTTGGATGCGCCCGCTACCGTCGCGGCCGAGGTCGCGAGCTTCCTCGCGGGGTGACGCCCCAGCCCTCAGCGACGCTCACGGGGGGTGATCGTCAGCGGGATGGTGCTGCGCTGAGCCAGGCTCGCCGCAACGCTGCCGAGCATGAGGCTCGTCAGGGCACCACGGCCACGCGATCCGACCACCAACAGGTCCGCCCGGTACATCTCGGCCGCGTCCAGGATCGCGTTCCGCGCATCCCCATCGACCAGGGCGATGTCGTACTCCACACCGGCCTCCGCGAGAGGCTCGCACCAGGTCTCGACCAGCTGGTGCATCGACCCGAGGGACTCCACCCGTTCGATGTCGTTGGG
This sequence comes from Nitriliruptoraceae bacterium, assembly GCA_003563915.1. Classification (GTDB taxonomy): domain Bacteria; phylum Actinomycetota; class Nitriliruptoria; order Nitriliruptorales; family Nitriliruptoraceae; genus CSSed11-175R1. The sequence continues at coordinate 5,877 of PWTE01000116.1, forward strand.
GTCCATCGCGGCCGGATGCGTCGTGGCGTGGACCACGGTCAGGTCGGCGTCGAACTCACGGGCGAGGTCGCCGGCGAACGTCAAGGCCCTCGCGGCTGATGCCGAACCGTCGGTCGCGGCCATGATCCGGTCCAGCCGGAACGGCAGCACGGGTGTGGCCTCTCGGATGACCGTCACCGGGTCGGATGCGTGTTCGCAGACCTGGCGACTGACCGAGCCCTGACGCAACCCCTCGAAGCCGCCCAGACCGCGTGAGCCGACGACAACGAAGGGGTTGCCCGCGGTGGCTGCGGTGAGCAGAGCCGCGGCTGCCGGCCCGCGCTTCACGGTGAGGATCACGTCCTCGTCATCTCCGTCGAGGACGTCGTCGACGAACGCGGCCAGCGATGCCGCGACGGCCGCCTCCGCCGTGTCGGCAGGAGGTAGTTCGATCTTGCCGAAGCTGATCACCGTGTCGGCCGGGTACTCCCACGCGTGGACCACCTCGACCCGGACGCCGCAGCGGCGGGCCAGGCTCGCCGCCCAAGCCAGGGCGTTGCGCGACGACAATGAGCCATCGATGCCGACCAGGACCCGATCCATGATCCGCCTCCAGTTCCGACCGCCGGCGGGGAGAGGTGGGCTGGGGACAGCCGCCCACCGGTCCTCCGAGGATGGCGCAGCAAGCCGACGGGGGGCAGGGCCTGACGTCCCGACCTGAGTGGCAGGTCGACCGTAGAGGCCGACGCCCGGCCTTCGGTCCCATCCTTGCGCGTTCGGGTCAGCCGGCACCTTCCCGCAGGTCGAAGGTCTGGTTGATGGCGGATAGGACGTAGGCGATCAGCGCGGTCGTCGCGAGCTCGACCAGCTGCCCGTCGTCGTACCCGTGTGCACGGACCCGTTCGACGTCCGCGTCGGTGATGCTGCGGGGGTCGAGCGCGCTGCGGGCCGCCCAGTCGACCGCGTCACGGACCGCTGGTTCGAGCTCGTCCTTGCGGCGCTCGAAGTCCTGGACGATCGCGACGTCGTCGCTGGCGGCGCCTTCGAAGCTGGCAGCGCCGGCGTGGTAGGGGGCGCACGCCGGCGTCTCCTCACCCTCGATCCGATCCGCCACCAGCAGCGACACGAGCTCCTTCACACGCTTGTCGACCGTGCCCTGCTTGGCCGCGTGGTGTTCGGTCAGGAACAGGTGGGTGAACACGTCGGGGCGCAGCGCGACCGTGCGGAGGGTCACGGCACCGTAGATCGCCTCGCCCGGCACGCCGGGGATGGCTTCGAGGCCACCTCGGATCAGCTCGAAGTGGGTCCGCAGCTCCTCTGGGCCGTCGGCCTCGAGACGTCGGAGGACATCGGGGTCGGCGGGGGCCAGGCGGAACGGGCGGGTGGTCACGTCGGTGGTCATGGTGGCTCCTCGGTCGGTACGCCCTCGGTGGGCGGGGTCCGAACGAGGGAACGCGAGAAAGCGGGGGTTCCGGCCACCGGGGCGGGACAACCGTGGGAACCCGGCACGGCGGTCGCGAGCTGACCTCCAACGTGTCAGCGACGCCCCCGACCTGCTACCCTTTGCGTACAACTAAAGGTAAGTGGGTTCGAGCAGGACGGAGGTCGGGTGCGAGGTCCACGTCCAGGGTCGGTTGACGGGTCGTCACCCTTCGCCGGACCCGATGCCTGGACGCACGATGGACGCTGACGGTCTGCAGGTGGCGGTCGTCGGTGGAGGGATCACCGGTCTGCTGACGGCGAGGCAGCTCGCGGCGGGCGGCGCCCGGGTGACGGTCCTCGAGGCGACTGACCAGGTCGGCGGTCAACTCCGGAGCGTGCAGCACGATGGTCGGACCGTCGATCTCGGCGCGGAGTCGCTCCATGCCGCCGCACCCGGGGTGCTCGAGCTGCTCGACGACCTCGGTCTCGGCGATGACGTGGTCGCTGCCCGCAGCGGGACCACCTGGATCGCGGCGTCCCGTGGTCTGCGCCCGCTCCCCGCTGGGATGGGGCCGGCCGGGCCGACACGGCTGTGGCCCGTCGCGACGTCGCGGGTGCTCTCCCCGGTCGGGCTCCTGCGGGCCGCCTGTGAACCGGCGTTTCCGCCGACACTCCGCAACGGCGACACCGCGGTGGGCGGTTACCTCGCCGGGCGGTTCGGTCGACAGGTCACCGACCGTCTGCTCGACCCGCTGCTGGGCAACCTGCACGCCGGTGACGTGCACCGACTGAGTCTGGCCGCCGCCACACCGCAGCTCGACCAGCTGGCTCGCCGTCATCGCTCGCTGGTGCTGGCCCGCCGACGTACGGGGCGCACCACTGCCCCGCCGTCTTTCGTGACGGTGCGTGGTGGGCTCGCTCGGATCGCCGCCGCGCTCGCGTCAGATCCGCGCATCGACCTGCGGATCACCACACCGGTGCGGGCGATCGAGCCGGACGGGGACAGCTACCGGGTCCTGGGGCCGGGACGTGACGCGTGGGACGTCGACGCGGTGATGCTCGCGGTGCCCAGTGCGGTAGCGGCGCGACTGCTCGCCCCGCTCGAGGAGACCGCAGCCGACCTCGCCCGGACCCGCACGGCCAGCGTCGCCACCGTGGTGGTGGGCTACGAGCACGATGCTGCGGAACGACTCACCGGGAACGGCCTGTTGGTCCCATCCACCTCGCCGTACCTGCTCAAGGCGGTCACCTTCCTGAGCGCGAAGTGGCTACACCTCGCCGAGGGACCGACCTTCCTGGTGCGCCTCTCGGCTGGCCGAGCGGACGACCAGCGGATCGACGAGCTCGACGACACCGACCTGGTCGAGCGTCTGCACGCCGACCTCGCCGACCTGACGGGGTTGCCTGACGGTCCGGTCAGTGCCCTGGTTCGTCGGTGGCGGGACACGATGCCGCAGCTCGAGGTCGGTCACGCTGACCGGATCGTCCAGGTCCGGCAGCGACTGGCGGGGACGCGGCTCGTGCTGGCCGGCGCCAGCTACGACGGCGTGGGCATCACCAGCTGCCTCGGCTCTGCCCGGCGAGCCGCCGCTCAGATCCTGCCCGTTGCTGTCCGCACGGAGGCGGTAGGACCGTGACGCCGCGATGAACCCCACCACGCCTGCACCGCATCCGGCGATCCGGACCTTGCGCCACGACCCGGACGTGCAGCCGTTCATCGTGATCTGGGAGGTGACCCGCGCCTGCCAGCTCGTGTGTCAGCACTGCCGCGCCGATGCGATCCACCAGCGCAGCCCGGCCGAGCTCACCGCCGCGCAGGGACGCGTGCTGTTGGACGATCTGGCCAGCTTCGGCCCGCCCCACCCGCTGGTCGTGCTGACGGGGGGCGACCCCTTCGAGCGTGGTGACCTCGAGGAACTCGTCGCGTACGGCACCGCGCAGGGGCTACACATCTCACTGTCGCCCTCCGTCACCCCACGCCTGACCCGATCGACCCTCGAACGTCTGCGCGACGCGGGCGCGAAGGCGGTGTCACTCTCCCTCGACGGGGCGACCGCCGCGACCCACGACGGGTTCCGCGGCATCGACGGCGTATACGACGACACCCTCGATGCTGCTCGGATGGTCCGCGAGCTGGGCCTGCGCCTCCAGGTCAACACGACCGTCACCCAGGGCAACCTGTCAGAGCTCCCCGCCATCCTGCGCCAGGTCATCGCCCTGCGCGCCGGGTTGTGGAGCGTGTTCTTCCTGGTACCGACCGGCCGCGGCGCCGCGCTGGAGGCGTTGGACGCCCACGAGACCGAGGACGTGCTGCACTGGCTGCACGACGCATCACGGCTGCTCGCGATCAAGACCACCGAGGCGCCGCACTACCGCCGCGTCGCACTCCAGCGTCGCGGCGGACCGGCCGCGCCCGAGGTGGTCGGTCCGTTGTACCGGCAACTCCGTGACGACATCGCCGACCTGCTCGACCTCGGTGATGCGCCCGCCCGTCGCGCTGCACGTCCGCTGCTGGACGTCAACGCCGGCAAGGGGTTCGTCTTCGTCGATCCCGTCGGCGCGGTCTACCCCAGTGGTTTCCTGCCGGTACCGGTCGGTAGTGTGCGCGATCGTCCGATCACCGAGCTGTACCGCGAGGCACCACTGCTGCGGTGGTTGCGTGACCCGGACCGGCTGGCTGGACGCTGTGGTCGCTGCGCGTTCCGCCAGGTCTGTGGTGGGTCACGCTCGCGGGCCTACGCGATGTCCGGCGACCCCCTGGGCGAGGACCGGACCTGCAGCTACCAGCCGGCGTCCTGATCCCGGCCGCCCACACCACCCCGACCGCACCGACGCTGACCGGAGACCCGATGCTCGACGAGAAGATCGAACCGTTCTACGACGAGGTCGTCCGCCGCAACCCTGGCGAGGCGGAGTACCACCAGGCCGTGCGGGAGGTGGTGGACTCGCTCGGGCCGCTGCTGGCCAAGCATCCTCGGTTCGCGGAGCGCAAGATCCTGGAGCGCATCTGCGAGCCGGAACGACAGATCATCTTCCGGGTCCCCTGGATCGACGATCGTGGCGAGGTCCAGATCAACCGTGGCTACCGGGTCGAGGTCAACAGCGCGTTGGGGCCCTACAAGGGTGGGCTGCGCTTCCACCCGTCGGTGAACCTCGGCATCGTCAAGTTCCTCGGGTTCGAGCAGGTCTTCAAGAACGCGTTGACCGGGATGCCGATCGGGGGCGGCAAGGGCGGGTCGGACTTCGACCCGAAGGGCCGTTCGGACGACGAGGTGATGCGCTTCTGCCAGAGCTTCATGACGGAGCTCTACCGCCACATCGGGGAGTACACGGACGTCCCGGCCGGGGACATCGGGGTCGGTGCCCGCGAGATCGGCTACCTGTTCGGTCAGTACAAGCGCATCACCAACCGCTACGAGTCGGGGGTCCTGACCGGTAAGGGGCTGGAGTGGGGCGGTGCGCTGGTCCGCACCGAAGCGACCGGCTACGGCACGGCGCTGTTCGCCCGCGAGATGCTCGCGGCCCATGGTCGCGACCTCGATGGCTTGACCGCGGTGGTCTCGGGATCCGGCAACGTCGCGATCTACGCGATCGAGAAGCTGCAGCAGCTCGGTGCGACCGTCGTGGCCTGCTCCGATTCGGATGGCGTGGTCCACGACCCCGCCGGGATCGACGTGGCCCTGCTCAAGCAGGTCAAGGAGGTCGAGCGGGCCCGGCTCGACCGCTACGCCGAACGCCGCGACTCGGCCACGCACCGGCAGGCTGCCAACATCTGGGAGGTCCCTTGCCAGGTCGCGCTGCCCTGCGCGACGCAGAACGAACTGAACGGCTACGACGCGAAGTCCCTGATCGACAACGGTTGCACCGTCGTCGCCGAGGGCGCGAACATGCCGACGACCCCGGAAGGCGTGCGGGCCTTCCTCGACGCGGGAGTCGCGTTCGGGCCGGGCAAGGCCGCCAACGCCGGTGGCGTGGCCACCTCGGCGCTGGAGATGCAGCAGAACGCGAGCCGGGATCGGTGGACCTTCGAGCACACCGAGGCGCGGTTGGACGACATCATGACCGACATCCACCGGCTGTGCTTCGAGACGGCCGAGGAGTTCGGCGCACCGGGCAACTACGTGATCGGCGCCAACGTTGCCGCGTTCGAACGGGTCGGGCACGCGATGGTGGCGCTCGGACTGATCTGACGGGGCTCGGGGCGGGAGGCCGGCTCCCGCGTACCTGTCCGCGGAACGCTAGATCCGGGCCGATGGTCCCATCGGTCCTGGGCCTCTCTGCTCATCCGGTCGGTGGCCTCGGTGTGCTCGTCTGCACCGGCTGCTGGCGAACCGACGAAGAGGGGTGTGCCGCGTGACCAGCCTCACCGTGTTCCTGCCTGTCAAGGGCGATGCCGTCGCACTGCGCTGCCTGTTCGCCGACGACCCCGGGCGGTGGTTGCCGGAGAGCCGACACCTGGGCGACGACCGCTGGCTGACGGTGGTGCGTGGTGCAGGTATGACCAGGGCGGTCGTCGCGCGGGTCAGCCAGACCTGGTACGCGGGCAGCACGTTGTGGCGGACCGTGTCGTGGGAGCCGCTCGTGGACGAGCGTGAGCCCGAACGGGTCGCCAGGTACCTGCCGACGATGGATGGCGAACTGGGGCTCCATGCCGAGGTGGGAGGGAACGCGTCGCTGGTCCTGGACGCCCGCTACCACCCGCCTGGCGGGCCCGTGGGTGCCACCCTGGACACACTCGCGCTTCACCGCATCGCACGGGGGACGGCGGAGCGGTTCCTCGCTGACGTCGCCGCCGGTGTCGCGGACGTCGTCGTCGCCGACCCCGAGCACGCTGGGTCACACGATGCCTTGCCTCCCGACCACGGGTGATCGCTGGCGGCCAGCGACCCGCTCGCGTAGCACCGCGAGCACGGCGGCCTGTCGATGGTCGTCCGGGTCGCGCGTCGACGCGCATCAGCGTCGGCATCCTCGATGAGGATGCGCGGCGAGTGGCCGCCAGGGCCAGGGAACCGGGCGAGTGGGGTACCCGCGGTCAGGCACCGGGGGTCTGCCCCCCTCCGGGGTCCTGGAGCAGGTGGTCGATCACGTCGGCGGCGGTGTAGGTCCGGGCACCCTCCGGGACGAACCGGGCGACATCCACCAGGCCGTCGCCAGCCGTGATCAGGGCGGGTTCGACGTACCCATCACGCCGGGTCTGTCCGAAGCCGATCGTCGCGAGCAGGCCGTTGCCCAGGCACTGGCGTCCTTCGGCCTCGCTCGGCGAACCACCCTTGCGGACGTAGTCGTCGACGGGCTCTGCCGCGCAGCGGTAGCCGACCTTGCCGTCGGGACGACGGTAGGCCTCGCGCAGGTAGCCCAGGTCGCAGCGTCGGGGACGTTGCGCCGCAGGCCGTGGCCTCAGCCAGTCCCTCGGGTGCCGTAGCCACCCGCCAGCCAGAACGGTCGGGCGAGCGCCGCGATCGCATCGGTGTCGATCCGGTCGCGCGGCCCGTAGATCGGCGCACCGGTCTCGTCCAGCTGCCGACTCGAGACGCCGACCCCCATCCCGCCCTGGATGATCCGAGGCTGCCGTGACCCCACGCCGTCGGAGAGGGGTGGTGCCGGGGTGTTGGGTGAGGGTGACGGTGCCATCGGGACACCATCCACCGCCGGACGAGTGGGTCGCTAGGCCCGATGGGCCCGGAAGCGCTCACCGGCGTCCGTGGCCACCGGGATGTGGCCGGAGGCGTCCCGGGTCAGTCGCGCTCGGACCAGATGCGTTCGGCTTCCTTGAACTCGGCGTAGCTGCGCGGGCCCATGCGCTCGAGGTGCGCGTAGAAGGCCTCGCGGTCCACATCGCGGAACTCGATCTGCTCGGTCACGTAGGGCGCGACCGAACCGGACGGTGGCCGGCGCTGGCGTCCCGCCCCGTAGCGTTGGAGGAACGCGTCGACGTTGGCGGCCGAGGTCCAGTCCGACCGGGAGATCACGCGTCCGCCCCGACCGATCACCCACGTCATGTTCGGCAGCGACCCGTAGGCCCGGTGCGCGGTCCCGGTGAGGTCGTCCAGCAGGATCGGCCGTCGGATGTCGACCTCGTCACGGAGTCGCTGCGCGTTGGCCCGCTTGTCCGCGAAGGAGGTGTGGTGGCTGACGTGCTCGCCCGGGTGCGCCTCGCGGGTGTACAGGAAGTAGAAGGCAACGTCGGGGTGGCGGTCAGCGACCTCGTCCAGCAGAGGACCCTCTGCTGAGCAGTACGGTCAGGTGAACGACCCGAACTCGACCACGGTCGTGCGGCGCTTCCAGACCGTCGACAGTGCAAGTTGCTGCCCGTCGTCCAGGAGCTCGCCAGCGACCTCCGGGGCTGGTTCTCCGGCGTGGAGCAGGTCCGGCCACGCGCCGAACTCGACCTCGTCGTGGCCGGCCTGCACGTAGGCGTCGAAGTGGGCGTAGTTGTACTCGGTCGCCTCCACCTGCTGGTCCTCCTGGTCCGTGGGCACGCTAGGCGAGGTCTGCGGGCAGGGCGAGCACCACTGCGAAGCGTTCCTCGGGGTCGGTGGCGATCTGCGCGGCACACAGGCCAGCCTGAGCCAGCTCCTGGGTCAGGTCCGGTAGCCGGAACTTGCAGGAGTGCTCGGTCAGGATCGACTCGCCCGACTCGAACGACAGGTCGAGGTCGATGGCCCGCAGTCGCGCCGCGATGTCGCGGGTGGCGACGAGCTCCAGGTCGACACACTCGAGATCGTGGTTCCACCCGACCCGGTGCTCGAAGGCGTCGACGGGCAGGTCGCCGTCGAGCTCGCGGTTGATGACGTGCAGCACGTTGCGGTTGAACTCGGCCGTGACCCCCTGGGCATCGTCGTACGCGGGGAGCAGCACGTCCTCGCCCTTCACCAGATCGACACCCAGCAGGAAGCCGTCCCCGGGCGCGAGCATGGTCCGGATGTCCGCGAGCAAGCCCTTGCGTTCGTGGGGGACGAGGTTGCCCAGCGTCGACCCGAGGAAGGCGACGACCCGCCGCCCGTTGCGCGGGACCGCCGCGAGGTCCCGGTGGAAGTCGGCGACGTAGGCCTCCACCGTGAGCCAGTCGCGCTCCGTGGTCAGCCGCTCCGCGGCCTCGACGAGCGCAGACTCGGAGATATCCAACGGTACGTAGCAGGTCCCTCCTGACGCCCTCAGCGCATCGAGCAGCACCGGGGTCTTGGAGGACGACCCGGAACCGATCTCGACCAGCTCGTCCGGCCCGACCGCCGCCACCAGCGCGTCGCCGTGGCGTGCGAGGATGCTGGCCTCGGTGCGGGTCAGGTAGTACTCGTCGAGTTCGGTGATGCGGTCGAACAGCTCCGATCCGCGGGCGTCGTAGAAGAAGATCGGTTCCAGCCACTTGTCCGGCCCGGTCAGCCCCCGTTGGACCGCGTCAGCCAACGCGTCGCGCAGCGGTTGCGGCTCGGTGAGCCGCGTCAGGGTCGCGCGGTCGGGCAGCGGGGGAGCGGTCATCGCTTCGGTCACGTGGTCATCTCCGGGGTGAGGGGGTGGGCGCGGCAGCGCTGCGGGGTGACGGTCAGCAGGTGGTCGGGGGGCACGGCACGCCACGGTTGGTCGTCCAACGGCTCGGATGCGACGAGCGTCCCTCCATCCCAGGGCGCGCCGGCGTCCTGCAGGACGTAGAGGCTGTTGCACAGGCCCGCGACGCTCGCGCGGCTGGCGACGAGCTGGTCTCCGTCAGCGACCACGAGGTTGAGCGTCGCCGTCTGGCCGTGGGTCTGGACGATGGCACGGACCACCGCGAGCGTGTCGGCCACGGCGGCTCGCAGGTCCGCGCCGGTCGCCACGGCCTCGGCGAGCAGCGCGGCCAGGACCGTGGAGTCCGTGACGACCTCCAGACGTGCGATCCGCTCGGCCGGCAGAGCGCGCAGCAGGTCGGCTCCGACGCCGTCGCGGAACCCGCCGACCCAGCCGTTGTGCGCGATCGCCAGCCCATCGATCAGGAACGGTGCGACGGCGCCCCGTCCGCCTGGCATGCCGGGTGTCGCACCCCGCACGGCGGCGACGACCATCCGCCCGGTCAGGCGTGGGGCCAGGTGCGCGAGGTTGGGGTCGGCCCACGGGGTGGACTCCGAGGCGTAGCGCATCGCCTCCCCGCGGTCCGCTGGCCACCACACCGCCCCGGTGCCATCCACGTTGACGTTGCCGTGGAGCTGCTCCCGGGGTGCGTAGGCCTGACGGGACAGGCTGTGAGGTGGATCGGAGATCAGCCCGGACAGGGGGAGCCCCGGCCCGAGGTACGCAGCGAGTCGGCACATGGTCAGCCCTCAGCGTGGCAGGTCGTAGGCCACGCGGAGCCCGGCGAAGATCTGCCGGCGGTACGGGCGGTCCCAGTTGCGGTAGGTCACGCGTGTGAAGGGTGCGGGGACGGCCCACGACGCTCCGCGCAGCACCCGGTAGTCGCCCCCGAAGAACACCTCGCTGTATCCGCGGTACGGGAAGGCGAGGAAGCCGGGGTAGCCCGTGAACGGTGAACCGGTCCACTCGTAGACGTCACCGGCGAGCTGCTCGACCCCGTAGGCGGACGCTCCGGCCGGGAAGCTGCCGACCGGCTGCGGACCGAACCGATGCATCCCCACGTTCGCCCGCTCGGGCGTGGGCGCGGCGTCGCCCCAGGGGAAGCGCCGGGAACGGCGTCGTACGGGATCCCACCCGGCGGCCTTCTCCCACTCGATCTCGGTCGGGAGCCGACCGCCGGCCCACCGGGCGAAGGCCTCGGCCTCGAGGTAGCTGACGTGCTGGACGGGTTCGCGTGGGTCCACCGGTTCGAGCTGCCCGAAGCGTCGCCGCCGCCACCCTCGGTCGGCAGCCGGCTCCCACCCCTGCGGCGCTTCATGGCCGGCCTCCTGCCGCCACTCCCAGCCGCGCTCCGACCAGAGCTCGGGGCGGACGTAGCCGCCGTCAGCGATGAACGCCGCGTAGCGGCGGGCGGTCACGGGGAAGCGATCGAGCGCGAACCCGGCGACCTCGACGCGGTGGGCGGGACGCTCGTTGTCGTAGGTCCATCGCGTGTCGTCTGTCCCGATCGTCACCGGCCCGCCCGGGATCTCCACCCGATCCGTGTCGTCCACCGGTCGGAGCAGCGGCGGAGGAGCCTCCTGATCCGGGAGGTAGTGACCGCCCCGGCGCAGGGCCAGCGCCTGCAGCATCGTCTCCTGGTGCTGGCTCTCGTGCTGCGCGATCATGCGGTGAACCCGGCCCTCGGCCAGGAGCGGTGCGTCGTGGGCCAGCTCGGTGTCGCGCAGGACCCGCAGGGCCTCCTCGCGGACGTCGGCCAGGTAGGTCAGCGCCTCCTGACGTGGCAGCAGTGGCAACTCGCCCCGGACCCACCGGGGGTTCTCGAAGGCGTCGTAGAGCTCATCGCGGGCCGGGTCGGAGGACGGCCGCCCGGTGAGCTCGCGGACGAGCCACAGCTCCTCGATGCAGGCGATGTGGCCGACGTCCCATACCAGCGGGCTCAGGAAGTCGATCGGCTGGTCGTGCAGCTCGTCGTCGTCGAGTGGCGTCACCAGGGCCAGCGTGCGGTCCCGCGCCTGACGCAGCGCGCCGGCGAGTTCGTGGCGCAGATCGCGGAGGTCCGTCGCACTTCGGCTCATCGGCAGGCCTCCTGTGGGACGGGACGGTGTGTGGTCGTCGGCTCGGCGGCCCACCGCAACGCGGCCCGGGCTCCGTCGCGCCGGTGGCGCAGCGCGAGCTCGTCGCCGGGGCAGCGCCCCCGCACCGTGTAGGCATCCAGCAGTGACTCGGCGTCTCGGCACGCAGCTGCGTCGAGCAGCGTCGGTGTCAGTCGCCAGGCCCCTTCCAGGGCGTAGGCCCAGACCTCGACGGCGGTCGCACACCAGGCGGCGTCGGCGACCCCGCGCTCCGCGGCCGACGCGAGTTGGTCGGACAGCGACCGCGGACGCCCCGTCAGCACGTCGAGGATGCGGTCGCGTGCGCGCACGTCGTAGACCGCGCCGAGGTAGAGCGCGGTGATCGCCTCGCGCCAGCGCACCGGGACCGCATCGATCGAGCGGACCTCGAGGTAGCCACGCGGTCGCACCTCCGGGAACAGGGTCGTGAGGTGCCGGGCGAGGTCCTCGCGGGTCGGCCAGCCGAACCGAGGGTGCCCCTCACGCATCCAGTCCCCGAACCGCCACCCCGGGTCCACGGCGTGGCTCCCGTCGTCATCGGTGACGAACAGCACCTCGGCGTTCAGGGCGAACCGCCGCCATTGCTCGCTGATCGTCGCGGTCGCGTCCGCAGCGGGGAGCACGCAGCCCGTCCGGGTGGGGTCGAGCTGCTGCCAGGTGCGCTGCCGGGTCGAGCGGTAGTCGCCATCGCGGGCGTCGCCCGGACTGCATGCGAACGCGGCCACCGCGACCGGGGCCAGCAGGTTCGTGACCAGCCAGCGGGCCTCGGCCTCGGCACCGGTCCCGAGGTCCAGGTTGAGTTGCAGGGCGCAGGTGTCACGCATCATCGTCCGGCCGGCGGGGCTGCGCCTCGCGAAGCTCGCGTCCATCGCCGGGTAGCGGGGGCCGCTCAGCTGTTGGGGGACGGTCCCCGGGCGCCAGCGATCGTTACCGACCGGGACGAGGTGCCATCCGCGCTCGCCGAGGACGTCGGCGAGCCCCGCCAACTGCACCGACACGTCGTCGAAGGCGCGGTGGGGATCGGTGGCGTAGCTGGTCGAGACCTCCAGCTGCCCGCCCGGCTCGAAGCTGATCCGGGGGCTGCCCGGCGCAGCGGAGCGCCAGCCATCGGCGGTCAGCGGCGAGGCGGACGGCGCTGGCGACCACACCCCGTCCGAGCCACCGAGCGTGGTGAGCAGGCTGTCCGCGCCCTCGACCGGGATGCGCCGGATCGGATCCGTGGCCAGGACGAAGGCCTCCACCTCCAGCCCGAGACCGGTCGTGTCCGTGCCGCGGCCGTCCTCCGCGCAGCGTTCGACGAGGTCGTCGGTGTCGAGCGCTCGATCGCGGTGTGGTGTCGGCACCGGGGCTCCTCGCATCTCCGCACGTCGAGACCTCGGGCCCCGAGGTCTCTGCACCCGGCAACCCTCGTCTGGCCCGGCACCTTCCGTCCGGGGTGCGCCGAGGTGCGTGCGCCAGCGTGGCTGGCGGGCTACGCGAAGCTCACCTCGTCGACGATGTGCACGCCGTGTTCGAGGGTCTTGTGCACCGGACAGCTCGCCGCCACCCGGGCGAGTCGCTCCCGTTGTGCCTCGTCGAGGTCGCCGTGGATCGTGACCTCGTTGACCACCCGGTCGACGTAGCCCCGGTGGCGCTCCTCGCAGTCCTCGCAGTCCTCGACGTGGACACGGTCGTGGACGTAGCGCACCTCGACGCGTTCCAGCGGCCAGCCCTTGCGCTGCGCGTACATCGACAGCGTGATGGTGGTGCACGCAGCCAGCGCGCCGAGCAGCAGCTCGTAAGGGTTGGGCCCCGTGTCCGTCCCGCCGACGTCCTCGGGTTCGTCGGCACGCCAGGCGTGGCCGCTGGAGGAACGCAGTTGGACGGCGTAGCCCTCGGTGAGTTCTGCGGTGATGATGCTCATGGGCCCTCGTGCCGTTCGGTCTCGCTGATCAACCGGTCGATCGTCGCGCTCAGCCGGGTGTAGGCGTCGAGGTCCAGGTCAGGCCGGCGCTGACGCAGCTCGGCGATCACCCGGTGCAGGGTGTCCGCTTCGACGCGGCAACGCGAACAACTCTCGAGGTGGGCGGCGATGATCTCGCCACGTCGGGGGTCGATCTCCCCGTCGAGGAAGGCCTGGAGCACCTTGCGGACCTGCCGACACCCGAGCCGATCGGTCTGGCCTGATGACGGGTCCACCTCGCCTCCTTCCCGCAGCCCGGATCGTCGATCGCGCCGGGTCCATCGAGGCAACACCGACCTCAGGGGCAGGTTTCCGTCGTCGGTCGAGGGCGACCGGTCACCGCGGCGATCAGGCGTCGCCGATGTGGGGCAGGACCGGGCTCGGCTCCTGCGAGCGCATGCGTCCCGAGAAGTCCCAGCTGCTCAAGGTGAGCCGGTCGATGCGGATCGCGACCTCGTCGTCGGCCTGGTCCCGCAGCCACGTCGCGAGGTCGTCGTTCACGGGGTCGAGGTAGCGATCCAGCAGCAGGTCCAGGGTCGACTGACCCAGGTCGCGGATGATCGTGGCGCGGCCCGTGCCGCGGACCCCACGGTAAGGCGGGAGGTCGGGAGCGATCTCGACGCCGACCCGCGGATCCGCCCGGATGTGTCGGACGACGTCGGCGTCCGCGCCGGTCGCGCACCACAGCGCTCCGTCCGCGAAGCGGTACCACAGGGACACGACCAGTGGCCCGCGTGGGGCGAGGACCGCGAGACGGATCGGGATGCGGGCACCGTTCAGCCAGCGCTCGACCTGCTCAGCACCCCACGGGCCGGACACCAGCTCCACCAGGTACTCCTTCGCGTGTGATCGGGTCCGGCACGGCAGGCTATTCGGTGGGCGGACACCGGCCTACGCCGGAACCTGTCACACAACTCAACGTTGACCGGTACTTTAAGGGTCATGAGGATGGAACTGGGCCGGCGGGCCGACTACGCGATCCGTGCTGCGGTGGACCTCGCACGACACCACGAGAGCGACGAGCGTCGCAAAGCTCGTGCCATCGCCGAGGAGATGGATATCCCGCCGAGCTACGTGCCGCAGATCCTCGCGGAACTGGTGCGTGCGGAACTGGCCATCTCCGTCGCTGGCCGCGACGGCGGGTACCGCCTCGCCCGGCCGGTTGACCAGGTCAGCTTGGTGGAGGTCATCCGCGCCGTCGAAGGTGATCTCCGGTCCACGGTCTGCCCTCTCCGGGGCGGCCCATGTCGCTGGGACGACGTCTGTGCTGTGCACGTGCCGTGGGCACGCGCGCAGCACGCCATGCTCGACGAGCTGGCGGAGACCACCCTCGCGGAACTCGTCGAGATCGACACGGCGATCGACGCCGGGACCTACGAGATCCCGAGCGACGTGGCCCGTCCGCCGAAGGGGCCGGGGAGGCGCAACTGATCGGCGCGACGGATCGAGACCCATCGCGCCGATGGTCGCGTGTCACTCGACGACGAGGGTCCCGACCATCCCGGCCTCGGCATGCCCGGGGATCGTGCAGATGATGTCGTAGGTGCCAGCCGGCACGTTCACGGTCCCGGTCGCCGTCTCGCCAGCGTCGGCATGGATGTTGACGTCGAGTTCCTCGACCGCCCAGTCGTGCTCGACCGCGCCGACGTTGTCGAGTGTGATCTCCACGTCGGTGTCGGCCGCGATGGTGACGGTCTCGGGAGCGAACTCGAACTCGCTCGCCTCGATGACGACTGCACCGTCGGCGACGTCGCCATCACCGTCGTCGCCACACCCGAACAGGGCGATCGCGACGACCGCGAGAGCGGCGAGCAGGGGCCTACGGGTACGCATGATGGTCCTTCCGGGGTTGGGATCTGCTGGGTTCACCTGCCGGGGTCGTCCGGGGGTGTGCGGTGGCGAGATGCGGTGGTCGATCACCCGTCCACGAGCTCGATGCGCAGTTCCATGCCGGCATCGCGATGGCCGGGGATCGAGCACCACGCGGTCGTCGAAGCGGTCAGCGGACCGAGATCGACGGTGATCGACCCACCGGGCTGGACGTGGCCGGACTCCCAGCCGTCCTCGAGCACCAGGTCGTGGACGATGCCGCCCTCGTTGCGCAACTCGAGGCGCACGGTCTCGCCGGCCCGGACCTCGATGGCCTCTGGCTCGTAGTAGACGTCCTCGGCGATCACCAGCACGTCAGCGTCGCTGGGGGATCCGGTGGTGGTGGACCCGGCAACACAACCCATCAGGGCGAGCGATGAGGCGAGCAGCAGGGGCGAGGAGCGCATCGGTCGATCTTCCTAGGTTGCAATGGAGCTTAACGTATAGTCTACTCAAAAACGTTAAGCGTGAAACCAAGCAGTGAGGGTGTGATCGGAGGGCTGATGGCCGCGAGGTCCGGTGCGGAACAGCAGGACCCACTGCGGTCGATACGCCGTCTGGCGATCGGCACGGCAGCGGCGACCCTGCTGCTGATCGCGATGGGCGGTGCCGTGCGGGCGACGGACTCCGGTCTGGCCTGTCCCGACTGGCCCGCCTGCTACGGCCAGTGGATCCCGCCGGCGGACCTCAACATGTGGCTCGAGCACAGCCACCGTCTGTGGGCCGGTGTCGTCGGCATCCTGATCCTGTGGCTGACCGTCCTGGCCGTCATGCGCCGTCGTGACGACCCCCGCCTGTGGCGCCTCGCCGCGTTGGCGCTTGGGCTCGTCGTGGTGCAGTCGGGCCTCGGTGCGGCCGTCGTGCTGTTCCACCTGCGCGCGGGGCTCGTGACCTCGCACCTCGCGATGTCCTGGATCATCGTCGCCTCCCTGATCGTGCTCGCGGCCATGACGCGGCGCCCGGGCTCGACGACAGGGGACACGCGGGCGGTGATGCGGGTGGGGCGGTGGGCCTCGGTGGTCGCCGTCGCGGTCCTGGTGCAGGGGGCACTCGGGAGTCAGGCCACCGGTCGAGGCGCCGCCTACGTCTACAACGCCCTCCCCTTCTGGCTGGCCGACCAGACCTGGAGCGGGCACGCCCGCGAGTGGCTGCACCTCAGCCACCGCTTCGCTGGCTACCTGGTGGCCGGGTTCGTGGTGTGGTTGGCGGTCGCCGCCCGGCGCGAAGCTCGCCGGACAGCGGACGCACCACGTTGGCTCGTCGGTGTCCCGACGCTCGCGGCCGGGCTGGTCGTGGTCCAGGTGGGGCTCGGCATCAGCAACGTGCTCACCCGCGCCGAGGTGTGGAGCGCGATCGGTCACCTGACGGTCGCGAGCTGGCTGTTCGCTGCCGTGGTGGCGGCAGCGGCGCTCGGCGTCGCCCGCCCGCTGCCGCAGCCACCGCACCCGCAGCATGACGACCGGGGCGACGCGTCGGTCGGCGTCCCTGAGCACCTTGGCGACATCGAGATGGAGGAGGTCGGACCGTGAGCGAGGACGTGAGTGAGGACGTGGGCAAGGACCGGGGGGACCTCCCGTGGCAGCAGCGGATGCTTGACAACCTCTGGCTGCTGATCGCGATCAGCATCGTGGTCCCCGGCATCTTGTACCTGGGGTGGGGGCTGTGGGAACTGGTGGAGCTACCGACGTGGGGTGCCCGGTGAGTCGATCAGACGATGGCAGGGAGGACGGCATGGCGGAGGAACCGACACAGGGTGAGCGCGAGCTGTCGACGCTGCTGCCCCCGAAGGACCGCTGGTGGGAGCGGCTGGGACCGGACGAGCGACGGTGGCTGACCATCGCCTTCGTGTGGTGCCTGGTGCTGTTCAGCGGCATGTACGTCTGGCTCGCGGTCGGCGATCAGCAGACCCCGGTCGAGTCGTACCGCATCGATCCGTTCGTGTTCCAGCAGGAGGTCGATGCGTTCGTCGAGGAGCACCAGGTCGACGAGATCCAGGGCGCTGCGGTGGTCGAGCCGCCGCCGGGCAGCGAGGTCTACCTCCACGCGAACCAGTTCGCCTTCCGGCCGGTGCTCAAGCTGCAGAAGGACGAGACCTACCGCCTGCTGGTGTCGTCCACCGATGTGCAGCACGGTCTGTCGCTGCAGCCCACGAACCTCAACTTCCAGGTGCTGCCCGGCTACCTCTACGTGATCGAGATCACGCCGGACGAGGTCGGGGAGTTCCCCATCATCTGCAACGAGTTCTGCGGGCTCGGTCACCACGTCATGACCGGCCTGATCGTCGTCGACTGACCCACTCGGAGGTTCATCAACCGTGGCTGCTCCTGCAACCCCCGCCCCCTCCCGGGTCTGTAACGTCACCGGGTTCACGATCGAACGCAACGGCCAGCGGCTGGCCCTGGCCAACGGCGTGGTCGCCATCGCGCTGCTCGCCTTCGGTGGCTTCCAGGCGATCCTGATCGCCCTGGAACGTCAGGGACTGGCGATCAGCGCGGACTGGTGGTACCGGCTCATCGCCAGCCACGGCACCACCATGCTGCTGTTCTGGCTGCTGTTCTTCGAGGTCGCGGCCCTGTACTGGGGCTCGACGATGCTGCTCAACGCCCGCATGGTGGCGCCGAGGCTCGCCTGGGCGAACTTCGTGATGATGACCGCGGGGGTGCTCGCCGCGCAGTGGGCCATGCTCAGCGGCAACGCGACGGTGATGTTCACCGCGTACCCGCCACTCGAGGGCCATCCCATCTACTACGCCGGCGTGCTGCTGTTCGCCGTCGGGGTGCTGATCGCCTGCATCCACTTCTTCGCCAACGTGGTCGTGGCCAAGCGCGAACGCACCTACGAGGGCTCGTTGCCCCTGGTCGTCTACGGCCTGGCGGCGGCAGCGATCATCGCGCTCTACGCGCTCGGGACGGGTGCGGTCGCCTACGGCATGTTGTTCCTGAACTCGATCGGGCTGCTGGAGACCGTCGACCCGGCCACCTACCGGCTGTTCTTCTGGGGCATCGGGCACGGTGCGCAGCAGGTGAACCTCGCCGCCATGGTCGCCGTCTGGTACGCCCTCATCGCGCTGACGGTCGGTGGTCGGCCGGTCAACGAGGGGCTCTCGCGGGTGGCGTTCCTGCTCTACATCGCCTTCATCCACCTCGGCGCGGTCCCCCACCTGCTGGTCGACCCGGGGCTCGGGACCAGCCACCGGATCATGAACACGAGCTACATGCTCTA
Organism: Nitriliruptoraceae bacterium; assembly: GCA_003563915.1. Classification (GTDB taxonomy): domain Bacteria; phylum Actinomycetota; class Nitriliruptoria; order Nitriliruptorales; family Nitriliruptoraceae; genus CSSed11-175R1. The sequence goes on from PWTE01000116.1 coordinate 23,967, forward strand.
CCTCGCGGTCCTCGCGAGCCTGATCCACGCGTTCTCGCTGCCGGCGTCGATCGAGGTCGCTCAGCGCGAACGTGGCTTCACGAAGGGGATGTTCCAGTGGCTGAAGAAGGGGCCGTGGCGAGAACCCGGCTTCTCCTCCCTGGTCCTGTCGATCGTCGTGTTCGGTTTCTTCGCCGGGGTGACGGGCGTGCTGATGGGCACGATGCAGTTGAACATGCTGGTCCACAACACCCTGTTCGTCCCGGGCCACTTCCACTCCACGGTGGTCTCCGGAACCACGCTGGCCTTCATGGGGATCAGCTACTACCTCGTACCGATCCTGAGCCAGCGGCGACTCGTGGCGCCGAAGATGGCACGTTGGCAGCCGTACGTGTTCGCCGCCGGCGTGTTCACCTTCACCGTCGCGATGATGTTCGCCGGGCAGCTCGGTGTCCCGCGGCGCGTACCGGAACTCGGCTACGAAGCGGCACCCCTGGGCCTCGACCAGTTCGTCACGGGGCCGGTTCCGTTGATCATGCTCGTCGTGACCCTCGGCGGGGTGGTCGCGATCGTCGGCGGCATCATGTACGTCTACATCATGGTCATGACCCTGCTGAAGGGTGAACGGACCGAGACCCCTGACGACGGGCTGCGCATCGCCTTCGGGCCGGCCGCACGGATGCGTGCGCCGGCCGGTGAGGGCGCGGTCGAGACCGCCGCGCCGACGGCGACGGTCACGGCCGACGGCGGGGAACAGGAGCACGAGCACATCACCGGGCTCAAGGGCCGGTGGCGTCGCTGGACCAGGTTCGAGGCGCCAGGGACCTACCTGCTGGTGCTGATCTTCCTGGCCTGGTTCGTGGTCTTCTACGTGATCGCGCACGTGAACCTGTCGCAGTCCTGGCCGGTGGGCTGACGATGGCGACGACGACCTCGACGTGGCTGGCTGCGCCCGACCGGGCGTGGACGGCCACGCTCGCGGATCTCGTCAGCCTCACGAAGCCGCGCATCATCGAACTGCTGTTGATCACGACGGTGCCGGCCATGGTCGCCGCCGCGGGGGGATGGCCGGGCGGGTGGCTGCTCTTCGCCACCGTCGTCGGAGGTGCCATGGTCTCCGGATCGGCACACGCGACGAACATGGTGCTCGACCGCGACATCGACGCGGCCATGGTTCGGACAGCCGGCCGGCCTCTCCCCTCCGGCCGGCTGGCACCGTCGACGGCACTCGCCTTCGCGACGGTGCTCCTGGTGGTCGGCAGCCTCACGGTCCTGGTCGGTGCCGGCTGGCTGCCGGCCACCCTCACCGTGGCTGCCTGGCTGTGGTACGTCGGCGTCTACACGTTGTTACTCAAGCGCCGCACCGTGCACAACATCACGATCGGTGGGCTCGCGGGGGCGCTGCCGCCAGCGATCGGATGGACCGCGGTCACCGGACGGCTCTCCGTCGCGGCGCTGCTGATGGTCGCGATCGTGACCCTCTGGACGCCGATCCACTTCTGGGCCCTGGCCATCGGGACGGGGCAGGACTACGCGAACGCGAAGGTCCCGATGCTCCCGGTGGTGCGCGGAGCCGATGCCGCTGCCCGGCAGGGCGCGGTCTACGCGTTGGCCACCGCGGTGAGCGCTCTGCTCCTGCCCGTCGCTGGGGTCGGCGGCATCCACCTGGTCGGGCCGGCGCTGCTGCTGGGGATCCTGCTGGTAGGTGCCGCGACGATGCTGGTCCGCGACCCCACCCCGCGCGCGGCCTGGCGCACCTTCCACGTCTCCAACGGCTACCTCGCCGGACTCTTCGTCATGATCGCCGTGACCGCACCGATCGACTGAACGATGGGATGCTGGCGCGGCGCTGTGGTGCTCGCGACGATCGCCTTCGGGGTGGTCGCGCCGTCGGGTCCGGCGGACGCCCACACGCGCACGGAGGAGACCACCAACGTCGAGAGCCGCGTCACCCACGACCCTCTGCCTGACGGTGTCACCCTCACGGTGCACACGGGCGGCTTCCTCGTCGAGGTGGAGAACCAGACGGACGACGCGCTCGTCGTCCACGGCTACGAGGGTGAGCCCTACCTGCGGATCGGTCCCGATGGGGTGGAACACAACCGGCGATCTCCCGCCACCTACCTCAACCAGGACCGCTACCGCCAGAGGGCGATGCCGCCGGACGTCGATGCCGGGGCACCACCGGAGTGGATCAACATCGGCCATCAGCCCCGCTACACCTTCCACGATCATCGGACGCACTGGATGTCGCCGATGGCGCCCGGCTTCGTCGACGCCTCGCCCGTCGCCGAACTGTTGATGCGGACGGAACTGGTGGGACCGATCGGGCGTGCGGGCGAGGCTGCGGCGACCTTCCAGGAGTGGGAACTCCCGATCACCTACGCGGGATCGCTCCTCACCGTGCGGGGTGAGCTGCGCTGGCAGGATCCACCCCGACCGTGGCCGTGGTTGCTGCTTGCCGGACTCGCGGTCACCCCGGCGCTGCTGGGCTGGCGTTACCGCGACGACCCCGATCCTGGCAGGCTGGTGCGGCCGGCGGCGCTGGTCGTCGGAGCGGTCGCCATCATCAACGGCATCCACCTGGTGGACGACCTGATCGCGTGGCCGTCGGACCCGCTCGACGAGCTCTCGGGCCTGCTGCACACCAGCATCTTCCTGGTCGGTGGGATCGGCGGTGCCGCGTGGGCCTGGTTCGGGCGATCCGGGCGCCTGTTGGCGCTGGGCATCGGGTCGGGGGCGGTGCTCTACCACCAGGGGCTCGTGCACCTCCCGATGCTGTTCGCCTCGTTCTTCCCCACGGTGTGGCCCGACGGGTTGGTCCGGCTCACGGTGGCGCTCGGACTGTTGCAAGCCCTACCGGTCGCCACGCTGATCGTGGGCTCGCTGCGGCAGCAGGACCAGCTCACGCAGCCGGCTGGGCGCGAGGTGTCGGTGCCACGGTGACGAGCACCGCGCTGTCCTCCTCGGCGGTCATCCCGAGGAGCACCTGCTTCAGGGCTCCGCCCACCCCAGGCGTGAGGGTCCTGGCCGTCCGTCCCGACGGCTGAGCGCGAGCCGCGGCCAACGTCTCGGTCGCCATGGCCAGGAGGTCGAGCGGATGATCGGCAGGTGCGGTCATGGCAGCTCCGGTGGAGGCAGCGGGTTGACGAATAACCATAAGTATAGTACAAAACGTTAAGTGGTGTGACGACAGGTTGAGGTGATGGCTCCCTCGTCCGGAGACGGGCCTCGGAGCCGATGAGGAGGTGGCGGTGAACACCGAGGGTCAGCAGCCGCCTCCCGCCGTCGTCCACCGTGCGCTGGCGAGCCCCACCCGTCTCCGTCTCCTGGAGGTACTCCGGGACGCCGAGACCCCGCGGTCGGTGCAGGCCCTCGCAGACGCGCTTGACCTCCACCCGAACACCGTGCGCAACCACCTGGGGATCCTCACCAACGCCGGTCTGGTCGCCGTCAGCATCGCCACGAGGGGCGGCCGGGGGCGGCCCCAGCACCTCTTCGTGGCGCGCTGCTCCACCTCAGGACCGGGAGATCGCGAGGGCTACGAGGTGCTGGCCGGCTTGCTGGCGGACCGTGTCGTGCGCGATCACGACGATGCCGAGCACCTCGTGGAGCAGGCCACGATGGCGTGGGCCAGGGAACAGGTGGTCAGCAGCGACGTCGGAGCCGATGCTCGGCCCGCCCTGCAGCGACTCGGGGAGCTGCTCGAACGGCTGGGCTTCACCACCCGGTTCGACCAGGCGAACGACGCCGAGGTGGTCCTGGTATCCGAGGGCTGCCCCCTCACGCCGCTCGCGGAGCACAGCCCGCGGATCGCGTGCTCGTTCCACCGTGGCGTCGTGCGCGGCGTGCTCGGCGCGGGTGACGGCAAGGTCTCCCTGGACGCCTTCGAGGCTGATCCCGAGGAGCGTCGGTGTCATGGCCGCCTCCGGATCGCCTCATGAGCTCGGCACTCCGCGCCGACACCGCCGCCGGGACATCGCCCAGGCAGGCGGCACGCGCGACGGTGCCTCGCCACCGGCTCGTACTGCTCGTGCTCGGTGGGATCGGACTGATCCTGGGCACCTACACCGGGCTCGCGCGGGCCGGGATCGAGCACCGGTTCGTCGCGGCCGACCTCCACGGTGTGATCATGGTGCTCGGGTTCCTCGGCACGCTGATCGCGCTGGAGCGTGCCGTCGCCCTCGGGCGCGCCTGGGGGTACCTCGGCCCCGCATCGAGCGGTGGTTCCGTGCTGGTGCTGGTCGTGTCGCGGCCGGTCGGCAGCGTCCTGTTGCTGGCCGCCGGCATCGTCGTCTCGCTCACCTACGTGGCTCTGCTCCGGCGCGGCCACCTCGACATCCACCTGGTGATCATGCTGCTCGGCGCGCTGGCGTGGGTCGGCGCGGCGGCGCTGTGGCTGGCCGGGGCCGGGCCGGTGCACATCACCCCGCTGCTGGCAGGCTTCCTCGTGCTCACGATCATCGGCGAACGCCTCGAACTGAGCCGTCTGACGCTGCCGTCGTGGTCCAGCCGACGTCGGTTCCTCGTGCTGGTCGGCATCTTCGTCCTGGGCATCGCGATCGCGCGCTGGTGGCGTGAGGCGGGGTTGCTGCTCGGGGGTCTCGGGCTGCTGGGGCAGGTGGCGTGGCTGCTGCGCTACGACGTCGCCCGACGCACGATCCGCCGGCCGGGACTCCCTCGCTTCGCGGCGATCTGCCTGCTGGGCGCGTACGGGTGGCTGGCGGTCAGCGGGGTGCTGTGGGTCGCGATGGGGCTCGGGGCGCGCGGGCCCCTGCTCCACGACGCCCTGGTGCACGCGCTGTTCCTCGGCTTCGTCCTGTCGATGGTGATGGGGCACGCGCCGATCATCCTGCCGGCGGTCCTGCGGATCCCGCTGGTCTTCCTGCCTATCGCTTACCTGCCCCTGGCCCTGCTGCACGTCTCCGTCGCCGTGCGTATCACCGCCGACCTCGCAGGGTCCTTCTGGTGGCGTGAGCTCGCCCTGCACGGCAACGTCGCGGCGCTGTTCGCCTTCGTGGTGTTGTCGGTGGTCGCGGCACGCCGGGGCCGGCGTCAGGGCTCCTGGATGCCGGCATCGATCACCCAGCCCGGGACGACACCCGTAACCTCGAGGTAGCCATGTCCACCACGTCGTCCTCCCTCCCGGTGCTCCGGCCGGGGCACGGTCGGCCGCGGGGTGCCTCGCCGTTCGGGTCCGCGGCGCCCAGCATCCTGGCGGCCCTGGTCTACGCCGGGGCGCTGGTCGTCTGGCTGGTCACCGGGGACGCGCTGCCGGGTGGGCGCCCCTTCGCCGTGCACCTGTTCACCCTGGGGGTGCTGACCAACCTGGTGCTCACCTTCAGCGAGCACTTCGCCCGTACCGTGACCCGCACCGCGGGGGAGAGGTCGTGGTGGTGGCCGATCGTCACCAACCTCGGGATCCTGGCGGTCCTGGTGGGGCTGCCGACTCGGTGGCTGCCCGCACTGGCCGGCGGGGCGACGTTGCTGATCGCGGTGGTGTTCCTCGCCTACGTGCGCCTGCGGCGTATGCGCAAGGCCGCGGTCGGTGCACGTTTCGCCTGGATCGTGCGCATCTACGAGCGGGCGCACGGTGCGTTCGTCCACGGAGCGGTGTTCGGAGCGCTGATCGGGGTCGGGCTCGTGAGCGGCAGCTGGTTCGGTACCACCCGCACCGCTCACCTGCACGCGATGGTGCTCGGGTGGGGCGGTTTGACGCTGCTGGCGACGCTGGTGTTCTTCGGACCGACGATGGCCCGGACCCGCATCGAGCCCGGTGCCGACGACCGCTCGGCACGTCTGCTCCGGCACGGAGCGACGGGCTTGAGCGTGGCGATCCTGCTGCTGTTCCTGGCGGGTATCGGCGGGACGTGGGGGCAGGTGCTCAACGTCGTAGCCGCCGGTGGATTGACCGTCTACGCCGCCGCAGCGACCCTGGTCTGCCTGCCGGTCGCACGCGCGGTCCGCAGCGCGAAGCTCACCGCGGCGCGACCGCTGGTGCTGGGGGTGTGCCTCTGGTTCCCGGTCGTGGTGTGGGCCGACGTCGTGGTCGTCCTCGGCTCCGCGTGGCGCTGGCTGGACATGCTCGGGGTGATCGCGCTCACCGGGGTGCTCGCCCAGGCGATCCTGGCGACCCTGGTCTACCTCGCCCCCATGCTTCGCGGCCGCACGACCGATGCGCGGGACACGATCCGGGTCCGGTTGGAAGCGGGGGGCCGGACCCGCGCCGTGGCGGTCTCGCTGGGGGTCGTCCTGGTGGCACTCGCCACCTCGCCGTTGATCTCCACGCCCGCGCTGCTGGGTATCGGCTGGGGTACGGTGATCCTGACCGTGCTGCTCACCCTGGCGACCGCGCTCTGGCCGCTGCCTCGGGCGGAGGCTCCCTGACCAGCTCGTGGGACAGCGCCGCGAGTTCGTCCCGCGCTTCCAGCCGCTCCAGTAGCCGCTCCGGCAGCCCTGCGGGACCCAGGCGCGCGGCCGCCATCGTCCCGGCCATCGCCGCGATCGTGTCGGTGTCACCGCCGAGCTGCACGGCGGTCACCAGGGTGTCCTCGAGGTCGTCGGGTGCCGCCAACAGTGCGGCGATGGCTGCCGGCACCGATCCCCGTGCGACGACGCTGGTGCCGATCCGCGCCGCGGTTGCGAGCAGGCGGTCCCGGTCGTCACGCGCGTCCAGGAGCAGCTCCGTCGCTTCCCGCACCGGTCCTGGCGGGAGCCGTGCCGCGGCTTCGATGACGGCGGCGACCACGGACCCGTGTGGGCCTGACCGCGCTCCCAGCACCGAGGTGGTCGCGACCACCACCGCACCGTCGATCGCCTCGGCGTGGGCGTGGGTGACCAGCGCCTGGCTCCGCGCCAGCCTCTCGGCGTGCTCCACGTCGTCGCTGGCCGCCAGCGCCACCGGTCCGACCCGCATCGCCGCGCCGTTGCCGAACGAGCCGCTCCCACCGAACAGCGACCCGGCTGCCTCGACGTAGCTGCCGCCCTGGCGCGCCATGGCGAAGACCTGCGGAGGACCGGCGCCGTACCCCCGCCACGGTTCGTCGGCGTAGGCCGCGGCGAACGCGTCACCCAGCACCTGAGGGTCGATGCGGTCGGCGCCGTGCTCGACCAGGACCCGCCCGAGGGCGATCGCCATGTGCGTGTCGTCGGTCCAGGTGAGTGGCCGGTCGTCGGTGATCCGGGTGACCACCTCGTCGCGGCTGATCCCACGGCGTCCCTCGAAGGGGGCGCCGACGGCATCACCCAGCGCGAGCCCGAGCAACGCTGCCCGGACCCGGTGGCGGGTCTGCCGGTCAACCTCGCTGGCTGCGTCACCCGATCCTGATGTCACCTGTGACCGACCTTCCCGTGAGCGATCGAGACCACCGTAGGGCGCGATGGAAGAGGCGCCCCACCGGCCGTGTTGCCAGGGTGATGGCAAGGCTCGCACGCGGAGGACATCGCAGGGTCGGGACGACACCGACCTCGGTTGCGCCAGCGGGCCGCCCGACCGAACCGAGGAGGACCCCATGAGCACCTACGACGTCGTCGTCATCGGCGCCGGACCCGCTGGCGAGAACGCCGCGGACTACGCCATCCAACGCGGCCTGACCGCCGCCATCGTCGAACTCGAACTCGTCGGCGGCGAGTGCAGCTACTGGGGCTGCATGCCCTCGAAGGCGCTGCTCCGTCCGACCGAGGTGCTCGCGGCTGCCAAGCGTGTACCTGCCGCCGCGGCTGCCGTCACCGGTGAGGTCGATGTCGCGAAGGTGCTCAAGAACCGTGACGCTTTCACGTCGAACTGGGACGACAAGGGCCAGGTCGACTGGCTCGAAGGCGCCGGCGTCGAGCTGTTCCGCGGTCGTGGCCGGCTCGCCGGCGACAAGGTCGTCGAGGTCGTCGCGGAGGACGGGACCGTCACGCGGCTGGAGGCGACCAAGGGTGTGGTCATCGGGGTCGGCACCCGCGCCGCGCACCCGCCGATCGAAGGTCTGGCCGACATCCAGACCTGGGACAACCGCGACATCACCGAAGCCAAGGAGATCCCGGATCGACTCGTCGTCCTCGGCGGCGGCGTGATCGGGGTCGAGATGGCGCAGGCCTTCCAGCGTCTGGGTGCGTCCGAGGTCCCCATCATCGAGGCCATGGATGGCCTGCTCCCTCGCGAGGAGCCTTTCGTCGGTCAGGAGCTGGCGACCGCGCTCGAGGCGGAAGGGATCTCCGTCGAGGTCGGCGCGATGGCGACCAAGGTCGCCCGCGAGGGGACCGACGGGCCCGTCACCGTCACGCTCGACGGTGGCGACGTCATCACCGGTGACGAACTGCTCGTCGCCGTCGGACGCCGTGCCCCCACCGACGACCTCGGACTGGAAACCGTCGGTGTGGAGCCCGGCAGGGGTGGCTTCATCGACGTGGATGACCACCTGCGTGTCCCCGGGCACGACTGGCTGTACGTCGTCGGCGACGCGAACGGCCGGGCGCTGCTGACCCACCAGGGCAAGTACCAGGCCCGTCTCGTCGGCGACGCGCTGGCCGGCGTGGATGTCGACCCGGCCTGGGCCGACACCGAGGCGATGCCTCGCGTCGTCTACACCGACCCGCAGATCGCGGCCGTCGGACTCACCGAGGAGCAGGCGCGCGAGCGTGGCATCGATGTGCTCACCGTGTCCTACAACGTCGGCCACTCCGCCGGCGGCGCCCTGCTCGGCAAGGGCACCGACGGCACCGCCCAGCTGGTCATCGACCGGGACGCCCGCACGATCGTCGGCGCGACCTTCGTCGGTCCCGGCGTCGGTGAGCAGCTCCACGCAGCCACGATCGCCGTCGCCGGCGAGGTCACCATCGACCGCCTGTGGCACGCCGTCCCACCGTTCCCCACCGTCTCCGAGGTCTGGCTCCGGCTCCTCGAGGAGGTCCGCAAGGTCGACCTCGCCGGCTGACCCCACCTGACCCGGCGGCTGCCCCTCCGCCAGCCGCCCGCGGCCCCGATGTGCTCCCCCGCATCGGGGCCGCTTCCCGTGGGTGGCCGGGCCCATCGCCGTCTACGGTGGTCCTCGAACACCGAGAGGATGTGCGTGAGCGAGCTGGGCCCGGATCCCCACCGCCGCCCGCCAGGGGCGTGGCGGTTCATCGTGCGCCTGATCCGCACACTGCTCCGCCTACGTGGCTGGCGGGTGCAGGCACAGCGCCCAGACCCGCTGCCCGGTCCCGGTCAACCGCTGGTCGTCGTGCTCAACCACACCTCCAACCTCGATGCCTTCCTCGTCGCCGATACCGTCTGGCGGTGGCTCGACCGGTGGGTGCAACCCCTGGTGAAGCGGGAGCTGTTCGCGGTCCCGGTGCTCGGGACGATCGCCCGCGGTGCCGGCGCGATCCCGGTCGACCGGGGAGCGGGCGCTGGCCGGGAAGCGGCGTACGGAGCCGCGGTGGAGCGGTTGGGCCAGGGCAGCACGATCCTCGTCGCACCGGAAGGCACGATCACCCACGACGGCTCGTTGCTGCCCCTGCGACACGGCGCCGCCCGGCTCGCACTGGAGGCCGGGGTCGACGTACTGGTGGTGACCCACTTCGGGGCGCAACGTGCGTTCTCCCCGGTGGCGCGTTTCCCCCACCGCGGTGCGGTGGTCACGATGGCGATGGATGTCGTCTCGCCGTTCCCGGACGAGGATGCGGCGGCGCTCACCGGACGGATCGCCGCCGTGATGCTCGACCGCAGCGAGGAACTGGCGGGGGCCTACCCGCAGGCCGATCCGGAGGCGCCGTGGTGGCCGCCCTACGCGGCGCCCGCGCCTCCAAGTGCCGTCGCGAAGGAGAACCTCGAGCGATACCGCCAGAGCATGGCCGAGGCGGTCGCGGGCGCACGGGAACGGATGACGCAACTGGCCGAGGAGCACCACGTCGAGGAACGCCTGGCGGACACACGCGACCGCGCCCGGGCACGTGCCGAGGAGCTCGCCGCCCGGTCACGGGCACGCGCCGAGGACATCGTCCAGCGGGCCGAGGAGCTGGCCGTCCGCTCCCGCGAACGTGCTGGTGACGTTGCTCACCGGGCCGAGGAGCTCGCCGAGCAGGCTCGGCAGCTGTTCGAGGAACTGAGCGAGCAGGCTCGCGACCAGGCCGAGCTCCTCAGCGACCGGTTCGGACACCACGACGATCCGCCGCGCACCGAGTGAGTGCCCCTCCCGCCGGGATCCGTGGCGTCAGAGGGTCGCGTCGAACCAGCGCAGCACGTGCTCCAGCGCCACCCCGGCGGCGGAACGGTCGCTGAGCAGGTGGTCGGCCTCCAACAGGGGCAGGAAGGCCTTCGGTTGCGTCGCGGCCGCGAAGATCCGTTCGCCCTCCTCGACGCTCACCACCTGGTCGTCGACCGCGTGGAGGACGAGCAGCGGTCGTCCGAGCGCCGCGACGGCGCCGGACTGGTCGTGCTCGTCCAACTCGTCGAGGAAGCCCTTCGCCACCTCGAAGCCCCGACCACCGATCGTGACCTTCACCCGGTCGTCGTCCAGCTCCTCGGCCCGCGAGAACAGGTGCTCGACGTGGGCGGGGGAGGAGGGAGCGCCGAGCGTCACGACCGAGCGCACCGTGTGGATACGGCCTGCGGCGAGCAGCGTCGCGGCGCCGCCCAAGCTGTGTCCCAGCATCCCGCAGGGCCCGTAGCCCTGATCGATCAGCGTGGTGGCCGCAAGCACCAGGTCCCGGACGTCGTTCCCTATCGTGCTGGTGGCGAAGTCCCCCTGGCTGTCGCCCAGCCCCGTGAAGTCGAACCTCAGGACCGCGTAGCCACCGTCGGCCAGCCCGTTGGCCAGGCGGGTCATCGTGTGCAGGTCCTTCGAGCAGGTGAAGCAGTGGGCCAGCAGCACGCTGCCCCTGGCATCACCGTCGGGGACGTGCAGCACCCCTTGCAGCTCCGCGCCGGTGCTTCCCGCGAACGTCAGCGTGCGGGTCTCCATCGGGTCGCGTCCTCACGTCCGGGGGTCTGGTCACGACGAACCTACTCCCCGGCGGGCGGTGGTCACGTCAGGAACGTGTTCGCGTAGCGGGTCAAGGTGTCGAGGTAGTTCGCCCGCTCGAAGGTGGCGGGATCCGGCACGTTCAACTGGCTCACGGAGCCGCGGAGCTGGTCGACCGAGGCGTACTCGCGTTCCGCCATCCAGGAACGCAAACCGTCGACCATCACGCCCACGTGATCCGGACCGTGGCGCAGCAGCGCCGAGGGGGTCATGGCGGCGTCGGCACCGGCCAACAGCACCTTCACCACGTCATTGGCGGTGTGGATGCCGGTGGTGGCGGCCAGGGAGGCCTCGACCCGGCCGTGCAGCAACGCCATCCACCGCAGGGGCAACCGCAACTCGTCCGAGCTGGACAGGACCAGGTGGGGACCCACCGACAGGGTCTCCAGGTCGATGTCCGGCTGGTAGAAGCGGTTGAACAGCACCAGTCCGGAGGCGCCGGCGTCGACCAGCCGGCCGGCCAGGTTGCCCAGCGCCGACCAGTAGGGCGACAGCTTGACCGCGACGGGGACGTCGCACGCCGTGGCCACCGCGGACACGACCGCCAGCGTCTCGCCCTCGACATCGCGTCCGACGCGATCCGGATCGGCGGCGACCTGGTAGACGTTGAGCTCCAGCGCATCCGCGCCGGCGTCGGCCAGCATGCGGGCGTACTCGGTCCAGCCACCCACGGTGGCGCCGTTCAGGCTCGCGATCACCGGCACGTCGACGGCGGCCTTGGCCTCACGGATCAACCGGAGGTAACGCACCGATCCCTGGTTGTAGTCGTCCAGGACCGGCGCGTAGCCGTACGTCGCCTCCGGGTTCACATCCGCGGACAGCCCGAGGTAGCGGTCGACCTGCTCGATCTCGTGCTCGAGCTGCTCCTCGAACAGGCTCGGCAGCACGACCGCACCGATCCCCGCCGCGTCCAGTGCCCGGAGCGACCCCAGGTCACCGGTCAGCGGGCTGCACGACGCGACGATCGGGCACCGCAGCTCCAGGCCCAGGTAGCGGGTCGTCAGGTCGGGGTCGCCATCCGGTCCGGGGCCGCTCGGGATGACCCGCCCCCAGCCGCCGAGCTGGTCGTCCTCGTCCAGCGGCGCGAAGCGGGTGGGGTCGCGGGGTGACTCGTCGGTGGGGCTGCCGTTGCCATCGCTCACGCCGGGACCTCCGGGTCGCTGGTCAGCTGTCGTTCCACGCCGGCGAGCTGCTCGTAGTAGCTCCACCGCTCGTCGACGTCCTTCTGTGCCAGGGCGTGCAGCTGTTCGGCCCGTTCCGGGTTGCTGCGGCGCAGCACCGCGTAGCGCCCTTCGGACTCCAGGAAGCGCTGCACCGGCTCGCTGGGGGCCCGGGAGTCCAGCTGGAAGGGCTGGGTGCCCTCGTCCGCGCCCGGGTGGTAGCGGAACAGCGGCCAGTACCCGGTCTTGACGGCCAGGTCCATGCGGCCCATCGAGTCGCGCATGTCCACGCCGTGGGCGATGCAGGTCGAGTAGGCCAGCAGCAGCGATGGACCGGACCAGGCCTCGGCCTCTTGGAAGGCCTTGATCGTCTGGCGGTCGTTGGCACCCAGGGCGATCTGTGCCACGTACACGCTGCCGTACTGCATCGCCAGCAGACCCAGGTCCTTCTTGGGTGTCGACTTGCCCGACGTCGCGAAGCGTGCCACCGCGCCGCGTGGTGTCGCCTTCGAGGCCTGCCCTCCGGTGTTCGAGTACACCTCGGTGTCCAGCACCAGGATGTTGACATCGGCGCCCGAGGCCAGCACGTGGTCCAGGCCGCCGAACCCGATGTCGTAGGCCCAGCCGTCACCGCCGATGATCCAGACGTCCCGGCGGACGAGCACGTTCGTGATCGCTTCCAGCTGGCGGGCGAGGTCGCCGTCGATGTCGGTCAATCGCCTCCGCAGCTCCGCGACGCGCTCGCGCTGCTCGGCCAGACCCTGTTCGTCTCCGGCAGAGGCGCCGGCGAGTAGCCCCTCGACCAGGTCGTCTCCGAGCTGCCCGGCGAGCTGGTGCAGCAGGTGTTCGGCGGCGACCCGCTGCTCGTCCAACCCGACGCGGATGCCCAGGCCGAACTCCGCGTTGTCCTCGAACAGCGAGTTCGACCAGGCCGGACCGCGGCCTGCGGTGTCCGTGCCCCACGGGGTGGTGGGCAGGTTGCCACCGTAGATCGACGAGCAGCCGGTGGCGTTGGCTACCACGGTGCGGTCGCCGAACAGCTGGGTCATGAGCTTCAGGTAGGGCGTCTCACCACAGCCGGCGCAGGCTCCGGAGAACTCGAACAGCGGCTGCAGGGTCTGGCTGTGCTTGACGGTGTCGTGGCGCACCGCCGTGCGGTCCAGGTACGGGATCGACTGGAAGAAGCGGAAGTTCTCGCGCTCACGGTCACGGTGCTCGTCGGCCGGCTCCATGTCGATGGCCTTGTGCCCGACCGCCTCCTTGGAGACCGCAGGGCAGGCCTCGACGCAGACCCCACACCCGGTGCAGTCGTCGGGAGCCAACTGGACCGTGAGCAGGTGATCGCTCAGGTCGCGATCCTTGAACGGCTTCGCGAGGAACTCGTCCGGCGCGTCGTCGAGCTGGTCGCCCTCGAAGACCTTGATCTGGATCGCGGCGTGGGGGCAGACGATCGCGCACTTGCCGCAGTCGATGCACAGGTCCGGGTCCCAGATGGGGACCTCGCTGGCCAACGATCGCTTCTCGATGCGACTGGTCCCGGTCGTGAAGGTCCCGTCGACGGGCATCGCGGAGACCGGGAGCAACTCCCCTTCGCCGTCGACGATGCGTGCGGTGACGCGCTCGACGAGCCCGTCACCGTTGCCGAGGACGCTGTCCGGTACCAGCTCCAGCGCACGGTCCAGGACCCCGGAGCGCCGGAACGACGAGGTCACGGTCTCGGGCACCTCCACCTCGTGGACCGCTTCCGCGGCGGCGGCGATGGCATCCAGGTTGCGCTGCACGACCAGCGGACCATGCTCGGCGTAGGTGGTCCGAGCGGCCTGGCCGATCGCCTCGACGGCCTGGTCGAGCGGCAGGAGTTCCGAGGCGGCGAAGAAGGCCACCTGCATGACCGTCGAGATGCGACCGCCGAGCTTCGCGGCGCGGGCCGTCGCGTACCCGTCGATGACGACCAGTCGCAGGTCGCGTTCGATCAGGACCTCCTGCACGTCGGCCGGCAGACGGTCCCACACCTGGTCGGGCGGGAACGGCGCGTTCAGGAGCACGGTCCCACCGCGCTTGGCCGCCGACAGCACGTCGAGCTTCTCGAGCAACCCGAACTGGTGGCAGGCCACCACGTCGGCCTGGTCGATCAGGTAGCTAGACCGGATCGGCTGTGGCGAGAAGCGCAGGTGCGACACGGTGGTGGCGCCGGACTTCTTCGAGTCGTAGACGAAGTAGGCCTGGACCTGCTGATCGGTGTGCTCGGCGATGATCTTGGCGGTGTTCTTGTTCGCGCTGACCGTTCCGTCCGACCCCAGGCCGAAGAAGACCGCGGACAGCTCACCGTCGGGTCGCGGCAGTGCGAAACCGTCGGGTTCGGACAGCGACAGGTGGGTCACGTCGTCGACGATGCCGACGGTGAAGCGGCGCTGCGGCGTGTCGGACGCCAGCTCCGCGAAGACGCCCGCGACCATCGTCGGGGTGAACTCCTTGCTCGACAGCCCGTAGCGACCGCCGATCACGTCGGGCAGTGCGTCACGACGACCCTCCATCATCGCGGTGGCCAGGGTGTGGACCACGTCCTCGTGCAGCGGTTCGCCTGCCGCCCCGGGCTCCTTGGTGCGGTCGAGCACGGCGATGCGCTGTGCGGTCTCGGGAAGGGCGGCGAGCAGCGCGTCGGTCGGGAAGGGACGGAACAGCCGGACCTCCAGCATCCCGACCTTCTCACCTTCCGCGACGAGGTGGTCCACCACCTCGCGGACCGCACCCGCACCGGAGCCCATCAGAACGATGACGCGCTCGGCATCCGGCGCGCCGTGGTAGTCGACGAGGTGGTAGGCGCGGCCGGTGCGTTCGGCCAGAGCGTCCATCGCGGCCTGCACGGCGTCGGGGACGGCGTCGTGGAACGGGTTGGCCGCCTCGCGGGCCTGGAAGAACACATCCGGGTTCTGGGCGGTGCCGCGCAGCGACGGCCGATCGGGATCGAGGGCGCGGGCGCGGTGGTCGATCACGTCGCTCGGGTCGATCAGGGCGGTCAGATCGTCGTCGTCCATCGGGTCGACGAGCGCCAGTTCGTGCGAGGTCCGGAAGCCGTCGAAGAAGTGCAGCACGGGGACGCGGGTCCGTAGCGATGCGGCGTGTGCGACGGCGGCCAGGTCGTGGGCCTCCTGGGGTGTCCCGGAGGCCAGCATGGTCCAGCCCGTGGTGCGGGCTGCCATGACGTCGGAGTGGTCGCCGAAGATCGACAGCGCGTGGGTGGCGACGGTGCGGGCCGCGACGTGGATGACGGCCGGGGTCAGCTCCCCGGCGATCTTGAACATGTTGGGCAACATCAACAGCAGGCCCTGGGAGGCTGTGAAGGTCGTGCCGAGCGCCCCGGACTGCACGGCGCCGTGCAGCGCGCCTGCCGCGCCGGCCTCCGACTGCATCTCGATCACGCCCGGGACCACGCCCCACAGGTTCGGGCGTTCCGCCGCCGCCCACGCGTCGGCCTGTTCGCCCATCGGCGAGGCCGGGGTGATCGGATAGATCGCGATCGATTCGCTGAGCTTGTACGCGACCCGGGTCGCGGCTTCGTTCCCGTCGATGCACACCGCTGGCACAGCTGTCTCCAAGCGTGGTCGTGGAGCGCGAGGTGAGGGCTCGCCCGTCGTACCTCGACGCTAGAGCGCGGCGTTCACGCTGAACCCCGTCGCAGGTCCCCCATCGGTGGGACCATGGCCCCCATCACCGCCGAACCCTCCCGTGGCTCTCGCTCCGTAGGCTAGGCGAGCGGTCCGTCCTGAGGAGGCGAAGGTGCCGGTCGTCGATTGTCCGGTCTGCGGTGAGGACGACGACCTGTCGGGGGACCGCCATGACGACCGGATCATGCTCACCTGCGGTGCCTGCGGGCACCGGTGGGATCGGGGCACCCACCTGGTCTGTCGGCTGTGCGGGTCGGACGACATCGAGGGCTACGTCGAGGACATCGACCTGGGCGTTCTCCGCGGCCGCATCCGCTGACCACACACGCCGGCAGGTCGTGACGTTGGGCATCGCGACGCGCGGCAGGCATGCTGCGTCCGGAGCAGGCCCAGCACCCGGCGGGCCCGACGCGGAGGCACGGTGGATCGGCTCGCGATCGCGGAGACGTGGCTGGACCGTGCGCTCGAGGATCTGTCGCTCCCACGGGTCCCCGCACGGGCGCCTTCCGAACCGGTCGTCGCTGGCGGCCCGACCGGCCAGCAACTGCTCGACGCGTTCCTGGACGGGGTGCGTTCGCGGACCATCGATCTCGTCGCCCGTGAGCTGCGGGCAGAGGGGCGCGGCTACTACACGATCGCTTCCGCCGGGCACGAGCACCTGGCCACGATCGGTGCGTTGACCCGGCCTGACGATCCGGCGTTCCTGCACTACCGCGACGGGGCCCTCGTGATGGCGCGGGCGCGGCGCGCCGGGAACGACACCGTCGAGCGCGACGTCGTCGCGTCGCTGTGTGCGGCGCGTGATGAACCGGCGTCCGGAGGTCGCCACAAGGTCTGGGGGAGCCGTGAGCTGATGATCGTGCCGCAGACCTCCACGATCGCGTCACAGCTGCCGAAGGCGGTGGGTTGCGCGGTGGCCATCGGGCGTGCCCGTCGTGTCGGCCATGCTCTGCCGGTGGCAGAGGACGCGATCGTCGTCACGTCGTTCGGTGATGCCTCGGCGAACCACGCGACCGCCCTGACCGCCGTCAACGCCGCTCGGTGGGGCCAGCGCGTGGGCAACCCGGTCCCGATCCTGTTCGTGTGCGAGGACAACGGGTTGGGTATCTCCGTGCCGACCCCCCGTGATTGGATCGCGGAGACCTACGGGAACCTGCCAGGGCTCACCTACCTCCACGCGGCGGGTGAGCTCGACGAGGTCTGGAGCACCGTGGACGCCGCGGTGCAGCGGTGCCGGCTCGCCCGTCGCCCGGTCTTCCTCCACCTCGAGGTGGTGCGGCTCGGCGGGCACGCGGGTTCCGATGCGGAGGCGGCCTACCGGGAGCCATCGGAGCTGGCCGCCGACGAGGTCCGCGACCCGCTACCCGCGGCGGCTCGGCGGCTGGTCGAACTCGGAGTAGCTGCGCCGGAGGAGCTCACCGAGCTCGTGGCAGCGACCCGGCGCCGCATCCGGGAGCTGGCCGACCGGGTGGCCGCCCGTGCCGAACCGCTGTCCGATGCCGCGGCCGTCACAGCTCCGCTGGCGCCCTTCACCCCGGACGCGGTGCGCGTGGCGGCCGCGCACGCGGCACCCCTGGAGGTGCGGGAGCGCGGGTTCCCGCGGGGACTGCCGGAACGCACGGATGCGCCGCAGCACCGGACCCTGGCAGGACAGCTGAACGCGGCCCTGCGCGATCTGCTGCTGGCCCGAGACGAGGTGGTCGTCTTCGGCGAGGACGTCGGTCGCAAGGGTGGGGGGTACGGCGTCACGGCCGGGCTACAGCGCAGCTTCGGGACCGGCCGCGTGTTCGACGCCCTGCTGGACGAGAGCTCGATCCTGGGTCTGGCCCAGGGGCTCGGCCTGATGGGGCAGCTGCCGATCCCGGAGATCCAGTACCTCGCTTACCTCCACAACGCGCTCGACCAGCTCCGCGGTGAGGCGTGCTCCACCAGCTTCTTCTCCGACGGCCGGTTCCGGACCCCGATGGTGGTGCGGATCGCCGGGCTCGCCTACCAGAAGGGGTTCGGCGGTCACTTCCACAACGACAACGCGATCGGTGCCCTCCGGGACATCCCAGGGCTCGCGATCGCGGTGCCCTCCCGACCAGCGGACGGCCCCCGGCTGCTGCGGGCCGCGGTCGGGATGGCCGCGGCGGATGGACGCGTCGTCGCGTTCCTCGAACCGATCGCGCTGTACCACGAGCGCGACCTACACGTCGAGGGCGACGGTGGCTGGCTGGAGGACTACCCCCTGCTGGACGGGTCTTGGTTGCCGGGTGAGATCGGCGTCTACGGGGATGAGGGGCCCGGCACGGACGTCCTGCTCGTGACCTACGGCAACGGGCTGCGGATGTCGTTGCGGGCCGCCCGCCGGCTGGAAGGTGAGGGGATCAGGGTGCGGGTGCTCGACCTGCGCTGGCTCGCGCCACTACCTCGCGAGGCGATCCACGCGCACGCGGCCGACGTGGGCCGCGTCCTGGTCGTCGACGAGTGCCGCGCCACCGGAGGCGGCATCGCCGACGCGGTCGTGGCGTCGCTGGCCGAGGAGCGTGTCGTCAGCCACGTTGCGTCCGTCCGGTCCGTCGACACCTACGTACCGCTGGGTCCGGCGGCCGACACCGTCCTGCTCAGCGAGGACGACATCGTCGCAGCGGCGCGCTACCTCGTCGCCGGGAACCTCGGTGGTAGCGGAGAGGGTCGGTGGTAGCGGGGAGCCACGGTCGCACCGGAGAGCCACGGTGGTAGCGGGGAGGGTCGGTGGTAGCGGGGAGCCACGATCGCACCGGAGAGCCTCAACTGCCGGACCGAGCCCCAGCCTCTCCGCTGAGTCCCAGCCTCTCCGCTGAGTCCCAGCCTCTCCGCTGAGTCCCGGCCTCTCCGTCAGTCCTCGGGGGAGTAGTCGTCGGCGTAGTACTCGACGCCGAGGTGGGTGATCTGGTCCTCGCCCATCATCCACCGCAGGGTGTTCTTCAGCTTGGTGTGCTGGATGAACAGGTCGTGTTCCGGGTACAGGCCCGGGGCGGCCTGCGGTGCCTTGAAGTAGAAGCTCAACCACTCCTGGATCCCCGCCATCCCGGCCCGCTGCGCCAGGTCCAGGAACAGGGTGAGGTCCAGCGCGAGCGGCGCCGCCAGGATCGAGTCGCGGCACAGGAAGTTGACCTTGAGTTGCATCGGGTAGCCGAGCCACCCGAAGAAGTCGATGTTGTCCCACCCCTCCTTGTTGTCGCCGCGGGGCGGGTAGTAGTTGATCCGGACGACGTGATCGATGTCGCCGTACAGCTGTGGGTAGGTATCGGGCTGCAGGATCGTGTCCAGCACCCCGAGCTTCGACGACTCCTTGGTGCGGAACGACTCGGGGTCGTCCAGCACCTCGCCGTCGCGGTTGCCGAGGATGTTGGTCGAGTACCACCCGTCCATCCCGAGCATCCGCGCCTTGAACATCGGCGCCAGCGCGGTCTTGACCATCGTCTGGCCGGTCTTGAAGTCCTTGCCGCAGATCGGCACACCGGTCGACGAGGCCAGCTCACGCAGTGCGGGGATGTCCACGGTCAGGTTGGGTGCCCCGTTCGCGAAGGGCACACCCTCGAGCAACGCCGCGTAGGCGTAGAGCATCGACGGGGTGATGGCCGGGTCGTCGGCGTCGATCGCGGCGACGAAGGCGTCGAGGTCAGCGTGGGCCGGACCGGGATCGACGTAGACCTCGGTCGACGCGCACCAGATCATCACCATCCGGTCGCAGCCGTGTCGTTCCCGGAAGTCGCGGAGGTCGGCCCGGATGCCCTCGAGCTGCGCCCGCTTGGCGCGGCTCGGCATCACGTTCGGGCCGTCCAGTCGCTTGACGTAGGCCGGGTCGAACGCGGCCGGCATCGGCTGGATCTCACGCAACGTCTCGGCGATGGGTTCCAGGTGTCTCGCCACGTCCAGCACGCCCGCGTTCGCCGCGGAGACGTAGGCGTCGTCCTCGAAGGGATCCCACGCCCCGAACACCAGGTCCTCGGGGCCCGCCAGCGGGACGAAGTCGCGGATCAACGGTGCCCGTTCGTCCGTGCGCTTGCCCAGACGGATCGTGCCCATCTGGGTCAACGAGCCGAACGGCTCCGCCATCCCGCGCCGGATCAGTTCGACCCCGGCGATGAAGGTGGTGGAGACCGCGCCGAGCCCGACACAGAGCACGCCGAGCTTGCCGTCGGCAGGTGCGATCGTCGGGGGGGGGGGGGCGTGCTCGCTGGTGGACATCGTGACCTCCGGGTCTGCGGTCACGACCCTACTGCGCTCCTGGTCAGCGGACGCAGCGCGACGTGGTCGGCTCCCCGGCCGAGCGAACCCCACGCCGGTCAGGCATGCTCACCCTGCGCGGCGCGTCGGTGGCGACCAACTGGAGGAGATGCTCATGGCGTTGATGCTCGGCACCGGGCCGTTCTCGCGGCGACCGGCCGGCACGTTCAACTTCACTTACGAGGCCCCCGCCCACCGCCTCTACCTCGAACCCACGGCACGCCGTATCCGCGTCGTGGTCGCCGGCCAGGTCGTGGCTGACTCGACCGACGCCCGGCTGCTGCACGAGACCGGGCTGATGCCCGTCTACTACGTGCCCTGGGGCGACGTCCGCGAGGAGTGGTTGGTCGCCACCGACCACGCCACCCACTGCCCCTTCAAGGGCGATGCCAGTTACCTCAACATCGAGGTGGAAGGTGACGTGAGGGAGAACTCGGTCTGGGCCTACCCCACGCCGCTCGAGGGTGCGCCACCGCTGGCGGACCTGGTCGCGTTCCAGTGGGATGCGGTGGACGCGTGGTACGA
>PWTE01000059.1 GCA_003563915.1 Nitriliruptoraceae bacterium
AGGCGGTCAGGCGCCAACCGGAGTGGTCGGTGGCACCGATGAACGAGCAGGCGATGATGACCAGGGCCATGAACGCCATGGTGCTCCAGTGATCCATCTCGGCGTGGGTGTCACCCGCGATGTTGCGCCACTGCAGGTGGGCGTTGGTGAACGCGAAGACGAGCCATGGAACGACGCCGAGGGTCGCGATGGCGACCATGACACGGTCCCATGTCGGCAGACGAAAGAGCTGGCGGGCATGGGGGTGCAGGATCCCCAGCAGCAGCAGCGGGATGACGAGGACGGCCATGTCGAGCAGCCAGGCGCTGAGGCTGCCGCTGAGGGAGGAGGTCACCGACAGGCTGATCGCGATGGCTACGACGTGCAGCATCGGCGCCTCGCGTCGCTCGGGTCGACGCAGCTGGACGAGTACCCCAAGGACGATCGCCCAGTGGATGACGCCGATGCTCATGAAGTGCGCCCGGTGGGCCAGGTCGAGTTCACCGAATCCCAACGTTTCGCCGACCGACGACAGCGTGTCTGCCGGTAGCCACATCAGCACGATCTCGGTGAGGCCGAAGGACATCAGGGCCAGCACCCACAGGGACGTCACGATCGCCACCACCCGGAAGGCCACCCGCCGCGCCTTGGAACCCTCGGTGCCTCGTGCCTGCGGCACGGACCCACGCTGCGCTACGGGCGCCGTGGTGTCCGGTGCCTTGCTTCCGGCGGTGCGGTCAGAGGGTGCCACGGTGATGCTCCTGCTCGACGAGCCGTGTGTCACCGATCCTGCGCGACGGAAGTCCCGTCTTCATGAGGGCAGGCTCCCGGTCTGCCCGGGAGATCCGACGGGAAGGCTCGATATCCGGCCGAGCGAAGGGGGCTCCGCAGCCGGAGCGTGCCGCCCGCCTGCTGGCGTTCCCGGCCGGCTGGAGGGCTGGCCCCCATGACGTCGGGAAGCCTTGGCCGCATCCTGGTGGTGGACGGGTGAGTCACACAGTCGACGTGGATGGTGACGGAGCGAGACACCGTCACCGGCCGACCGCATCGACCTACAGTGACACACGAGACGAGGGTTGGCCGCCTCACGGGAAGGCGCGAGGTCGATGGACGCTTCGGCAGCGGTTCCAGAGCGAGCCGACCCGCTGCGCATGGCGTGGCCGTCGACGGCGCTGGTCGCGCTGGTCTGTGTGACGGTGCTGGCGGCTGCCGTGGGCCGGTGGACGCTGCTGGGGCCGATCCACCGCCTGCCGAGCGTGCCGGGCACACCGCTGCCGACCGAGGTGGTCAGCCCCCTGGTCGCCATCGCGTTGACCGTGCTGGGTGCGCTGGTGGTGGTCCGCGGGCAACCACGGCGCTACGGCTGGCTGCTGGTGGCGATGGGAGCGGCGAACGGCGTGGTCGGGTTCGCGGCCGACTACAGCGTCTATGCGGTTCTCGCGGGCCGCGCGGCGCTTCCCTTCGCGACGGGGGCGGGGTGGGTGCAGGACCTGTGGATGACGACCTGGGTGCTGGGGTTCCTGCTGCTGCCCGCGCTGTTCCCGGACGGCGAACCCGTTTCGGCCCGCTGGGGACGTCGGGTGCGAGCCGCGACCTGGGCGTGGGTGGCCCTCATCGTGGTGTTCATGCTGACCGAGCGGCCGCTGACCAACGTGTTCCTCGAGGTGGAGGCCGCTCCGGACAACCCGACCGGCTTGCTGGCTGTGCCGGCCCTGGCCATCAACCTGGCGTGGGTGGTGCTGACGCTGGCGTCGATCGCGGTCGGGATCGGGAGTCTGGTGACCCGCTGGCGGACAGCTGACCGCGAACTGCGCCAGCAACTGAAGTGGGTGCTGTACGCGTTCGGCCTGCTGCTGGCCGTTGGGGCTGCGGACCTGGTGAACCAGGTGCTCGAGTCGGGGCTGGAGCTGGATCTGGGGTTGCGGTGGCCGCTGTCCGTGCTGTTCGCCATGACGATGATCGTGCTCGCGGTGTCGTTGGGGTTCGCGGTGCTGCGATTCCGTCTCTACGCCGTCGACCTGGTCATCAACCGCACCCTGGTCTACGGCGTCTTGACCGTCGCGATCGTGGCCATCTACATGTTGATCGTGGTCGGCATCGGCGCCCTGCTGCCGGTCGGTGAGACGCTCCTGTCACTGGTCGCGACGGGGCTGGTCGCCGTCGCCTTCGCCCCGGCGCGGACGTGGCTGCAGCGCCGGGTCAACCACCTGATCTTCGGCCAGCGAGACGACCCCTACGCGGTGCTCTCCGAGCTGGGTCGCCAGCTGGCCGCCGCCGGCGCACCGGACAGTGCGCTGCAGACGTTGGCCGAGACCGTCGCGACCACCTTGAAGTTGCCGGGCGCCGCGGTCGAGCTGGAACAGGACGGGACCTGGGAGATCCGTGCCGTGCACGGGACCATGCCCGACGAGGCCGCAGGCGGTGTCGTGGTGCCGCTGCACCATCAGGGTGAGGTCGTCGGCCGGCTGCTCGTTGCCCCGCGGTCACCACGGGAGCTGTTGGGTCCCGCGGACCGCCGCCTGCTCGACGACATCAGCCACCAGTCGGGGGCGCTGGCTCATGCCGCCCGGTTGGCCACGGCACTCCAGCGGTCCCGGGAGCGGTTGGTGCTGGCCCGCGAGGAGGAGCGGCGGCGCATCCGTCGCGATCTGCACGACGGGTTGGGTCCATCGCTGGCAAGCCAGACCTTCCGCCTCGACGTCGTCCTGGAGCGTCTGCAGGACGACCCGGCGGCCGCAGCAGATCTGGTGGCAGCTCTCAAACACCACAACCAGGAGCTGGTTGCCGACATCCGCCGGCTCGTCTACGAGCTCCGTCCACCGGCGCTGGACCAGCTCGGGCTGCGTGGAGCGCTCACGGCCCATGCCGGCCAGCTCGACCGCACGGGCCACCTGGCCATCGCGGTGGAGACAGACCCCGAGCCGCTGCCGTCGCTGCCAGCCGCCGTAGAGGTCGCCGCCTTCCGCATCGCACGTGAGGCGATGACCAACGTCGTGCACCACGCCGCCGCGACACGCTGCACCCTCACCGTCGAGGTGACAGGCTCGGCCATGTCCCTCACGGTCACCGACAACGGGATCGGCCTGGGCGCTGCGAACCAACCGGGAGTCGGTCTGATCTCGATGCGCGAGCGCGCCGAGGAACTCGGCGGAACCGTCGAGGTGTGCGGGGTCCGTCCGTCCGGCACACAGGTCCGCGCCACGCTGCCGATCACGACACCGGCCACCCGCTCGCACAACGGCGTCGTCCCTACGCACGACCGAACCGGAGTGGCGCATGGCTGAGCGCACGAGCCACGGAACCATCCGCATCCTCGTGGTCGATGACCATCGGCTGTTCCGAGAGGGGCTCAACGCCCTCCTGGATGCCGCTCCCGACACCGAGGTCGTCGGCGAAGCCAGCTCCGGCGAACAGGCGTTGGCGCAGGTGGACGAACTCGTCCCCGACGTCGTGCTGATGGACATCATGATGGAGGACATGAACGGCATCGAGGCCACCCGCCGCCTCCTGGCCGACCACCCCGACACCCAGGTGGTCATGCTGACCATGCTCGAGGACGACGACTCGCTGTTCGCAGCGATGTGCGCCGGCGCCCACGGCTACATCCTCAAGGGCGCCGACACCGCCGACGTCCTGCGCACCGTCCGTGCGGTCGCCGACGGTCAGGCCCTGTTCGGCCCCGCCATCGCCCGTCGCCTCACCACCTTCTTCCAGCACGCCGCCGGCAAGGGGGTCTCGGTCAGCCCGTTCCCCGAACTGACCGACCGCGAACGTGAGGTCCTCGACCTGATCGCCCAAGGGATGGACAACCGTCAGATCGCGGTACGGCTGTCCATCAGCGGCAAGACCGTCAGCAACCACATCTCCAACGTCTTCGCCAAGCTCCACCTCGCCGACCGGGCCCAGGCCATCGTCGCGGCCCGCGAAGCCGGCCTGGGTCGGAGCATCGGCCACTGATGCTGCCTACGGGGCGTCGATCTGTGCCTCCAGCCCGGCGATGTCGTCGAGCTCCCATGTCTCCACGAGACCGCTCTCGTCGAAGCGGAAGAACATCATCACGCCCATGTCGACCGTGAGGCCCGTCGGCTCCCGGCCCCGCAACGGGCCGAGGTGGGTGCCGGTCAGGCGACACCGGGTCGCAACCAGGTCGCCGTCGGCCACGATATCGACGATCCGGAACTCCAGATCGGGCAGGGCGATCCGCCACCTCTCCACGATCCCGGTGAGCTCGGACGGACCGAGCTCGTTCGTACCATCCCGGTAGTGGAAGGTGTGCGGATGGAGGCGCTGCTGCAGCTCGTCGGTCTCGCCGCGGCTCCAGACGGCTTCGAACAGCCACCGCACCAGGTCCACGTCGGCATGCATGGCAGCCCTCCCGGTCCGCGGTAGCTCACCATGCCACGGGGCGGGTAGCTGGACAACCGTGAAGGTTCCTTCCCACGGCGCTGGCCGAGCTCGGACGCAT
The DNA here is from genome assembly GCA_003563915.1 of Nitriliruptoraceae bacterium. Classification (GTDB taxonomy): domain Bacteria; phylum Actinomycetota; class Nitriliruptoria; order Nitriliruptorales; family Nitriliruptoraceae; genus CSSed11-175R1. The sequence goes on from PWTE01000059.1 coordinate 4,445, forward strand.
CGACGAATACCGGTTCGTCGTCCACACCCACGTCACCGG
>PWTE01000283.1 GCA_003563915.1 Nitriliruptoraceae bacterium
GCAGCGTCTCGACGAGCACCGCGAGCTGCAGCTCACCGCGCCCCTGTACCTCCCAGGTGTCGGGGCGTTCCGTCGGCAGCACGGCGATCGAGACGTTGCCGACCAGCTCCTGACGTAGCCGTGCCTCGATCAGCCGGGCCGTGAGCTTGGTGCCGTCCCGCCCCGCGAGCGGGGAGGTGTTCACCCCGAGCGTCATCCCGAGGCTGGGGCGATCGACGGTGATGACCGGGAGCGGTCGGGGGTCATCCGCGTCCGCCAGCGTCTCGCCGATCGTGACCTCGTCGATGCCGGCCACCGCGATGATGTCGCCGGGGCCGGCCTCGTCGGCGGCGACCCGGTCCAACGCGTCGGTCACGTACATCTCGCTCAGCTTGACCTGCTCGACGGAGCCGTCGGTCCGGCACCACGCGACGGTCTGGCCGCGTCGGACGGTCCCGTGCTGGATGCGGCACAGGGCCAGCCGGCCGAGGTACGGCGAGGCGTCCAGGTTGGTGACCAGCGCCTGGAAGGGATGGTCCGGGTCGTAGCTCGGGGCCGGCACGTGGGTCAGCAGCGTCTCGAACAGCGGGGACAGGTCCGTACCGGGGACCTCGAGGTCCAGGGTGGCGGTGCCGTCCTTGGCGTTCGTGTAGAGCACCGGCAGGTCGATCTGGGCGTCGTCGGCCCCAAGGTCGATCAGCAGATCGAAGGTCTCCTCGACGACGGTGCCGATGCGGGCGTCGGGTCGGTCGATCTTGTTGACGACGATCAGCACGGGCAGGCCACGTTCCAGGGCCTTGCGCAGCACGAACCGGGTCTGGGGGAGGGGGCCCTCGGAGGCGTCCACCAGCAGCAGGGCGCCATCGACCATCGTCAGCGCGCGTTCCACCTCGCCGCCGAAGTCTGCGTGCCCGGGGGTGTCGACCACGTTGACGACGACCTCTCCGGCCTCGCGGGGAACACGGATCGCGGTGTTCTTCGCCAGGATCGTGATACCGCGCTCGCGCTCCAGGTCCCCGGAGTCCATGACCCGTTCGTCGACGTCCTGGTTGGCGCGGAACGCGCCCGACTGCCACAGCATCGCGTCGACCAGCGTGGTCTTGCCGTGGTCGACGTGGGCGATGATGGCGACGTTGCGTCGGGAGGAACGGAGGGCCACGGTCAGATCCGAGCGTGAAGAGGGGAACCGGAGGAGGCTATCGGCCCGAGGCCACGGTCCCTGACCCCGCCGCCTACGGTGAGCCCATCGCGCGGGAGGCGTGCGGAGCTGGCAGCAGCGAGGTGGCACGATCGTGACCCCGGAGGGCGTGTCCGGTCAGGGCGGAGGAGCAGGGGGACCCCTGCGCTGGGGTGTGCGCCTCACCGGGCTCGCCCTGCAGGTCCTGCTGACGACCGTGCTCGTGGCCTGGTCGCTGGTCGAGGGCCCCGGCCTGTTCATCGCGATCGCGGTCGTGCTGTGGCTGCTCGCGATCGTGGTGCTGGTTGTGGCGATCCGACGACGCAACCTCAGCGAGCGTCCTGACTGACGTGGGGGAGCGTGCGGCTCGCCACCGCGCCGAGCAGCCCCAGGCCCGCGAGCACCGCCAGCGCCACCTCGATCCCGAACACCGCGACCGCCGAGGTCAGCGCACCGGTCACCAGCAACAGCACGCCCATCGCACTGTTGGACACGGCGACGTAGTCGGTGCGCTGGTTGCCCTCGGCGAGGTCGACCACGTAGGTCTTGCGGCCGACCCGGACGCCGGTGTGCGCGATCGCCAGCAGGAGGTAGGCCGCCGGGTAGAGCAGGGTCGCCTCCCGGAGCGCCTCGACACGGAGGGCCAGGAGCAGACCGACGATCACGAGCGTCGCGCCGCCGGCGGCGAGCGCCATCGTCAGCCGGCTCGACCGGTCGGCGAGGTTCCCCCAGAACCGGCCGCCGAGCAGCGAGGCCAGACCACTCGAGATCAGGAACGGCCCGAGTCCCGCGAGTCCTGCGCCGCCGACCTCGGTCGCGAGAGCGACGACGAACGGTGGAGACAGGGCGGAGACCAGCAGCAGGGTCCGGACGATCACGAAGCGACGGAAGTCGCGGTCGGTCCGTAACAGCGTCAAGGCCGATCCGCGGTCGTCGTCGGGAACCTCGACCTCGCCTGCCTGCTCGGTGATGGTCGCGAAGATCCCACCAGCGAGGACCCAGGCCAGGGCTCCGGCGCCCAGGATCACGGCAAGTGTCCCGACCTGTGCGTCGTCACCACCGAAGGCGCGGAGTGCGGCTCCCAGGGTGATGGCGACGGCGCCCGAAGCGACGGTGGCCGTCCCGGTGACCTGGCCACGGGTGCCTTTCGGCATCGTGCGCCCGAGGACGTCCTTCGAGGTCAGCGACGACAGGGACCGGGCCAGTGCGAAGACGGCGAGCGCCCCCAGGATCCCCCAGCCGGCGAGCGCTCCGCTGGTGGTCGCAGCGAGGATCGCCATCGCCAGCACGGACACCGCCTGCCCCGCTGCACCGGCGACCCAGAGCCACTTGCGGATCCGACGGCGGCGGACGAAGCCGGAGATCGCCGCCTGGGGGAGGAGGGACCCGCTCTCGCGCACCGGGACGAGCAACCCCACCACGGCGGCGGGTGCGCCGACGCTGCTCATCACCCACGTCAGCACCGTGCGGGGATCGACCACCAGGTCTCCGGCCTTCTGACAGGCGAGCGCCACGACCTGACGTGCCGCGTTGCCCGGCACCTCCTGGGCAACCTCGACCGGGAGGCGCTCCACGGTCGTCTCGTCCACGTCGAGCAGGTACGCGGCGGCCCGTTCGACCGGCGTCTCGACGCGCGGTTCGGGCGACGAACCGTCGCCGGTGGCGTCGTCCGCGTCGGAGGTCATCGCTGGGCTCCGTCCGTGCCCCTCATCGGTCGCCCCGGTCCCTGAGTAGCGGCATCACCTCTCGGGCGTCCAGGGCCGCGAGGTGCGGCAGGGGGTCGATGCCCTCCTCGATCACCAGGACGGTCAACTGCTCCCGCACGACGTCGCGCAGCTCCTCGGGGTCCCACGGCTTGGCGATGTAGTGCGCCAACCCCGCCTCGTTGACGGCCCGGATCGTGTCGTCCTGGTCTGCCTGACCGGTCACCAGCACCTTGCGGATCGGCCGCGTCGCCGGGTCGGCGTGCAGGCTGACGAGGAACTCGACGCCCGATCTCCCGGGCAGCCGATGGTCGGCGAGCAGGAGCCCCACCCGGTCACCGTCCGCCTCGATCTCGTCGAGGATCGTCTGCGCGTCCTCGGCATCCTCGGCGACCTCGATGCGCAACGTGTCGCGCAGCGGTTCGAGGTCCCGCTCCAGCGCCTCCCGCACCCCGGGTTCGTCCTCGATCACGACCACGGCCAGCTTCATGTCGCCTCTCCGCTCGGCAACCGCACCTCCGCAACCGTACGTCCCGGTCGTGACCGCAGCTCGAACCGGCCCCCGTGGGCCTCGATGATCCGGCGGACGATGCCGAGGCCCAACCCGAGGCCGTAGCGCACCGTCCCCTGTTTCGTGGTGAAGCCGGGCGACTCCAGACGTGCGAGCATGGCCGGGTCGATCCCCGGGCCGTCGTCCGTCACGGTCACCACCACCTCGTCCGCGTCCTGGAGGGTTCGGATCGTGATCGTCCCGGGACCGTCCAACGCTTCGACGGCGTTGATGACGAGGTTGCCGACCACCTGGCCGAGCTCCCCGGGATGGGCCCGGATCGGCGGGAGATCGTCGTAGTCACGCTCGATCTCGACCTGGTCGAGGCGGTGGCCGACGAGCCGCAGCGCGTCGTCGACGACCCCGTTGAGGTCGACGCCGTCGATCAGGTCCTGACCTGGCCTGGCGTAGGCGCGCAGACTCGCCACGAGGTCGGCCACGCGTTCCGCGGCGACCTCGAGGTTCCGTAGGGCCGATCCCAAGCCGACGACGGCCTCCAGTTCCTCCTGGTCCGGGAAGCGGTCCAGCAGTTCGCGGGCCCGCTCGCCGTCCTCGATGCCTGCGTTGAGCAGGAGCCGAGCGAGACGCTCGTCGCCGACCGCCTGCGCGAGCACACGACGTCGAGCCCGTTCCTCCGCGGTCGGGAGTGCGCTGCGCTGTTGTGCACCCGTGATGAGCTGCTCCAGTTCGTCGCCCCGGGGGTGGGCCGCAAGCAGGCGTCGTACGTCCGTGTCGACGAAGCTCGCGGCCCGACCGAGCGCCGAGACCGGGTTGTTCAGCTCGTGGGCGACACCCGCTGCCAGTTCGCCGAGGGAGGCCAGGCGTGCCTGCCGGACCAGTTCGTCACGGGTCGCTTCGAGCTCCTCGAGCGTGGCGGCCAGCTGGGCCCGTTCAGCTTCCAGGTCGCGGTTGAGCTCGATGCGCTCGAGTTGGAGCTGCTCAGCGCGTCGTAGACGGCGCGCCAGCCCGGTGATCGCGATCGCCGCCAGAGCGGCGCCGACCTCCGGTTCGGTGGCCAGCGCCAGGTCGAGCTGCTCCAGGCTCAGGTGGATCACCCGGGCGTCTGTCGTGGTGCGGGCCGTGAAGAACGCGCGTCGCTGTTGCGCCAGCGAGAGCAGGCCGATCACGGGACCGGTCGAGCCGTGGTGGAGTGTCAGTGGTCCGAGACGGGTCTCGCGTTCGAGCGCGACCGAACCCCGGAGCAGCACCACGACGCCGTCGACGCTGCGACCTTCGACGGTCAGTCGCGTGCCCTTCGCGACGCTCAGTCGGGGTCGCGGGCCCAGGGCGCGTTCGATCGCGTCGACCAGCCGGGTGGTGACGTCCGCTTCGCTGACCTCGAGGTCGTGGAGGAGCTCACTGGCCGGCAGCTCGAGTGCACGCCCCCCGGCATCCAGTCGCTGGAGGTCATCGTCCGCAGGGTCACGCGCCCGTAGCCATCGGGCGAGTTGCGAACGCACCTGCCGCGCCAGCTCGCCCGGTGGCCAGGGGACCGTGAAGAGCGCCGCGAGTCGGTCACGGTCCAACGTGGCACCGAGGTCGTTGTGCTGGTCCTGGTCCGTCAGGATCACCAGACACGCCGCCGCCAGGTCGGGATCCTCATCGAGTGCCAGGATGCGCTGGTCCAGCGAGCCCACCTCGCGGTCGGCCAGCAGGAGGAGCACCGCGGTAGTCTCCCCCAGAGGGGTCGCGCCGTCGCGGGTCTCCGCCTCCGACGCGGTCACGACCCGAGCGATCCCGGTCAGCGCCGGCTCCAGTTCGGCGGCGGCCTCCGCCAGACGGGGCCCTTGGCCGAGGAGCAGGACCCGCAGCCTCATAGCAACCCCAGTGCCGACCACAGGGGTGGCATCGCCAGGGCGAGCAGGACCCCACCGATCGCCCCGACCATGAGCCCGGTGGTTGCCAGCTCACGCGTCGGGATGTCCCCGGTCGCGTAGGCGATGGCGTTGGGGGGTGTGGAGATGGGCAACGCCATCGCGAGCGCACAGGCGATCGCCACCAGCACGCCGAGCAGGGTCGGGTCGACCGCGAGCCCGCTCGAGAGCCCCAACGCGAGAGGGATCAGCAGGTTCGCCGCGGCGGACGAGGAGATGACCGTGGACAGCCCCAGACCGGTGAGGACCAGCAGTCCGAAGAGCGCGGTCGTCGGCAGCCGCTCCCACGCGACCAGACCGAGGAGCCACGCATCCATCCCGGTGGCGCCGATGCCGGCCCCCAGGGCGATACCGCCTGCCACCAGCCACAACACGTGCCACTGGAGCTTGCGGAGGTCGTCGGCTCCCAGCACCTGGGTCCCGAGCAGCGCGACGACCGCGAAGAACCCGACGGTCGAGGAGGACAGCCCGTGGAGCGGTTCGGTGAGCCACAGCAGGATCGTGAGCCCGGCGATGGCGCTGAAGACCGAGGCGGCGGGGCTGCGGACGAAGCGCGGGGTGAGGTCGAGCGTGATGGGGGTGTCCGACGGGACGTAGCGGCGGGTGATGATCCACCACGACGCGGCGAGCACGACCAGCATCAGCGGGACGGCCAGGAGCATCCATCCGAGGAAGGAGACCGCCTCACCGCGGGCCGACAGCGCGCCGAGCGCGATGGCGTTCGGGGGACTGCCGACCGGGGTGCCGATGCCACCGACGTTGGCGGCGATGGGGATCGACAGTGCCAGGCCGGTCCGCGCTCGGCCGGCCGGTAGCGCGGCCAGGACCGGGATCATGACCGCGAACATCGTGGCGGTCGTGGCCGTGTTGGACACGAACATCGAGAGCAGCGCGGTGATGGCCATGACGCCGAGCACGAGCCGTCGCGCATCACCGACGAAGGGGCGGAGCAGCACGGCGGCGAGGTTGCGATCCAGGTCGAACCGCGCCGCGCCGTCGGCGATCAGGAAGCCTCCGAGGAAGAGGACGATGACGGGATCCGCCAGGGTGGCGAGGTAGTCGCGGGCCTCCAGCGGGACCTGTTCGAGCGGCAGCAGTGCCTGCTCGGAGAGCAGCAGGATCTGGAGCAGGATCACCAGTACCGCGGTGGCGACGAGGGGGATCGCCTCGGTGATCCACAGGACGATCGCCAGGAGGAAGATGGCGAGCATCCGTTGGCCTGCTGGTTCCAGGCCGGGCACGTCGACCAGCAACGGGATCAGGAACGCCACCACGCCGAGTCCGAGACCGGCCCACTGCAGGGTGGACGGGCGCGGCAGGGTCGGGGTCGCGGTGCGAGACATGGGTGGAGCGTAGGTGGGTGCGGCGTGGGGGTATCGTTCCCCTCGATGGGTGATCGTCGTCTGCTCAAGGTCTCGACCAACACCGAGCGCGCCCTGACCGCGCCTCGGCCCCGCTTGCGTGGCGTGTCGCACCTGCTCGCCGCGGTGGTGGGCATCCCCGTTGGCGCGTGGTGGATCGCGTCGGTCGCGCCCGGGCAGACCCGCGTGGCGGTCAGCGCGTTCGTGGTCGGCATGGGCATCATGTTCAGCGCCAGCGCGCTGTTCCACCTCCGACGCTGGAACGCACACACCTACGAGGTGCTGTTCCGATCCGACCACACCGGGATCTACCTCGCGATCGGGGGGACCGGCGTCGCGCTCTCGCTCCTGGGGCTGGAGGGGTGGCCGCGGCAGGTCCTGCTCGTCGGCGCGATCGTCGGGGTCGCGATCGGCATCGTCGTGGAGTGGTTGCCCTTCGCGCCGCCTCGCGGTTTCTCGAACACGGTGTACATCACCCTGGGCTGGGTCCCGGTCCTGTTGCTGCCGTGGCTCTGGATGCAGAGTGGTCCGGTGACGGTGGTGCTCCTGCTCGTGGGTGGGGTGTTCTACACGGCCGGCGCCGTGATGGTGGCACTCCGGTGGCCGGATCCGCTACCCCGCTGGTTCGGCTACCACGAGCTGTGGCACCTGCTGGTCATCGTCGCCGTCGCCACCCATACCGTCATGCTGGCACGTCTGACCGGCGACTGAGCGGCGATCGACCGGCGCAGTAGGCTCGCAGCGCCATCGGTTGCGTCCCGAGGTCCCGACCCCAGGAGGGACGTGCTCGCCTCCCGTCGTCTGCAGGTCCCGCCTGCGTACCTCGTCCCGCCGCTCGACGGGCTCGGTGGCCTGCGCGCGGTACCCGGACGCGGCGAGCAACGACGGGCAGCGCTCTACGACACCGACTCACTGGATCTGACCCGGTGGGGAGCCCGGATCGAGCACGATCCGAGCTCCGGGTGGCGCATCGAGCTCCCTGGCGTCGGCGCGCTTCCTCGCGCGGTGCATCGTCTCGCCGGGGGACCTGTCGTGCCCTCCGCGGTCGTCGACGCGCTCAGCAGTCTCACGGCCGGTCAACCGCTACGCCGACTGGTCCGGCTGGACGTCCGTGCCGAGGTGGTGCTCCTCATCGGCGGGGACGAGGAACCGACCGTGGTCGTCGCGGACGAGGAGATCTCCGTCACCGAGGGTCGACGACTGGTGGCCCGCTTCCGGGAGCTGGTCCTGCGCCCGGGTTCAGGGGCCACGGACGCGACGCTCGACGAGGTGGAGCGTGCGCTGGTCATGGCCGGAGCGTCGGTCCTCGAAGGTGGGACGTCCCGGCTGATCGAGGTCTTCGGTCAACGCGCGGTGACGCCTCCCCTGGAGCTGCCCGATCCGGAGTCGCGCGATCGGGAGCCGCGTGATCGGGAGGCGGTCCCGGATCGACTGGCCGCCTTCGTCACCGAACGGCTCCGAGCACACGTCCGAGGTCTGTTGATCGTCGTGCCCCACCTGCGGGTGGGAGGTGGCGTGGACGCCCTCGAGCTCTGTGAGGCCGGACTCCGAGGGTTGCGTGCCGAACTGCAGCTCTGGCGCGAGCACCTGGAGGAAGACGTCGGCGATCTGGTCGATGAGCTCACGGCCCTGCACGAGCAGGTCCGGTGGATCCTCGAACCTCAGCGACTGATGACGTCGGTCGCAACGGCCGCAGCCACGCTGGGGGCGGAGGATGACCGCGGCTTCCTCGACGAAGCGCTGCGCGACGAGTACCGCTGCCGTCACGAGGCGTTGCGGGAGGTGTTGGCCCCCGGGTCGGTCGTGCGCACGTGGAGCGCGGTGGCCGCGTTGGGGGCCGGTGTGGAGGTCCAGGGTGCCTCGCGAGGTGACGATCCGGCGGAACTGGCGCGCCAGATCGCCGTGACCTGGTGGGAGGCACTGGAGCGTCAGGTGGCGGCCGGGGAGGCCAGCGAGCAACGGGCGACGTTGGAGGTCCTCCGAGCCGCGTCCGTGCTCGGCAAGCAGGCCGGGCACAAGGGCGCGAAGCGGTTCCGCACCCGGTTGGACCGGTACCACGATGCGCTTCTGATGGTCGGAAGCTCCTCCGAGACGACGGCGTGGCTCACGCGCTGCGGCCGCGAGCAGGTCGAACCCGAGCGAGCGCTGCTCGTCGGGCGTCTCTGTGGCGCCCTCGAGGTCCGATGTGCCGAAGCTCGGCGAGAGCTCACGGGTGCCTGGGAGGACTGCTCCAGCCCGAAGGGGCGCCGCTGGCTGGACGGCTGATCCCGTGGAACGGGGTCAGTTCCGCAGCGCCTGCCGTCGGGCCTCCCGGTCGAGGTAGTCCGCCAGCCGGGTGTGGAGCTTCGCGGCGGTCAACTCGGCCTGGGGGTGGTGGCCGCTGCTCCGGGCGATCCAGAGCGGACGGAACTCGCCGTCCCAGTCGGCGGTGCGGTCCACGGACACGGTCCAGCCGGGGAACTCGCTCTCGAGCCACGAGATCGCCGCCTCGGCGCCTTCGGGCGCGAGGGGGTCGCCGACGTTCTGGGTGTCGGTGTGGAACGTGGTCTCGGTCATGGCGGCCTCCAGGGGTGGGGGTCCGTCGGTGTCTCCGGGGCGTCGTCTAGGAGAACGCGCGTCCGGGGCGTGGTCTTCCAGGTCGTACCGTCACCATCGTGCACTACCGGTTCGGCTCACGCCAGCCCAAGGATGGCCCGGGCGGCCAGTGACCCCCGGCCTCGTTCGGAGCCCGCGCATCGGGTGACGGATGGTGGGCATCCGGCCAGCGAGGACCCGGACGCAGAGCGCTCCGCGACGAAGAGCTACGCTCAGGGGTTCGTCGTGCGAGGAGACCGTCGTGGCCGTCCGGCCGGAGCTCACCTTCGTCCCGGGTGAGCTGGTGCCTGCCGGCGGCGTGTTCGCCCTCTGGGGAGCCGGCCGGACCGACGAGGAGCTCATCGACGACACCGCGGTGCTCCAGCTTCCCGCCGGAGAGCCGGGCCGGCTCCCGACGATCCGCCTCGCGGAGGATGGGGTCCACGAGGACGTCGTCCCGGCCCGACGGATCCCCGTTCTGGCGGTCGTGCGGCGTCTGGCGGCCCTGCCCCCCGGTTCGGACTGGCCCGGCTGGTCGCGGCCCTCCGCGTCGGTCCTCGGATGGAGCGTGGCCGCCAAGCTGGCGCTGGAACTGGTCTCCGCCGGCCGGGTGGTGCCGGTCCTGCGTCCGGGCGGCGACCCCGGCGAAGCCATCGCCGCCTGGCGGGTCGCGACCGCGGACGACCCTCGCCTGGCCGAGCTTGCCGATGCGATGCCGGTGGCCGCTCACGCGTTGCGGCGTCCCAGCGGAGCCCTCTGGTCCGCGCAGGAACTGGTCGCGGCGTTCCTCGACGCGGTCGCCGACGCCTGTGCTCGTGCGGGCCGTCGCCCCGAACTCGACCCGCGACGTCGTGCGCCCCGTGGCCCTCTGGGGGAGATGTGGGCGGCGGCGCTGACGGGCAGCGACCCGACCGTGGCGCACCTGCGTCTCCCAGCGGACGAACTGGCTTCCGAGATCCAGGCATGGGCGGCACCGCTGCTGGGCAGCGACCGTACGAGTCCGGCGCGACTGGCGGTCCGCCTGGAGCCGCCTGCGACCGCCGATGACGGCACCGACGCCCTGCCGGGCCGGTTGTCGGCCACCGGTTCGCCGTGGCGGCTCGCGTTCCTGCTCCAGAGCACCCGGGATCCGGACGCTCGACTGGAGGCCGGCGCGGTGTGGACGGCGGCCGGCGGCCCGATCGAGCTCGGGGGACGACTGATCGACGATGCCGAGGTCGTCCTCGCTCGGGGGCTGGCCGCCGCTGCCCGGCTGTTCTCTCCCCTCGACCGCAGCCTGTCGGAAGGTCGTCCAGAGGCCATCGAGCTGAGCGCAGGGGAGGTCGCCGAACTGCTCGGAGACGGCATCGATGCGCTCGCGGCGGCCGGGATCGGGATCGAACTACCGCCTGAGCTGCGCGACACCGGAGCCAGGACGCTGCGGCTGCGGGTCCGACTCGGCGCGTCGACGGAGGGCCCACCTCGTGTCGATGGCTCCGAGCCGCTGGGGTTGTCCTCCCTGACGGACCTGCGCTATGAGGTCGCGCTCGGCGACGACACCCTGTCGGCGGAGGAGTTCGCGCAGATCGTCGCGGCGGGGCAGCCGCTGGTCCGGTGGCGCGGTTCGTGGGTCCGGGTCGACCGCTCGGTGGTCGATCGCATCGGTGAACTGTCGGGGGAGACCGCGGCCCTGGAGCTCACCGAAGCGCTGGATGCCGCCCTGTCCGGTCAGCATGAGGTCGCCGACCTCGGGTACGTCGAGGCGGTCGCGGACGGCCGCCTCGGTGAACTGATCGAGCGGTTGCGGGCCTCCGACGGCCCCGGTGACGCCGAGATCGTCGGCATCGACGGTGAGCTCCGGGCCTACCAGGAACGCGGTGTCGCCTGGCTCCAACGGCTCACCAGCCTGGGTATGGGCGGCGTGTTGGCCGATGAGATGGGGCTCGGCAAGACCCTGGAGGCGATCGCCCTGTTGACCTCCCGTGACCAGGACCGGCCCCACCTGGTCGTGTGCCCAACCTCCGTGGTCGGCAACTGGGAGCGGGAGATCGCCCGGTTCGCTCCCGAGGTGCCGGTGATCCGCCACCACGGCCCCGAGCGGCCGGTGAGCCGCCGCGCCTTCCGACCGGGGTACGTCACCGTCACGAGCTACGCGTTGCTCCGCCGCGACGTGGGACTCCTCGAGGATGTGCCGTGGGACGTGGTGGTGTTCGACGAGGCCCAACAGATCAAGAACCCGTCGTCGAAGGGAGCGCGCGCCGCGCGGTCACTCACGGCGCGAGCGCGCATCGCGATGACGGGTACCCCGATCGAGAACCGACTGTCGGAGCTGTGGGCGATCGTCGACGTCACCAACCCGGGTCTGCTGGGTTCGCAGCGGTCGTTCAACGAACGGTTCGCCGTCCCCGTGGAGCGCTGGCACGATGACGGCGCGGCGGCGCGGTTGAAGCGGCTGGTGGCACCCTTCGTGCTGCGTCGACGCAAGGACGATCGCGAGGTGTCCGTCGACCTGCCACCCAAGCAGGAGGTCACGGTCGCGTGTTCACTGACGCGTGAACAGGCCAGCCTCTACCAGGCTGCCGTGGACCGGGCCTTCGCGGGCGGGGGGCTCGGTTCGACCGCCTTCGAACGGCGAGGACGCGTCCTTGCGCTGCTGACGGCCCTCAAACAGATCTGCAACCACCCGCGCCAGTTCCTCCGCGACGACGGCAGGCTGACCGGCCGATCCGGCAAGCTGACCCGTGCCACGGAGATCCTGGGCGAGGTGGTCGATGCCGGTGATCATGCGCTGGTGTTCACCCAGTTCCGTGAGATGGGTGAGCTGCTGGTGCCACACCTGCGAGATCGACTGGGTCTCCCGGAGGTGCCCTTCCTCCACGGCGGGGTCTCGCTGCCGGCGCGCGACACCATGGTCGAGCGGTTCCAGGCGGACGACGACGCACCGCCGATCCTGCTGGTGTCGTTGCGTGCCGGGGGGACCGGGCTGAACCTGACCCGAGCGAGCCACGTCGTGCACTTCGACCGTTGGTGGAATCCGGCGGTGGAGGACCAGGCGACCGACCGAGCGCACCGGATCGGCCAGACCCGACCGGTGACCGTCCACACGCTGGTCACCGCCGGGACGATCGAGGACCGCATCGCCGAACTGCTCGAACGCAAACGCACCCTGGCGAACGCGATCGTCGGCACGGGCGAGACCTGGATCACCGAACTGGACGACGACGAGCTGCGTGAACTGGTCGAGCTCTCGACCGCCGATCTCGCCGATGTCGATGGTGACACCGACGAGGACGAGCCCGGTGAGGACCCGCCGGGGCGTCCCCACCTCACGGCTCTCCCCGGGGGGCGTGCATGAGCGGGACCACGACCTTGGAACCACGGCGTTGGTGGGGACGTGCGTGGCACGACACGTTGGCTGCCGCCGGACCTTCCGGGACCCGTGCGGCCCAGCGTGGCCAGGCGCTGTCGCGGCGGGGCGCGGTGGAGGACCTCTCCGTCGCTCCCGGTCGTATCCAGGCGCGGGTGGTGGGGGATCGTGGCGAGATCCAGGAGATCTCCATCAGCTGTCCGACGTTCGGCGCCGAGACGTGGGAGATCGTCATCGATCGCCTCGCGGACGAGCTCCGGTTCACCGCCGCGTTGCTGGACGGGAGCCTGCCGGAAGGCATCCAGGCGATCTTCGACGACCTGGGAACTGCACTCGTCCCGAGCTTCGAGGAACTGACGATCCGTTGCTCCTGTCGAGACCGTGGTCTGTGCCGTCACGCCGCCGCGGTCCACGCATCCAGCGGTGTCGCGATCGACCGGGATCCCTTCCTGCTGGTCCGGCTGCGCGGGTCGTCCCGAGACGATCTCATCCGGCAACTCCGCGGTCGACGGGGAGAGACCGGAGCTTCGGAGCTCGGGCGCAACCTGGACACCTCTACGGGGTTCTCCAGCGCGCGCGGCGACCTCGATGCGATACGTCTGCAGCCGACCCCGGTCGAGGATCCCGCCGCGCTCCTGCGTCACCTCGGTCCGCCACCTGGTGTCGACGACGATCGCCCGCTCGAGCTCCTCATCGAGCGGGCGGCAGCAGCCGCCTGGCGACTCGCCGCCGGCGACGGAGCCGATGCCGCCGACGAGGAGCTCCTCCTCGCCGAGCTGCGCGCGCAGCGGACCGCGACCCCCGACTCCCTGGCGACCGCGCTCGGACGCGATCCCACCGACGTCCGTGTCGAGCTGGACCGGCTGTTCGACGCGGGCGTGGTCATGCGGACCGGATCCGGTGACCGCGCCCGGTACCGGGCGGCGTCAGGACGGGGGTGACGGTTCCCGCGTATCGTCGGGGAACCACGCGACCGGAACGGGTACGTGCCGGGAGCGGAGGAACTCGCCGAGGCCCTTCGCCTGCGGGTCGGGTCGCGTCGAGGACGCGACGCCGTCGCCGAGTAGTCCGCGGATGACCACGTTGACCGCGAGCAGGTTCGGGAGCGGGTGGACCTCGACCGGGAGCTCGGCAGCTTCCGGTAGCAGCCGACGCACGTGGTCCGGGGCACCGACGGTCTCGAACAGCCAGCCCAACTGCGCGGGGTCGCGGACCCACAACCCGACGTTGGCGTCGCCTCCCTTGTCGCCGGAGCGCGCGCCCGCGAGCGTGCCGAGGGGCGCCAGCCGGGTCGGACCCAGCTGCGGCTGCGGCCGGTCGACCTCGATCGGTGACCGATCGGTGATCGGGGCGCCGTGCTCGACGCCGGTCTGGACGATCGGGATCGCGGTGCCGTCGGGGAGGATCACCTGCTCCTCGGGGGCCTCAGCAGCGATCCGCCCCGGCCAGTAGCGGCCGAAGGGCTCCGCATCGGTCGGCGGTGCGGTGAGCGTGCAGCCCGGGTAGCTCGCCAGCGCCAACCCGACGCAGGCGTCCGCGAACCCCCGCCGGCCGATCGGGGTCGGGTCGTGGTGGTGGACGGTGATGGTGAGGGACGCGGTCGCCTCGGCGTTGTCGTCGGCATCCGCATGGTCGCTGCGGATCAGGCGCCACTCGACGAGGTCCAGCGCATCGAGGTCGATGGCTCGGCTCAGCTGGCTTCGCACCAGCTCCGCCTTGGCCGGGATGTCCAGGCCGGTCAGCACGAAGGTGGCACGGTTACGGAACCCGCCGAGGGTCGTGACACTGACCTTGACGTCCGGTGGGGGAGGCTCCCCGAGGACGCCGCTGATCCTCACCCGGTCGGGCCCGTCCTCGGCCAGCCGGATCGTGTCGAAGCGCGCGGTCGCATCCGGGTTGGCGTAGCGGGCGCCACCGATCTCGTAGAGCAGCTGTGCGGTGACGGTGCCGGTATCGACCCGGCCGCCCGTGCCGGGATGCTTCGTGATCACGCTGCTGCCGTCTGCGGCCACCTCGGCGATTGGGAAGCCCAGGTGGTCGAGCCCGGGGATCTCCTGGAAGAAGGCGTAGTTGCCGCCGGTCGCCTGGGCGCCGCACTCGATCACGTGCCCGGCGACCACGGCTCCGGCGAGGGCGTCGAGGTCCGTGCGTTCCCACCCGAAGCGCCAGATCCCCGGTCCGACCACCAGGCTCGCGTCGGTGATGCGGCCGGTGACCACGATGTCGGCACCCGCCGAGAGGGCGGCCGCGACCCCGTGCCCGCCCAGGTAGGCGTTCGCGGTGACCGGGGTCAACCCCGTGCCGCTCAGCGGATCCCCGTCCTCGAGGTGCACCAGCTCGTGGCCGGCGTCACGTAGCTCCTCGAGTCGAGGTAACAGGTCGTCACCCTGGAGGTGTGCCACGGTCAGGTCCAGCTCGAGCTCGGTGATCAGCTCACGCACCGCCGTGGCGAGCCCGGCAGGGTTGAGGCCGCCGGCGTTGGCCACCACGCGGATGTCGCGTCGTGCGACGGGGCGCAGGACCTCGCTCAGCTGTCGGAGGAAGCTCTTGGCGTACCCGGCGGAGGGGTCCTTCTGCCTCGAACGCCACAGGATCAGCATCGTCAGTTCGGCGAGGTAGTCGCCGGTGATGACGTCGACCGGCCCACCCTCGACCATCTCCCGCATCGCGGCGTGGCGGTCACCGTAGAACCCGGACACGTTGCCGATCCGCAGGGGTTCGTCCACGGTCGCTCCTCTGGTCCGGCTGCCGCGTCGCACGCTACCGCTCGTGGCGGGTGGGACCGCGGGTCGCAGCCCTATGTTCCCGCTACGGTCGCGGCGGTGCAGCTCGCGCGGACAGGTGAGGGTCCATGGACGTCGGAGCGTTGTTCTCGGTCGCAGGCAAGACGGTGCTGATCACCGGGGGGTCGCGAGGGATCGGCGAGATGCTCGTACGCGGGTTCGTCGCGGCCGGCGCCCGGACCTACATCAGCGCTCGCTCCGCGGACCGGTGTGCGGCGCTCGCGACGGAGCTCTCGGACCAGGGCACCTGCATCGCGCTCCCGGCTGACCTCTCGACCCCCGAGGGATGTGCCGAGCTGGCGTCGGCGTTCCGTGCCGAGGCGGACCACCTCGACGTCCTGATCAACAACGCCGGCGCGACCTGGGGGGCTCCGCTGGGGACGTATCCGGCCGAGGGATTCGACAAGGTCATGGACGTCAACGTCCGGGCTCCGTTCCTGCTGACCCAGGAACTGCTCGACGTGCTGCAGGCTGCCGCCAGCCCGGAGGATCCTGCACGGGTCATCATGATCGGGTCGGTGGACGGCATCCAGGTGCCGATGTTCGACAGCTTCGCCTACTCGGCCTCGAAGTCGGCGGTCCACATGTTGACACGCCACCTCGGTAAGGCGGTGGCCGCCCGCAACATGACCGTCAACGCCATCGCCCCGGGGTTGTTCGCCTCCAGGATGACCGCGTTCATGTTCGACGAGTACGAGGAGCAGGTCCTGGGTGCGATCCCCCAAGGGCGTGCCGGCACGCCGGAGGACATCGTCGGGACCGCGCTCTACCTCGCGTCCCGGGCCGGGGCGTACACGACCGGGGCGGTCGTGATGGTGGACGGCGGGTTCGCGACCCTGCGATGATGCGGCGAGATGATGGCTCAAGCGGGATGCGGATGAGGTCGACGACCGGAGGGGGTGCCGACCTCGCAGCGCCTCCTCGTGCTCAGCGGTAACGTCAGGCACACTAGCCACGATGGCAACAGCCGGTCGGATGTCTGGTGCGCGACCGCCGACCGGTGGAGGACGGCGACGCGCAGCAACAGCGACGGCGATCAGGCGGAGGATCTGCGGTGCGCAAGGGCCACGGTGGGCGGAGGCCGACGGGCGTACGGGGTGGTCTGCTGCTGCTCGTGTGCGTCGGCCTGCTGATCCCGACGGTCGCGGTCGCCGATCCCCGGTCGAGCGACGAGGTGGAGCGCGAGCTCCAGGAGACCTCGCAGCGCAGCGATCAGGTCGAGTCCCAGCTCGATGCGGTGCAGTCCCGACTCGCTGCAGCCACGGAGGAGCTCGCCCAGATCGGTGTCCGGTTGGAGGACGCGCGCACCCAGCTGGTGGCGGCGCGGGGTCAGGTCGAGCTCGCGGAGGTCGCCCTCGCCGAAGCGGTCGACGAGCGCGAAGCCGCCCGCCAACAGCACGAAGGGGCCGTGAAGCTGTTGGATCGCACCGAGGTGCGCCTGGCCGAGGCCGAGGCACGCCTCGCGCTGCAACTCGTGGAGTCCTTCAAGTACGGATCCGCGGGGGCGCAACGGGGCGCGATGATGCTGGAGGTGCTCCGTCGGGCCGAGGACCCCAACAGCTTCTCCGTGGGGATGAAGCAGCTCCAGACCGTCATCGACGTCCAGGACGCCACCGTCACCGAGGTCTTCGACCTGCGTGACGAACGCTCCGACCTTGCCGACGACGCGGCGCGTGCCCGTGGGCGTGCGAACCAGGCGGCCGCGGACGCCGAGGCGACCCTGCGGGTGGTCGAAGAGCTCCGTCGGGAGGCCGAGGAGCTGGCGGCGTCGATCGCGGCGGACGAGGAGCGGCAGCGCCAGGTCATCGCCAGCCTGGAACAGGACGAAGCTCAGACCGCAGCGGTCCTCCGCGACGTCAGCGCTCGCGAACAGACGCTACGCACCGAGCTGCGCGACGCGCGGGCACGCGAGGAGGCCGCCCGTGCTGCTGCGGCCGCCAACTCCGGGGGCGGGAACTCGAACTTCCCAGGCGCGGCGGGAGGCCCTCCGATCCCAGGCATGGTGTGTCCGGTGCACGGCGCAGCCGCCGGCCGCGACTTCATCGACGACTGGGGCTTCCCGCGCTCAGGCGGACGGTGGCACAAGGGCAACGACATCTTCGCGTCACGCGGTACGCCGATCGTGGCTGTGCACGACGCCACGGTGACACGCTGGAACCCCCCGAGCAGCCCGACCGCCTTGGGTGGGATCACCCTCACCTACGTCACCGCGGACGGTAGCGAGTGGTACAACGCACACCTCGACACGATCGCGGACGGCATCGCGCCCGGAACGTCGGTGAGCCGTGGTCAGGTGATCGGCACCGTCGGCAACACCGGGAACGCTCGCACCACCCCACCGCACCTGCACCTGGGTCGGCGTTACGGGGGGAGTTGGGTGAACCCCTGGCCGACCACGAGCCCGGTCTGTCGCTGATCGCGCCTCCGGCCTCGGCGGTCCGCGCCTGGGTCGTGTGCAGGTTCGGGCGAGGGAGCCTCTAGGCTGCACCGCCGCGGATGAACCATCACGAGGACGCTGGAGGATGTCGTGAGCGGTGGGCAGTGGCTGATCGCGCTGGGGGTGGCGGGGCTCGTGGGGATCGGGCTGACCGCGGCGTTGGGCTTGTGGCTGTTGAGTGGCTGAGCGGCTCGTGCACCACGTCGAACCACCTGCCACCTCCTCTCCGAAGTAGGAACGCCTGCTGCGGTGTCGGGGTTGTCCTGTCACGCTGGTGTGTGGCTGGCAGGGAGGTAAGCGATGAGACCGCAAGGGGCAGCCGCCCTGGCTGGGATCGTCGCCGTCGGCGTCGCGATCGCCGTCGGTGAGCTCGCGGCGGGTCTCGTCGCTGCGATCCCCTCACCGGTGGATGCGATCGGTCAGACCCTGATCCCTCGGTTCCCCGGGAGCGTCACCTCGTGGGCGATCGACACCTTCGGGGTGGCCAACCGGGCCGTGCTCACCAGCGGGATCGTGCTCGTCGCCCTGCTGATCGGTGCGTACGCCGGCACCGCGGGCCGCCGTCATCTCGCGACGCCCGTCCTGCTGTTCGGAGGTTTCGCGGCACTCGGCGTGTTGACCTCCCAGGGACAGCCCGGTGCCGCCGTCGTGCCGGTGACCCTCGGGTTGGGTGTCGCTGCCGCGGCGGGGCTGGTCCTGCTCCGCTGGATCCTGGCACGGGTCGATGAGGACGCAGCGCGAGCCCTGGCGGACGCTCGCGACACCCAGGAGCCCGGCACGTCGTCGTCGACCGCTCCGTCGACGGACGGCACCGTCGTGACCGTTCCCCGCCGGACGGTGGTGGCGACCGCGGGGGTGGCCGCGCTCGGGGCCGTCGTTGCCGGGAGCTTCGGGCGGTGGGTCCTCGGAGGTGGGGTGACCGCCGAACCCAGCGAGCTCAGCCTGCCGCGGCCGCAGAGCTCGCTGCCGCCCGTCACCCCCGCGGTCGACGCCTCGGGGCGGATCGAGGGCCTGTCACCGATCCTGACGCCGACGGATCGCTTCTTCCGGATCGACACCGCCCTGTCCGTCCCGCGCGTCGACCCGTCGACGTGGAGCCTCCGGGTGTCCGGGATGGTCGACCGTCCCCTCGAGCTGAGCCTGGAGGACCTGCTCGCCGAGCCGATGTCCGAGATCGACGCGACGATCGCCTGCGTGTCCAACCCCGTGGGTGGAGACCTCATAGGGACGGCGAGGTGGCTCGGAACGCCCCTGGCGGACCTCCTCGACCGTGCCGGGGTGCAGGACGCGGCGACGCAGATCGTCGGACGGTCCGTCGACGGCTGGACCGCCGGCTTCCCCACGGAGCTGGCGTTCGACGGACGGGACGCGATCGTCGCCATCGCGATGAACGGTGAGCCGTTGCCTGCCCGGCACGGGTTCCCGGCCAGGCTCATCGTCCCCGGCCTCTTCGGGTACGTCTCGGCGACCAAGTGGTTGCAGGAGATCGAGCTCACGACCTGGGAGGGCTTCGATGCCTACTGGGTCCCGCGCGGCTGGGCGAAGGAAGGCCCGGTCAAGACCGGTGCGCGGATCGACGTGCCACGGCTCGGTGAGCGGCTGCCGGCCGGTGAGGTGGTCGTCGCAGGGGTGGCCTGGGCACCGATCCGTGGTATCCGTGGTGTCGAGGTCCGCGTCGACGACGGTCCCTTCCAGCCCGCCGAGCTGATCGAGCCGCTCTCCGACCAGACCTGGGTGCAGTGGACCGCCACCGTCGCGGTGCCCCAAGGCGACCGCAGCCTGCAGGTACGGGCCATCGACGGCGACGGCGTGGTCCAGCCCCAGGGGCCGCGGCCACCGGCGCCGGACGGTGCCGAGGGGTGGCACCGGCGGTCGATCCGGGTCGGGGACTGACGCGCTGCTCGAGCGTCCGGGGGGGCGGCTCCGCGATGTGTGCTCGGGCACCGCGCGGCGATGGGAGCCGACCCAACCGCACGTGCCGCATCCTCGAACCTGGCTCGACGTGACCACACTGCGGAGGACAGATCAGGGTGCGTATCGCCACCATCGGGACCGGGATCTCCGGTCTCGCCGCCGCCTGGCTGCTCTCGCGCCAGCACGAGGTGCACCTGTTCGAGCGCGAAGACCGGCTGGGCGGGCACACCCACACGGTCCAGGTCCCTCGTGGCCCAGCGGGAGCCTCCGGGTCCCTGCCGGTCGATACCGGCTTCATCGTCTACAACGAGGCCACCTACCCGCTGCTCGTGCGGCTGTTCGACGAGCTCGGGGTCGCGACCAAGCCCTCGGACATGTCCTGGTCGCTGCGTTGCGAGCGTTGCGACCTCGAGTACGCCGGGAACGTCGGTGGCATCGTCGCGCAACCGCGACGGCTGGCAGACCCGGGCTACGTCCGCATGCTCAGCGACATCCTGCGCTTCAACCGGCTCGGCCAGCGGCTGTTGGACGACCCGCGCGCTGCGAACGTCTCACTCGGCCACTTCCTGCGCGAAGCCGGTTTCGGGCACGGTTTCACCGCCCACTACCTGCTGCCGATGGCGGCGGCGATCTGGTCGTCGGGGCCGCAGGTCGTCGATCGCTTCCCCTTGGGCACCCTCCTGCGCTTCCTGTCGAACCACGGGTTGCTCGGCGTGACGACCCACCACCCGTGGAGGACCGTGGTCGGAGGGGCCTCGAGCTACATCCCGAAGCTGACCGCCCCACTGTCGGACACCGTCCACCGCGGGCTCGGTGTCGCGGTCGTCGAGCGTGAGAGCGACGGTGTGCGGTTGCGGTTCTCCGATGGCACGGCGGCGTGGTTCGACGCGGTCGTCATCGCCACCCATGCCGACCAGGCGCTCGGGCTGCTCGCCGATCCCTCACCGATCGAGAAGGAACTCCTCGGCGAGTGGGACTACTCGACCAACGACGCGTGGTTGCACACCGACCGTTCCCTGCTGCCACGGTCACGCCGCGCATGGGCCTCGTGGAACTACCACCTCGAGGACTGCCGGGAGCCTGGCGAGCAGGTCAGCCTCAGCTACCACATGAACCGGCTCCAGGGGCTCGAGGAGGCCGAGGACTACGTCGTCACGCTCAACCCGTCGACCACGCCACGTGCCGATCGGGTCATCCGGCGGATGGACTACGCCCACCCGATGTACACGCCCGAGAGCGTCGCGACCCAGCCGGATCTGGACCGGCTGTCCGGTCGACGGCGTACCTTCTACGCCGGTGCTTACCATCGGTACGGGTTCCACGAGGACGGGTTGTGGTCAGCGGTGCGAGCGGTCAGCCACCTGGGTGTCCGGTGGCCGACGTGACCACGCGCGCGTCTGCGCTGTACGTCGGCACCGTGCGGCACCGCCGACACCAGCCTCGCACCCACGCGTTCCGGTACCGCACCTACCACGCGCTGATCGACGTGGATGAGCTGCCGACCCTCGACCTGGACGTCCCCGCCTTCGGTTACCGCCGTGCGGCCCTCTCGTCGTTCCACGACGTCGACCACTTCGGGTCGTTGGACCTACCGGTACGCGAGAAGCTCCGCCGTTGGCTGGCCGACCAGGACGTCGCCCTGCCTGCGGGTCCGCTGCGGGTCCTGACCAACCTCCGCGTGCTCGGCCACGTCTTCAACCCGGTCAGTTGGTGGTTCTGCCATCACCCCGACGGGGAGCTCGCCCTGATCGTCGCGGAGGTGAACAACACCTTCGGCGAGTCGCACAGCTACCTCCTCGACCACCTCGAGGTGGACGGGAGCGTCGTCCGGGCGCGCGCCGCCAAGGCGTTCCACGTCTCGCCGTTCCTGCCGATCACCGGGCTGGACTACCGCTTCACGTTCGCGCTCCGCCGCGACAGGATCACGATCCAGATGGAGGTCGAAGGTGCGCAGGGCCGGGTGTTCGACGCGACCCAGGACGGCCGTCGACAACCGATCGCGCGCCTGCCTAGGGTGCTCCTCTCGCATCCACTGATGACGCTCCACACCGTCGCCGCGATCCACTGGCAGGCCGTCAAGCTGTGGAGCAAGCGTGTCGGGTTCTTCCGCAAGCCTCCGCCACCGTCCGACGGGTACCCCCGCGCCTCCGCCACCGCCGCTCGACCCCCGGAGCTCGTCCCGTGACCCTGTACCGCCTCCCGGCACGCCGCCCGACCGCCGGCGAGACCCGCGCTATGCGTCTCCTGGTCAGCATGCTCGGCAACCTCCAGGTCGGTGCTCTGGAGGTCACGCTGCCCGACGGGCGCCACCGGGTGTTCGGCGAAGCCGCCCACCCGCTGCGCTCGACCATCGAGGTGCGCGACTGGCGGTTCTTCACCCGGTTGCTCCACGGAGCATCCGTGGGCGTCGGGGAGTCCTACATGGAGGGCGAGTGGGACTCGGAGGACCTCGTGTCCCTGATCCGCATCGTGATCGCCAACCGTCGGGCGCTCAAGTGGATCACCCCGGCGTCCCTGCTCAACGTCGCGGGTGACAAGGTGATCCACGCGGTCCGAGCGAACCGCCTCGGCCAGAGCAGACGCAACATCTCCGCCCACTACGACCTGTCGAACGAGCTCTACGCGCTGTTCCTCGAGGACACCATGACCTACTCCGCGGCGTACTTCGAGGACGCCACAGCGACCCTCGAACAGGCGCAGGAGTCCAAGTACGCCCGACTCTCCGACAAGGTCCGCTTGGACGGTTCGTGCCACGTGCTGGAGATCGGTTGTGGGTGGGGTGGGTTCGCCTCCTTCGCCGCCAGGACCTACGGCTGTCGTGTCACCGGCATCACCCTCTCCGAGGAGCAGGCGCACTTCGCCCGTGATCGGATGCATCGCGAGGGTCTGAACGACCTGGTGGACATCCGGGTCGTCGACTACCGCGAGGTTCGGGGCAGCTTCGACCGCATCGTGTCGATCGAGATGCTCGAGGCGGTCGGGCACCGCTACCTGGGCACCTACTTCCAGGCCGTGGACCGGTTGCTCGCCCCGGACGGGCTCGCCGGCCTCCAGGTCATCACGATCCCCGAGCAGCGCTACGACACCTACCGGCGGCGGCCCGACTTCATCCAGCGCTACATCTTCCCGGGGGGCCACCTGCCGTCGCTCGAGGCCCTCGCCGGCACGATGGGGCGTGAGTCGGAGCTGTTCGTCGACCAGGTCGAGAACATCGGCATGCACTACGCGGAGACGTTGCACCGCTGGCGCATCCGGTTCCTCGAGAACGCGGAGCAGGTCCGCTCGCTCGGGTTCGACGACCGGTTCGTACGCATGTGGGAGTTCTACCTCGCCTACTGCGAGGGGGCGTTCCTGGCCCGCTACATCAACGACCTCCAGGTCGTGCTCACCCGGCCCATGAACGGCACGCTCGGGACCGCACCTTACGATCACCGGTTGGTGCCGGTCCGCGAGGCGGACCTCCCGCGTCACCGCCCCGAGGTCGCCGATGGCGAAGGTGTCGCATGAGTGGCCGGACGCCGCCCGGCGCCTGGGTCGTGGATCGTGTCATCGATCGGGGCGTCCTGCCGGACCCCGTGCTGCGGCGGGTGATCCGTCTGCTCCTGTGGCAGCGTCGCCGACGGATCACACGTGGCAGCGTCGAGGACCGCGCCAACCGCAAGCGGGAACTGCTCGCGTCACTCGCCAGCTCGCCGGTCGCCATCGACACCGACGACGCGAACGAGCAGCACTACGAGGTCCCCACGGAGCTGTTCGAGCTGATGCTGGGACCGCACCTGAAGTACTCGTGCGCGTGGTACCCGCCGGACCGGCGGGACCGTCCCGCTGCGGGTTCGTCGGCGCTGGCGGTGGCCGAAGCGGCGATGCTGCGACTGTCCTGCGAGCGGGCGCAGCTCGCCGACGGGCAGGACGTACTCGAGCTCGGCTGCGGCTGGGGGTCTCTGACGCTGTGGATCGCCGAGCACTACCCGGCGTCACGGATCACCGCCGTCTCGAACTCGACGACCCAACGCGAGTACATCGAGAAGCAGGCGGCGGATCGCGGGCTCACCAACGTCCGGGTCCTGACCTGCGACGTCAACCAACTCGGGGTGGAGGCTCACGGCGATGTGGTGTATCCGGATGCTTTCGACCGCGTCGTGTCGGTCGAGATGTTCGAGCACGTCCGCAACCACACGGTGTTGACCGAGCGGATCGCATCCTGGTTGCGACCCGGCGGCAAGCTGTTCGTGCACGTGTTCGTGCACCGGAGTGACGCCTACCCCTTCGAGACCGGCTCCAACGCCGACTGGATGGCGCGCCACTTCTTCAGCGGTGGGCTGATGCCCTCGGACGACCTGCTGCTGCACAGCGTGCGCGGGTTGACGATCGAGGACCACTGGGCGCTCTCCGGGTGCCACTACGCGCGGACGCTTCGAGCCTGGCTCGACCAGCTGGATGCCCACCGGGATCAGGCGTTGGCCCTGTTCGCCGAGACCTACGGTGTGGAGCGCGCCCCGGCCTGGCTGCACCGTTGGCGGGTGTTCACCATCGCCTGCGAGGAGTTGTTCGCCGCCCGCGGCGGCGACGAGTGGCACGTCTCGCACTACCGCTTCGTGCACGAGGGGACCTGATGAACGATGCGCTCCTGGAGGATGCCGAGCAGCGGTTCCACGACGCGTGCGAACACGCGCAGCTCTCGGTCGACGCGATCGAGCGGCTCCAGCTGCCCGAGATGTCGCTGAAGGTGTCGATACCCGTGCGCATGGACGACGGCACGCTGCGGACCTTCGCGGGCTACCGCGTCCGGTACGACTCCACACGGGGGCCCGCCAAGGGTGGGATCCGTTTCCACCCGTCGGTCACCGCCGCCGAGGTCACGACGCTGGCCTTCTGGATGACCTTCAAGACCGCCCTGATGGACCTGCCCTTCGGCGGTGGCAAGGGCGGCGTGGCCGTCGATCCGAAGGAGCTGTCCGCGGCGGAGCTCGAGCGGCTCACCCGCGGCTACACCGCCGCGATCGCGGACGTGATCGGACCCGACCTGGACGTGCCCGCACCGGACGTCGCCACCAACGAGCTCGTGATGGGATGGATGGTCCACGAGTACGCGAAGATCACCCGTCGCCACCAACCGGCGGTCATCACCGGCAAGCCGCGCCAGCTCGGTGGCATCGCGGGGCGCTCCAGCGCGACCTCGGATGGCGCGTTCCTGGTGATCCGCGAGCTGCGTGACCGCGTGCTCGATGACCTCGATCGACCGCGCGCGGCGATCCAGGGGTTCGGGAACGCGGGGGCGCAGCTGGCGACGCTCCTGGCGGAGGACGGGTGGATGGTCGTCGCGGTCGGCGATTCGTCGGCGACGATCGTCGACCCAGACGGTCTGGATGTCGCCAAGGTGCGTGAGCACAAGGACGGCACCGGATCACTGGCGGGGTGCCCGGTCGGTGAGGAACGGGAGCGTGACGCCGTGCTGACCACCGAGACCGACGCGCTGATCCCGGCTGCGCTCGAGGGGGCGATCCATGCGGACAACGCGGGCGAGCTGCAGGCGAAGGTCGTCTTCGAGGTCGCGAACGGCCCGATCACGGCTCAGGCCGACCGGATCCTGGACGACACCGGGGTCGAGATCGTGCCCGACATCCTCGTCAACGCCGGTGGCGTCACGGTCAGTTGGTTCGAGTGGGTGGCGAACCGTCAGGGTGACCGCTGGACGGCCGCCACCGTCGCCGAGCGGCTCGAAGAACGGATGGTGACCGAGACCCACACGGTCGCGGACCTCGCCGATGAGCGTGACCTGCCCTTGCGGACCGCCGCATACGTGCACGCGTTGGAGCGGCTGTCGGGCGCGATGGACGCGACCGGTACCGCCGACCTGTTCGCGAACGGCGGCTGACCGGCCCCAGCAACCACCCCGGGGTCGGCGAGATACGAGATCCTGCGGGCAGCACCGAGGGAGGGGGTTGCCGAGCCCTCGTGGCCCTCGTGCGGCTGTCCGCGGCGGTCTCTACCCCTTGGTGAGGCCGTTCCGGTGGGCGAGTGCCGCGGCCTCGCCGCGGTTGGACACCTCGAGCTTGCGCAGGATGTTGGAGACGTGGACGCTGGCGGTCTTGGCGCTGATGTAGAGCTGCTCGGCGATCTGTGGGTTGGTGCGTCCGTCGGCGACCAGCAGGAGCACCTCCACCTCGCGGGCGGTCAGTCCGAGACCGTCGGCGAGGGAGGTGACTGTCTCCGTACCGAGGTCGATGCGAGCGCGCCGTGCCAGCGTGACGACATCTGCCAGGAGTGGCCGGGCTTGCAGTTCGCGCGCCACGTCATGGGCTGAGCGCAGCAGGTCGGCAACGCCGTCGCGGGCTCCATCAGCGAGCCGTGTCTGCGCGAGCCGGTAGCGGGCGTAGGCGGCGTAGTAGACCATCCCGAGCTCGTCGCACCGGGCGATTGCGGTGGTCCAGCGGTCCGCCTGGTCAGAGGCGTCCAGGACGCGGGCGTGTTCGGCCTCGATCAACGCCGTCCACGCGGCCGCGAGGACGCTGTCAGCCCCGAACCCAGATGCGAGGTCGTGGCTCTCGGCCAGCATCCGGTCGGGGAGTTCCGGATCGTGTCGGTCAGCGATGTCAAGATCGATGAGAGCCTGCAGGGCGTAGGCACCGACCCAGAGGCCCTGGAACGTGACCCGGTCGTGGCTGTGCTGCCGTGCCGTGATCAGTCGTCGTGCCTGATCGGCATCGCCGTCGAGCAACGTGAGCATCAACCAGGTTGCGACGAACCAGTCGCGGGATTGCTCGTTGACGTGTGCACGGAAACGTTCGGCGGCTGCGAGCTCATCGCGTGCCAGCTCCGCTTCGCCGCGGACCGCGGACAGGTACGCGCGAGCCAGGTGTTCGTACCCGGCGGTGATGCCCCCAGTGTCGCGCGGTGCTGCACGCAGGACCTCGTCGGCGAGCTGCCAGCGCCCGGCATACAAGGCACCGATGGCCACCAGGTGGGACAGCCCTGCGGCCGATTGCCGTTCGGCACCCAACTCGCGTGCCCGCTCAAGTCCCTCGAGGCCCACCTCGATCGCCTCGTCGAAGCGGGCCAGATCGTCGAGCCTGCCCGCCTCGTTGAAGTAGGAGCGCATGATCTCGTCGGTGGTGCCAAGCTCCTCGGCGATCGCCCGGGCCTCACGCAACAGCTCGAAGCCGCGCTCGTCACCCCACGATGCGAGGATAGGACCGACGTTGTTGAGTGCATGGCACTCGACCGCCTGAGCCCCGACCTCGCGGGCCATCGTCAATGCCTGCTGCCCGTAGCGCTCGGACTCCTGCAAGCGCAAGCTGACCATCAGGAACTGGCTGTAGCCGGACAACACTCGGGCCCGTTCGGCCGAGGGTGGCTCCTCAGGCATCAGCCGGAGCGCTTCGGCGTACGCCGCCTCGGCCCCGGGACTGTCACCTGCGTCCCACCGGAACCGGCCGAGCCGCTCGAACATCATCGCCTGCTGGTGCGGGTCACCACCGGTCTCCTCGACCACCGCCTGCTCCTGTAGCGCAACCGCACGTGCCGGGTCGCCGACCAGATACGACAGCTCGGCAGCCCACTGGGTCACCGCCGTGCGGTCCAACCCGGCGCGCGCAGCGGCATCATCCACGTGCGACCACAGCTGCAGGACACGCTCCACGTGGCGGTGAGCCTCGGCGACACCGGCCGCAGCTACCGCCTCACGGGCCGCCGCCACCGAAGCGGACAACGCCCGGGGCCCATCCTCGGCCGCGTCCCAGTGCACCGCCAGCTCCGCGGCTGCCGACCGGAACGCCAGGCTCGGGTCGGCCTCGATCGCCGTGGCCAAGGCAGCATGCAGCCGGCCCACCTCCCCGGGCAACAACGTGGAGTACACCGCCTCGGACAGCAGCGCATGCCGGAACGTATAGGTGCCCGCCACCGCATCGGCCACCAGTACCCCGTGTTCGACCACGACCCGCAGAGCCCCATCCAGGCCGGCGCCGTCGGGTCCGCCGGCCGACGCCACGAGTTGCGACACCAGCGCATGTCGGGCTGTCCCACCAGCGGCCGCCACGACCCGCAACACCTCCAGCACCTCCGGTGGCAACCCGTCGAGCGTGACCAGCAGGATGTCGCGCAACGAGTCGGGCAGCTCCGCATCCCGTGCCCCGCCGGCCGCGAGTAGCTCCTCGACGAAGAACGCATTGCCCTGAGAGCGGACGAACACGCGCTCGAGAAGCTCGGGCTCCGGCGCGGCACCCAGGATCCCCTCCAGCAGCAGCGCCACCTCGCCACGGTCGAACGGCGCGACATCGACCCGCTCGACGCCGTCACCCCGCAGGATCCGGGCCAGCACGGGCCGCAACGGATGCTGCCGGTGGAGCTCATCGCTCCGGTAGGTCGCGACCACCACCGTCCCGACCTGGCGCAGGTTGTGAGCCAGGAACACCAACAGGTCCCGCGTCGAGGTATCCGCCCAGTGCACATCCTCGAGGACGACCACCAGCGGCGACTCGGTGGCGAGCCGTCCCACCAGCCCCAGCAGCGCCTCGAACAGCCGCAGCTGCGACGAGGCATCCAGTTCGACGCCCCACCCCTCACCGTCAGGCTGGTCGACCGGCCGCACCGCCGGCGCCAGACGCTGCAGCTCACGGGCGTCCTGCCCCGCCAACCGCCGCAGCTCGGGCAGCCCGATCTCGTTCGCCAACCCCCGCAACACCTCCGTCACGGCACCGAAGGGCAGCCCGCCGTCTCCAAGCTCGAGACACCCACCGGTCAGCACCCGCACCCCCTGCCCCCGGGCGGAATCGGTGAACTCCTCGATCAGCCGGGTCTTGCCAGCACCCGCATCACCGCCCACCAGCACCGTGGACGGCGTCCCCTCGACGGCCCGACCTACCGCCTGCTCCAGCCGAGCGAGCTCATCGGCACGGCCGACGAAGCGCGCGGACCGGGGATGGAGTGCCATCGGAGAAGTATGCACGGCCGCCCGTCAGGGTGCCTCCAGTTCCGCTGTGGGGTGATCGCTGGCGGCTAGCGGTTGCCGCTGAGCTGAGGGGCTGGGCGGGATCTAAGGCAGATGCCTCATGACGGTCCGGGGGCCTTAGGCGCATGGTGGTCCCATCGAACACCTGGGAGACGACCACGATGACGCCCGCGATGGACACCACCCCGATGGAAGCCATGCACGAGCAGAGACGGGGTCCGATGCCAACCCGGTCCCGCTTCCTGACCGCGCTCGTGGCCGTTTCCCTCATGGCCATCACGGCGTGCCAGGGTGACATCGGCCATGGCGCACCGGTTACCGATCCGGTCGATGATGTCACTGAGCCCGGAGATGCTGGCTCGACCGAGCCCGTGGATGCCGGTCCGGTCGAGCGCGACCCGGCGGTCGAGCAGATCCTGGCGACCTACAGTTCGTGGTCGCCCCCGATCGTCGAGGCCGAGGATCAGCGGGATCCCGCCTCCTTGGCCTCGGAGTGGACCGAGGGCACGTACAGCTACGTCTGCGCTGCGCGCGACACCCGGACCCTGTCGAGCGACTTCACGAACTTCCCCGTGTTCGCTTTCGCAGGCGAGGCACTGCCCGGCCTGCTGGTCGAGGGTCGTAACGTGCTCGAAGGCGACCTCCGCGCGCTGCCCTTCGACCGGGCGCCGCTGACCCTCCAGATGGATCTGGCCTCCGCCGATCCGACGGCCAACGTGGCGAACCCGACCAGCTCGGAACTCACCCGGGCGATCGCCGATCTGAAGGCCGGTGCCACCGACCAGCCCCCGTTCCAGGTCGACTACGTCGTCGAGGAGAGCTCCGCCTACGAGGAAGCCCTCCTGCACCTGGGGATCTCGGTCCGCTACGACTCCCCGGGCCTGCGTTCGGCCTTCTCGTCCCAGTTCGACCAGAGCCAGGAGCGCCGCGAGCACTCGGTCAGCATGCGCCTGGTGCAACCGATGTTCAGGGTGTCGGTCGATCGGTCGACGATCCGTCGCCCCAGTGACTACCTGCTCGCGTCGACCGACGTCGGGCGCATCGACGCGCTCGTGGCCGAGGGGCGCGTCGGCGCCGACAACCCGCCGGTGCTGATCGACACGGTCACCTACGGTCGGGCCGTCTACGTCACGATCAGCAGCACCCAGGTGTCGAACGCCCGGGAGCTCAAGGCAGCGATGGAGGGCTCCTACGGGGGCTTCTCCGGCGAGGGCGAGGTCGCCGAGAAGCAGCGGCGGATCGTCGCCAACTCCCAGATGGCGGTCCGGGCCTACGGCGGCAACCAGGACGAGGCCTTCGAGGCCATGCGCTCCGGCACCATCCAGGACTGGCTGCACAGCGTCAACACCGCCAACGCCATCCCCCTGACCTTCGGGTTGCGGACCCTGGACGGGGAGCGGGTCACCGTCACCGATCAGGTCACCGTCACCGACATCGGATGCGACCAGACCGAGATCCCCACAGAGCAGACCAACTGGATGCTGCGGGCCTACAGCGGTCCCGGCTGGATCGACGTCTACGTCAACAGCACCTACGTCAAGCGGATCGAACGCTACTCGGAGACGACCGACGTCGACCTGACCCCCTACATGACCGAAGGTCGGACCAACGAGGTCACGGTCGAGGTGTGGCCCGACACCTGCTTCGCCAACCCCGGGGTCGCCATCTGGCTCGAGGGCGACGGCACGGAGTATGAACGCCGGTCGCAGAACGCTGCCGCCTGTGCGTGGACGTCGACCTGGACCGTCAACGACGGCAACAACACGGTCAAGGGCCCGTCCAACTGGTAGTGCTGGATCGCCCCTGGGGCACGGCCGATGTCGCGGTTGCCCAGCGGGGTCAGTCCTCGGGCTCGTAGGGGACCTTGCCGGCATCGATCGCAGCGAGCAGGGCTCGATGGTCGCGCTCGGTCAGGTCGGCGTAGTCGTGGGAGAAGCTGATGAGGGCCTCGATGATGCCGTCGCTCTTGCCGAGGTAGCCGGCGAGCTCCGCAGGATGGCCTCCGCGGGCGTGGGCATCGGCGAGCAGGTGTCCGCACAGGTCGGCGAAGGCGACCAGCCCTTCCGCGTCGAGGTCCTCGAGGTCGACCTTGCCCTTCATGTTGCGGAACTGCCGGACGTAGAAGTCGCGCTCCACCCCGTCGGGGCCCACGGTGGATACCCACCCGAGGAAGATGTCGCTGACCGTCTGCATCGTGCGCTGCCCTTCGACGACACGGCGGCCGTGAGGGCGAGCACCGGTGACGTCGGCGTACGGCTCGAGCACGGACGGTCCGGCCTCCTTGACCTGCAGGACCAGAGGGTCGTCCGCGTCCCGGCCGTGGAGCAGGATCACGTAGCAGCGGGTGCCGACGCTGCCGACCCCCACCACCCGCCGGGCCACGTCGACCACCTCGAAGCGGGCAAGCAACGTGCGGCGGTGTGCTGGCAGGCTGGTGAGGTAGCCCTCGAGGAACCGGCTCGCCAGGTCGTGACGATCGTCAGGGAGGACGTCGCGTGACAGGACCGGCGGCTCCTCACGCATCTGGAGCCGCCCGTCGACCTCCTCGGTCAGACGGCCAGCGGCACGCTTGCTGGTGCGCTTCCGCGCCTTGTCGAAGATCTCGTGGGTGGTGGTCAGCAGCTCGGAACCGAGCTCGCCGTCGTCCACCAGCTCGCCGAGCACGGACAGGACGTCGCGCTCGCCGATGCTCGCGTACCAGACATCCAGGACGTCGGCGTCACGGTGCTCGCGCATCGTCGTCCGGTACCGCGCTAGGCAACGGTAGATCGCCTCGTCGGCAACCTCGGTGTCGAACCCGCGGTCACGGGCCGCAACCACCAGCGAGGCCGTCATGCGCTTGAGATCCCACTCGAAGGGACCTCGGAGCGTCTCGTCGAAGTCCGTGATGTCGAAGACCAGCCGTCGCTCCGGGGTGGCGAAGGTCTCGATGTTCAGCACGTGGGCGTCCCCACAGAGCTGCGTGGACAGCGGAGTGGTCGGGGTGGCCGCGAGGTCGGCCGCCATCACCGCCGCCGATCCGCGCAGGAACGTGAAAGGTGATGCCGCCATCCTGGCGTAGCGCAACCCCAGGAGTTCGGGAGCCCGAGCCTCGTCTTGCGCCCGCAGCAGGGCCAGCGGATCGGGACGGCCGGCCGGTCCCGGGCAGGCGGCATGGGAACGGCGGCCGACCTGCTTGCGGGCGGCGCGGCCGCGTTGGTCGAGCTCCTGCGGGGTGGGACGTGACATAGGGCGGTCCGTGGGATCGGTCGAGCCGACGGTCGGTGCGTGCCGCGGCGTCCTGGACCGTAGCCCTGCCGAGCGTTCGGCGGTCGGGCATGCTGTCGGTCCGCGATACGAGGATCCGCTGTCGATGATCGATGACCTCAGCGCCGATCTGGAGAGCCAGCACATCCAGGGGTTCGCGGTGCACGGCGACACCCCGTTCTCGATGCCGCTCGTCTCACACATCGCCGGCAACCTCTGGATGGGTGGGGTCCGGCACGGGGTCCCGCTTCCCCGCGACTTCCGCTACGTCGTCTCGCTGCACCCCTGGGAGCGCTACGAGGTGGGTCCCGAGACCGAGATGGTCGAGGTGGAGTTGTTCGACTCACCGGCGCCTCTGGGCGCAGGGACCGAGATCTACGGCATCGCGGGATGGGCGCTCGGGGCGGTCCAGGACGGCAAGACCCTGATCCACTGTCAGGCGGGACTCAACCGTTCCGGGCTGGTCTCCGGGTTGGCGCTCATCCTGGCGGGGATGGAGCCGCGGGACGCGGTGGAACTGCTGCGTGAGCGTCGGTCCCCTGCGGTGCTGTGCAACCGCACCTTCGAACGGTGGCTCCTGGAACGCGAGGAGATCCGGCTCAGCTGAGGTCGAGCACGGCTCAGGCCCGAACGTGGTCGTGGCGCTGGTCGCCGGCGCGATCCGGACCCTCGTCCGGTCCGTCGCGGCGTCGTTGACGGGTGAACCACCACGCGCCGTAGGTGATCAGCGCGATCACGGCGAAGGAGAACCACTGCACCGCGTACGAGAGGTGGTTCGCCTCGTCGAGCTCCGGGCCGGGGAGCGCGAAGGGCAGCTGACCGGGACCGGTGTTGAGCGGCGGCTGCTGCGTCTCCAGACGCAGCACCATCGGGAACAGTTCGCCGTCGACCTGACGGTCCAGGCGGGCGGTGTCCGTGTGGAACACCCGCTCGAGGTGCCCCTCGTCGGGATCCTGCGGACCGAAGCCAGGTTGCGGGACCGGTCGTTCGAGGATCCCCGTGAGGGTCACCGTTCCCGACGGTGGCGCGGTCTGTTCGACCGGTGGATCCGAGAGCTCCGACGGCACCCAGCCGCGGCGGACGAGCACCACCACCTCGCCGTCCTCGAGCTCCAGCGGGGTGAGCAGGTGGAAGCCGGTCTGACCCTGGTGGTCGCGGTTGCGCTGCAGGACCTCCTCGTCGTGGCGGTAGGTCCCGGAAGCGGTCACCGAGCGGAACTCGAGGTCTGCCTCGGGGACCGGCCCGCCTGTCAGCGTGGTCAGGTCGACCGGCGGGGCCTCGAGCCGTTCCGCCAGACGGGCGTTGTCCTCACGTACCGCCGCGAGCCGGTCCAGCTGCCACAGGCCGAGGGCGACGCAGGCCACGGCCACGGCCAGGACGAGGAGGTGGCTGACGAGCGCAGCGGGGCGCAGCAGGTCGCGGAGCATCGGTGGCGAGGGTACCGGCGGACCTCGGCGGTCTGTGGCGAGGCCGCTTGCCAGCAACGCTCGACCGCGGTGTCCTAGGGTGGGGGCGAGCTGCCGCGTCGATCACGGGAGCCTGCGATGCGTACGCTGCACCACCGCGACGGTCACCTCGGCTGGGACCGCGACCTGCCTCCGGATGCGGAGATCGGGCCCGGCGACGAGGTCGAGCTCGTGCTGCATGATGCCTTCGCCGGCCAGCTCGGCCCCGAGGCGACCGCGGCCGATGTCGCGCGCATGGACCTCGACCGCGCGAACCCGCTCACCGGGCCGATCCGCGTCGCCGATACCGCCCCTGGTGACGTCCTGGAGATCACCCTGCAGGAGGTCGTGCCCGGACCCGTCGGGTGGACGACGCTCATCCCCGGCTTCGGTCTCCTCGCCGACGAGTTCCCCGACCCTCACGTGGTCGTCTCCCGGATCGAGGCCAGCCACATCGAGGTCGGTGGGTTCGCCCGCATCCCGCTCGCCCCGTTCCTCGGAACGGTCGGCGTCGCGCCCGGCGAGCCGGGACCGCACAGCGTCATCCCGCCCGGCCGCGTCGGCGGGAACCTCGACTGCCGGGACGTCCGTGCCGGTGCGACCCTGCTCCTACCGATCGAGGTCGACGGTGCGTTGCTGTCGGCGGGTGACCCTCACGGTGCGCAGGGTGACGGTGAGGTCTGCGGCACGGCGATCGAGACCACGGCCACGGCCCGCCTGCGTGTCGATGTCCGGCGTGATCTGGAGATCGACGCCCCGCAGCTCGTGTTGCCGACGACGAGCGACGACCGTCCGGGCGTGGCGACGGGACCCCCCGTGGGACCCCGGCACGTCACGACCGGCGTGGGGCCCGATCTGTACACCGGGGCGAGGGACGCGACCCGCGCGATGATCGACCACCTCGCCGACCGGTTCGGCCTGGACCCTGCCGACGCGTACGCGCTGACGTCCGTCGCCGGGCACCTGCGTATCGTCGAGGTGGTGGACGCTCCCAACTGGGTCGTGGGGATGGATCTGGACCTCAGCGTGCTCCAGGCCTAGCTCCGCACCGCGGCCGGGCGTCGGTGGTGTCGACGCTCAGGCGGCACCGCCCACCCGCACGTCGCGGGCGCCCATCCGAGCGGCGTCCGCGGTGCGGTCGTCGGGCATCTTCTGCGACTCGACCTCGGCGGCGATCCGCGCCTCGTAGTGCTCGATCTCGCGCTTGAGCGTGGTGTCGTCCCAGCCCAACACCTCGCCCATGAGCGGGGCGACGTCCCGTGCCGCGGCGAGCCCGCGGTCGAAGGTCTGGACCGAGATGCGGGTGCGGCGGGTCAGCAGGTCGTCGAGGTGGAGCGCGCCCTCGTGCGAGGCGGCGTACAGCGCCTCGACCTTGAGGTAGTCGGGCGCGCCGTCGATGCGTTCGCCCAGCTCAGGGCGGTCCTCGAGCAGTGTGAGGAGCTCGCTGATCAGCGAGCCGTAGCGGTTCAGGAGGTGCTCGATGCGGCTGACGTGGATGCCGACCTCGTCCGCCAGACGGCGGCGACGGTTCCACAGGGCGTGGTAGCCCTCGGCGCCGAGCAGCGGCGTCCGGTCGGTCACGCACGGGGGGACCCGTTGTGGCAGTGACCGGGCCGCGGCGTCGACCGCGTCCTTGGCCATGACCCGGTAGGTCGTGTACTTGCCGCCAGCGATGGTGATGAGTCCTGCCGCGGTCTGGGCGACCGCGTGCTCGCGTGACAGTTTCGAGGTGGCCTCGGACTCGCCGGCCAGCAGCGGACGCAGGCCGGCGTAGACCCCCTCGACGTCCTCGTGGGTCAGGGGCGTGCGCAGGACCTGGTTCACGCGGTCGAGCAGGTACTGGATGTCGGTCGCGGACGCGGCCGGGTGGGCCAGGTCGAGCTCCCAGTCGGTGTCGGTGGTGCCGATGATCCAGTGGGTGCCCCACGGGACCACGAACAGCACCGAC
The DNA here is from genome assembly GCA_003563915.1 of Nitriliruptoraceae bacterium. Classification (GTDB taxonomy): domain Bacteria; phylum Actinomycetota; class Nitriliruptoria; order Nitriliruptorales; family Nitriliruptoraceae; genus CSSed11-175R1. The sequence continues at coordinate 35,285 of PWTE01000283.1, forward strand.
GTCTCGGTGCGCAGGATCATGCCGCTGTCCGCGTGGATGCGGTCCTTCGGCACCACGATGTGGATGCCCTTGGAAGCGCGGACCTGGACCCGGCCTCGGCCGGCCATCTCCTGGATGTTGTCCGCCCAGACCCCGGTGGCGTTGATGACCTGTTTGGCGTGGACGTGGACCTCCTCGCCGCCCTCCTGGTCGCGGACGACCGCCCCGACGACGCGTTCGCCCTCACGCAGCAGGTCGGTCACGCGCGCGGAGATCGCCACAGCCGCCCCGTAGGCGGCCGCGGTGCGAGCGATCTCCATGGTGTGGCGTGCGTCGTCGACCTGCGCGTCCCAGTAGCGCAGTGCGCCGACGAGCGCGTCGCTGCGCAGCGACGGGACCAGCTCCAGCGCCTTACGGCGCGAGAGATGCTGGTGGCGAGGCAGCTGGCGGGCCCCGCCGAGCGTGTCGTAGAGCAGCACGCCGGCGCCGGCGTAGGCACGCTCCCAGACGGGATGCTTCAACGGGTAGAGGAACGACACGGGCTTGATCAGGTGGGGCGCGAGGTCGTTCAGCAGCAGCCCACGTTCCGTCAGAGCTTCGCGGACCAGTGCGAAGTTGAGCTGTTCGAGGTAGCGCAGCCCGCCGTGGATCAGCTTGGAGGAGCGGCTGGACGTCCCGGCGGCGAAGTCCCGCTGCTCGACGAGGGCCACGGTGAGTCCCCGCGTCGCCGCGTCCAGCGCGATACCCGCCCCGGTGACCCCACCCCCGATGACCAGGATGTCGAAGCTCTCGTCCCGCATCCGGGCCAGGTCCTTCGCGCGGCGATCGGGCGACAGTGCGACGGGTTCCACGGGTGGCCTCCCAGGCAGGGATCTCGGGGTGGCGCGCGCTCATCGTGGTGGCGCCCGGGAGCGCGGGACCGGACGTCACGAGACTACACAGGGAGTTCGCGCAGCACCGGTGGCACGGATCGGCGGCCGGCCGGACGGATCACTACGGTCCCGGTCGAGGAGAACCCCGGAGGAGGGCGGCATGGCGGATGACGGCAAGCAGGCGGTGGTCGAGCGCTACTTCCAGGCGGTCTCGACCCAGGATGCGCGGGCGCTGGCGGCCCTGTTCGCGCCCGACGGGGTGATGGAGGACCCGGTCGGTGCCACGCCCATCACCGACGCCGAGGGGTTCCAGCGCTTCCTCTCCGGCATCACGGACACCTTCGACGAGATGGTGCTCACCCCGGAGGACAGCTTCCACGCGGGTGGGCGGGTCGCGGTCCGTTGGTCGGCCCGAGGCCGGTCGAAGGACGGCGTCGAGGTCGGCTACGGAGGGATCGACGTGTTCGCCTTCGATGATCAGGATCGCATCACCTCGATGGAGGGCTACTGGCATCCCCGGGAGTTGTTCGCACAGCTGAAGGGCTCCTGAGCCCGGAGGCGGTGAGCGGAAGCGGTGTGCACGGGGCGTCCACCCGTCGCGCTCACGGCGCGAACGGCGTAACGTCACCGGCTTGCGAGGGGCCGAGGTGTCGTCGCCGGCAACCGACCGGGGTGGACGGTGGCCCGCGATCCAGGGTGTGACGGGGGAGCGGTGAGCACGACCGAGAAGGTCCCGAAACGGTGGACCGCCGGGGATCCGGATCCTGGCCCCGCCGTCCGGCGGCGAGGTGGTCGCTCTTTGTGGCGGTGGGCGGGCGTGGCCCTCGCCGCGCTGATGCTGGCGATCGTCGGTACCGGTCTGGTCATCAGCCATGCCTGGGGCACGGAGCTGCGCGATGAGGCCCGTCTGTTGCCGGGCACGGTGATCGCTGGGGTGGACGTCGGGCTGTTGGACCGGGAGGAGGCCCTGACCGTCGCAGGCGAGGCGCTGGCTGCGGTGATCGACCACCCGCACGTGATCCACGCGGACGGCCACGAGTGGACCGTCGACGCCAGGCAGCTGCAGGCAGCGACCGACGTGGGCGACCTCGTCGCCACGGCCCTCAGCGCCAGCCACGACCGCTCGCTGGTGGAACTCGCGCAGCTGCGCTGGTTCGGCGCCCAGGTCGAGCTGGACCTCCAGGCGACGGTCACGATCCCCGAGGACGCGCTGGAGGCCTGGGTCGGGGAACGTGCCGCCGAGGTCGATCACCGTCCCGTCGATGCCACGATCGGGTGGGAGGAGGGGGAGGTCGTGGTCGCGGCCTCGGAGAACGGGTTCGAGGTCGACCAGGTGGCCGCGATCGAACTGCTCCGGACGTCGTTGCTCGAGCGCCGGGACGATCCTCTGGAGCTGCCACACACGGTCCTGGAACCCCAGGTCGGGAACGAGGTCGTCGCGGCGGCTCGCGTGGGTGCGCTCGCTGCGCTGGACGCCACCCTGACCCGCGAGGTGACCCTGTCCCACGCCGACGGACGGTGGACGACCACTCCCGCCGAGTTGGCTGCCGTCGTGGACGGCGATGCGCTCGTCGCCGCGGCGCTGCACGAAGCCCGGACCGGTGGTGACCCGTCACAGGTCCCGGTGTCGCTGGAGGTCCCGGACAGCGCGATCGACGCGCTGGTGGGCGAGATCGCGGCCAGCCTGAACATCGCGGCGGTCAACGCCACGGTCGACTGGTCCAGCGGGACGGTCCGCCGGAGAGCCGGTCGCGAGGGCCGAGCGCTCGATCGCGCCGCCGCAGCCGGGGACCTGCGTGCTGCGCTGCAGGGCGCGGCCTCCGAGGTCGATCTGCAGGTGCCGACCGTCCGTCCCGCCCGCGATGTGGCCGACCTGCGCGACGTGCTGGTCGTCCACCAGTCCCGCCGGGTCGTCGAGCTGCACCGGGGCGATCAGGTGCTGCGGTCCTGGCCCGTGGCGGTGGGTACGGGGGGCAGCCCGACGCCCACCGGCACCTTCGTGGTCGGCGCGAAACGCTTCGAGCCGACCTGGGTCAACCCGGCACCGACCCGCTGGGGCAGGGACATGCCGGCTCGTATCGGCCCGGGCCCGAACAACCCGCTCGGTCTGCGCGCCCTGAACTGGAACCGGCCTGGCGGCGGGGACACGCTCATCCGCTTCCACGGCACCCCGAACGAGGACTCGATCGGTGAGGCCGCCTCCAACGGCTGCGTCCGGATGTTCAACTCGGACGTGATCGAGCTCTACGACCTGGTCTCGAGCGGGACGATGATCATCTCCCGTCGCTGAGGGTCGCCCGTCCAGGTTGCAGCTTCGCGAAGGCTTGCAGGAGCCGCCTACCCTGACCTTCGACTGCGAGAGGACGTCAGACCGTGTGTGGTTTCTGCGGCGAGTTGCGGCTCGACGGTGCCAGCCCCGATCTGGGTGCGGTGTCCCGGATGACCGATCGGATGGCTCCGCGTGGGCCCGATGGCGAGGGCATCTATGCCTCCGGCCCGCTGGCCCTCGGACACCGGCGCCTGTCGATCATCGACCTGTCGGCCTGCGGCAACCAGCCGATGCACGACCCCGAGCTCGGGCTCACCATCGCCTTCAACGGCTGCATCTACAACTACCAGGAACTCCGCGCCCACCTCCAGGAGGAGCGTGGCTACCGGTTCTTCTCCACCTCGGACACCGAGGTGGTGCTGAAGGCCTACCACGCGTGGGGCGACCGGTTCGTCGACCGGTTGCAGGGCATGTTCGCGTTCGCGATCCACGAGCGGGACACCCGGCGGACCTTCCTCGGCCGTGACCGTTTCGGCATCAAGCCGCTCTACCTCGCCGAGACGCCGTCGCGGCTGCGCTTCGCCTCCAGCCTCCCGGCGCTGGTCGCCGGTGGGGATCTTGACACCTCGATCGATCCCGTGGCGCTACACCACTACCTGACCTTCCATGCCGTCGTGCCGGCGCCGCACACGATCCTGAACGGGGTCCGCAAGCTGCCACCGGCGACCACCCTGGCGATCGAGGCGGACGGCGCCCGGCAGATGACCGAGTTCTGGGAGCCCGATTTCACCCGCGATCCCGACCGCGCGGACTGGACCGAGCGGGACTGGGAGGAGGCGGTCCTCGACACGATGCGCCAAGCCGTGGAGTGGCGGCTGGTCTCCGACGTCCCGGTCGGTGTCCTGCTGTCGGGCGGCCTGGATTCGTCGATGGTCGTTGGCCTGCTGGCCGAAGCCGGCCAGACCGGCATCACGACCTTCTCGATCGGCTTCGAAGCGGTCGGCGGCGAGGAAGGTGACGAGTTCAAGTACTCCGACGTGATCGCCCGCGAGTTCGACACCGACCACCACCGCATCCGCATCGGGACCGAACGGATGCTGCCGGCCCTGCACGAGGCCGTCGGCGCGATGTCCGAGCCGATGGTCAGCCACGACGCCGTGGCCTTCTACCTGCTCAGCCAGGAGGTCGCGAAGCACGTCAAGGTGGTGCAGTCGGGGCAGGGCGCCGACGAGGTGTTCGCGGGTTACCACTGGTACCCGCCGATGCAGGCGCTGACCGACGATCTGGGTCCCGAGGCGTCGCGCGAGCAGCTCGTCCGTCAGGCGGTCGAGCGCTACCAGGCAGCCTTCTTCGACCGGCCCCACGCCGAGATGGCCCAGGTCCTGCGACCGGAGCACCGCATCGAGGAGGACGTCTCACGCGCCTTCGTCGAGCGGCACTTCACCCGACCCGGGGCGGAGACCGCGACCGACATGGCGTTGCGGCTGGACTCCCAGATCATGCTGGTCGACGACCCGGTCAAGCGGGTCGACAACATGACCATGGCCTCGGGCCTGGAAGCGCGCGTGCCCTTCTTGGACCACGAGGTGCTGGACATCGCGGCCCGCATCCCGCCCGAGCTCAAGCTGGCCCAGGAGGGCAAGGGCGTGCTGAAGGAGGCCGCCCGACGGGTGATCCCCTCCGAAGTGATCGACCGACCGAAGGGCTACTTCCCGGTCCCCGCCCTCAAGCACCTGCAGGGCCCGTACCTGGAGCTGGTGCGTGACGCCCTGCACGCGCCGGAGGCGCGCCAGCGAGGCCTGTTCCAGGACGCCTACGTCGAGCGGTTGTTGGAGGACCCCAACGAGGAGCTCACCGCGTTGCGGGGCAACAAGCTGTGGCAGCTCGGGCTGCTCGAACTGTGGCTGCAGGCCCACGATGTCCGACCCTGACGCTCCCGCGTCGTCGCCGACGCCACACCACGAGGATCGTCTGTCCACCCGCTCCTGGGAGGACCGGCCCGGTGACCTGACCGAGCACCTCCAAGAGGAGGTCGCGCTCGAGTGCGGCTGGGGTCGGCTGATCTTCGGGCAGACCTTCGCCTCGCACGACGACCTGGTGACCGAGATCTCGCGCGAGGAGCCGGGCCGACGGGACATCTGCCTGTACGTCCGTGAACCGCACGTGCTGGTCAGTCGGGCCCCGCAGGAGCTGTTCATCGATCCGAGCCACACCTACCGGCTGCGGCTCGATCGACCGATCGAGGTGTCGGATCCCGCCGGTGGCGTCGAGATCCGGGAACTGTCGGGTGAGGCCGATGCACACGCGACCAACCGGATCTACACCGCCGCCGGGATGGTCACCGCCCCGGTGGATGTGCTCCTCGAGAACCAACGCAGCGCGACCTTCGTCTACCTCGTCGCGGAGGACACCGAGACGGGCGAGGTCATCGGCACCGTCACCGGCATCGACCACCGCGAGGCCTTCAACGACCCCGAGGACGGCTCCAGCCTGTGGTGCCTGGCGGTGGATCCGCAGACCGCCCGCCCCGGTGTCGGGCGCGCGCTGGTGCTGGCGCTCGCGCAACGATGCGCGCAGGCGGGGCGGACCTACCTCGACCTGTCGGTGGTGCACGACAACACCCCCGCGATCGGCCTCTACGAGAAGCTCGGCTTCGAGCGGGTCCCGGTCTACTGCGTCAAGCGCAAGAATCCGATCAACGAGCGCCTGTTCGCGGCGACGCCCAGCGAGGGCATCGACGACCTCAACGTCTACGCGCGGATCGTCGCCGACGAGGCCTTACGTCGTGGCGTCAAGGTCGAGGTGGTGGACGCCGAATCGGGGCTCCTGGAACTGTCCCACGGGGGACGCATCATCCAGACACGTGAGTCGCTGTCGGAGCTGACCAACGCCGTCGCGATGAGCCGCTGTGACGACAAGCGGCTGACCCGACGGCTGCTGGCGGATGCGGGCCTCAAGGTCCCGATCGGACGGGTCGCGACCGCGGACGAGGGCGACATCGAGTTCCTGGACCAGGTGAACGAGGCCGTCGTGAAGCCCGCTCGCGGCGAGCAGGGCAACGGCATCACCGTCGGTGTGCGCACGGAGCGCGAGCTGACCGAAGCGGTGACCCTCGCGGAGCGGTACTGCCCCGACGTCCTGATCGAGGCCTGTGTCCGTGGGCAGGACCTGCGGATCGTGGTGATCGATCACCAGGTGGTCGCCGCAGCGATCCGTCGGCCCGCGATCGTGGTGGGGACGGGATCACACAGCATCGCGGAGCTGATCTCGGCTACGTCACGCCGCAGGTCCGCCGCGACCGACGGGGAGTCGCAGATCCCGACCGACGAGGTGACCTTCAAGACGGTGCACGACGCCGGGTACGAACTGGACGACGTGCTCCCGGAGGGGGTCGAACTGGCGGTGCGTCGGACCGCCAACCTGCACACCGGCGGAACGATCCACGATGTGACAGAACAGCTCCATCCGGAGCTGGCCGAGGCCGCCGTCGACGCGAGCCAGGTCCTGGACATCCCGGTCGTGGGCATCGACCTCCTGGTCCAGGATGCCGGGCGACCCGACCACGTGGTCATCGAGGCGAACGAGCGGCCCGGTCTGGCCAACCACGAGCCCCAGCCGACCGCCGAACGGTTCCTGGACCTGCTGTTCCCGGCGACCCGGGCGCTCCCGCGTGGCTGGTCGCCCGGCGCGACCAGCGCGGACCACCGCACCGACTGATCTGGTGGCTCAGCCGCCCAGCGCCGGGACGATCAGGCTGCCCAGTACGACCGCGAGGACCAGCATCCCCACGCTGAGTCCCACGACGATGCCGGTCGCACGCGCGGCCTGGTCGCGCGGGACGAACAGGTAGCGCGCCGCCAGCCAGCCGCCCAGCAAGCCGCCGACGTGACCGCCGACCGAGATGTTCGGCACGAAGAAGGTCAGGCCGAGGTTCAGCAGGACCAGCATGCCGATGCCGGTGCGCCACGGGTTGATCCCACGCTCGCGCATCCCGACCATGGCCGCTCCCATCAGCCCGAACACGGCCCCGGACGCGCCGATCGTGATCTGGAAGGGGTTGCCGCCGAGGACGGTGCCGAACACCCCGTCGACCCAGCCGGTGAACGCTCCCAGCCATGCGAGCCCGACGACCCCCAGCCCACCGCCGGCCAGCCCGGCCGCGTACAGCGCGATGAAGCGGTTGCGCCCGAGGAGCGGTTCGAGCATGTGGCCGAGCTGCCACAGCAGCAGACCGTTGAAGCCGACGTGCATCAGGTTGGCGTGGAGGAAGGCGCTGGTGATCAGCAGCCACGGTTCGCCGATGACCTGCGCGACCGGGGAGGCCGAGTACCAGGGGACCGCGGCGTCGAGCCACTCGGGTCCGCCGGGGCCGACCAGGATGGGCCGCAGGCCGAAGGTCTGCAGGACGCCGGGGACGGCCGCGGTCACGATGAACAGTCCGGCGATCGTGATGACCAGCGCGCGGGTGACCGGTGCTCCCTGGATCGCGTCGGTCAGGCGACGGGCCGGAACGGCACCCTTCGCGCACTCCTTGCACTGGTAGCCGACCGGCGCCTCGATCGCGTCGGTGACGGGGATCGCCTTCTCGCAGCGCGAGCAGCGCAGCATCGGCTCCGATGGGTCGTCGGAGTGCTGGCGGTGCTCGTCGTGGTCGCTCACGGTGCCTCGTTCGGCGGCGGGTCGGGGCGCGCCCACGGTACCGCTCGCCTCGCGGCCCCCTGGGTGCTAGCTTGCTGCGAACCGTTCGCAACAGGAGTTCCACATGCACCGCTCGACAGCCGTGACCCTCACCTTCGCCCTGCTCGTGCTCGCCGCCGTCCCGGCGGCGGCGGACGATGACCAAGGGCACGACCATGCCGATGCGATCATCTGGGACGGGACCGCCACGGAGGACTGTTCGGTGGCCGATCCGGGCACGATCGTGTGGGAGCTGACCGAGGCGGAGGACGCCGGCTACGTCGAACTGCATATCGATGAACCGGAGGCCAGCGTCACCAGCGTCGATGGTCCCCCGCACGTGTGGGTCACGCCGCTGTACCCGTTGGAGGAGATCGAAGCCGACGCCGACAACATCCACGGCGAGCTCGGCGAGGGGGCCGAACTGCTCGCCACCTACTGCCCGGACGGCAGGTTGCCCCACACCGGGCTGCCGCTCGCGCTGCTGGCAGGGCTCGGTCTCGCGCTCATCGGCGGCGGGTCCCTCCTGCGCCGACGTTCCAGCTGACACGCGACGACCGCGCCCGTCGGTCCAGCGCGGCGACGGGGTCCGTACCCTCGGTGACGGCAACCGAGGAGCCACGATGTCGCGTCCCTCCACCCTCGCCGAGCTCCGCGCAGCGGGGATCCCGGATCGGACGGTCAAGGAGGAGCTGCGCGTCAACCTCGTCCAACGGCTCCGGGCGGGAGCGCCCCCGACGACCGGGGTCATCGGGTACGACGACACCGTGCTGCCTGAGCTCGAACGGGCGCTGTTAGCCGGGCAGGACCTGATCCTGCTGGGGGAGCGGGGCCAGGCCAAGAGCCGCATCGTGCGCCGGCTGGTGGACCTCCTCGACGAGCACACCCCGGTGGTGGCAGGCTGCGAGATCAACTGCTCGCCGTACCACCCCACGTGCCACCACTGCCGGACGCTGGCTGCCGAGCAGGGCGAGGACCTGCCGGTGATCTGGATCGATCGGGAGCGGCGCTTCGCCGAGAAGC
>PWTE01000079.1 GCA_003563915.1 Nitriliruptoraceae bacterium
CATCCCGACTGGAACTCGGCGATGTTCAACTACGGCCGCCCGGAGGTGCGGGCGTTCCTGCTGTCGTCCGCCGCCTACTGGCTGGCCGAGTTCCACGCCGACGGGCTGCGCTGCGACGCGGTGTCGTCGATGCTCTACCTCGACTACTCCCGCGGTCCGGGGGAGTGGGTCCCCAACGAGCACGGCGGCAACGAGCACCTGGAGGCCATCGAGTTCCTCCGTCAGCTCAACGACATGATCGACCAGGACCACGCGGGCGCCCGCACCTTCGCGGAGGAGTCCACGGCGTGGCCGGGCGTCTCACAGGCGACCTGGGCCGGCGGGCTCGGGTTCGGGTTCAAGTGGGACCTCGGGTGGATGCACGACTCGCTCGACTACTTCAAGCGCGACCCGGTCGAGCGCCGCTGGCACCAGCGGCAGCTGACCTTCCGGTCGGTCTACGCCGCCAGCGAACGCTTCTGCCTCCCCCTGTCCCACGACGAGGTGGTGCACGGCAAGGGGTCCCTGCTCGACCAGATGCCGGGCGACGACTGGCGGCAGCGGGCGAACCTGCGGGCGCTGCTCGGCTACCAGTACACCTCGCCGGGCAAGAAGCTCACGATGATGGGCACCGAGTTCGGGCAGCGCGGCGACTGGGACGTCGAGGGGCAACTCGACTGGGACCTGCTCGACCGCGAGGAGCATGCCGGGTTGCAACGCTGGTTCGGCGACCTGGCTGCCGCCTACCGCGACCGGCCGGCCCTGCACAGCCAGGACACGGTCGCCGACGGGTTCCAGTGGGTCGACGCGTCCGACGAGGAGCAGTCGATCGTCGCCTACCTGCGCTGGGGCTCCGGCGGCGAGGTGGCGCTGGTCGTGTTCAACCTCACGCCCGTCCCGCGTGCGCCGTACCGGCTGGGCGTGCCGCGCGACGGCCGTTGGGTCGAGGCCCTGAACTCCGACCTCGCCGTCTACGGCGGCAGCGGCCAGCACGACAACCCGGACGGGGTCGCCGCCGCGCCGACGTCGTCGCAGGGGTTCGAGCACTCCCTGGAGCTGACCCTGCCGCCCCTGGCGATGCTGGTGATGGTGCCCGAGGCGTGAGCCCCCGCTAGCGGGTGAACACCAGGCCAGCGGAGTCGTTCAGCGTCACCGATCCGCCGAGGTAGTCCGTGCCGATGTCGGGGGTGCGGATCTGCAGGTACCAGTCCTCCGGCGTGAGGCCGGGGAGGGGGAGTTCGACGGGGTTCAGGTCCGCCGGCCCGCCCTGCATGTTCGCGACGAACAGCACCTGCTCGTCGCTGACCGGCGAGTTGCGCAGGCATGCGAAGACCGTCCGCCCCTCGACCGGGTGGAGGTAGTCGAACACGTCGCCCTCGCGCAGGTCGTCGCGTAGCCACGGCCGTTCGCGGCGGAACTCGCGGACCTGCAGGTTGTAGGCGGTGAGTTCGGGCGACAGGCGTGAGACCCAGCGGGTGACGTTCGCGTAGTCGTGCATGTCGTCCATCCACGCCCGCGCGATCGTCTTGAGTCCCGCAGGGTCGACGGGGAGCGGGCCGGCGAGCGGCGGTTCGACGTCGTTGATGAGGTGCGCGATCGTCTCCAGGTCGTAGTCGGTGACCTCGACCAGTGCGGGCAGCAGGTCCATGAACCGTCGGAGCTCCTCGAGCGTCTCGAAGCCGAGGTCCTTCAGCCGCCGGAAGTTGGTGGCCAGGGCGTAGAACTCGTCGTCGACCTGCCAGTCCAGGGACACGGCTTCCTCGGCGAGGATCTTCACGCCGTAGCGGTCGTCCTGGTTGCGGATGAAGCCCCAGGCGGCGCGCATCGACGCGTTGATGAAGTCCATCGGGACGCCGGGTAGCGCCGTGTACGACAGCAGCTTGATCGCGGGGTTGTCGTAGGCCTTGTCCAGGATCTGCAGGTTGGTGTCGCCCAGCCGGTTGTTGATGTTGAGCTCCAGCGATACCTGGGTGCCGCGGCGCAGCGTGTCGTGGTTCGCGCAGCCCGAGATCCAGGTCGAGCCGTGGTCCAGGATCTCGCGGATCCGCCACCACGAGCGCAACCAGAAGCCGTACACGAAAGGGGTGTTGTGCGCGAAGGTCAGCGGTCCCCACTGGAACACGTCGTCGTCGAGCTGGTCGTCGATCACCGCCCTGTAGGTCGAGGCCAGCTCCCAGTCCGGCTCCGGCCAGGGGCGGCCGTCCTCGAAGATCATCCACGGCCGGTAGCGGCAGCCCGCAACCTCCTGCACCACGTCCGACATGGCCTGCAGGAACGCGTCGTCGTGCTCGAGTTCGCCTTCCGAGGCGTCGTAGAACCTGAAGTCCTGCGCGCCGTCGATGCGGACCCCGTCGAAGCCGTAGTCGACCTTGCGGCGCTGCATCTCGAGCAGCAGGGCCCGTACCCACGGGTTGCGGTAGTCGAGGTTCTGGCCGTACATGTTGGGCCCGGCGAACCACTCGTCGTCGAGGACCTCCAGGCCCTGGTTGTCGCTGTGGCCGTAGACGACGTCGGCGATCAGCTGGATCGGCGTGCCTGGGAAGGTGTGCAGCACCGTCGCGAGGTCGATCAGCTCGTTGGGTCGGCCGGTCTCGAGCAGCGTCGGGTTGATCGCCGCCGACCCGGCGATGACGACGTCGTAGCCCCAGTTGGTCGTGTTCGGCCGTCGCAGCTCCACGGTCACGAACCCGTCCGCATCCGGAGCGGCGGGCGCGCCCACCAGGTGCGAGGACGGCGAGGTGGAGGCGGTCTCGCTGGGCGTCGTCGGGGTCGGAGGGACGTCCCGCCAGAACGGGGGACCAGCCTCGTAGACGGTGGTGGGTTCGACCGGCAGGAGCTGGACCGCGTCGTAGCCCAGGAAGGCGCGTTCGTGCGGGGTCGGCTCGGCACCGGTGCGCACCTGCTCGGCGAGGTGCTCGAACCACCGGGTCAGGCTCGCGAGCGTGCCGCCGGCGGTCGCCGTCGGGATGTGCAGCTGCAGGATGTTGGTGACCGGACCCACCTTGGCGATCCCCGGTTCGCACCGATCGCTGGCCGCGGTGGCCGCGAGCCGGCGCCAGTGCTCCACGTCGCCGCGGTCGCGACGGGCTACCTCGAGGTTGTAGATCTCGGCCGGGGCGCAGGCACCGAAGGGCAGCGACGCGGCCATCGGGTCGAGGATGCGGGCCGGCGCGCTGTCCGCCTGGACGAAGTGCAGGGCGTAGAAGCTGCCGAGCTGCTCGCGGGTGCCGATGGCGACACCCCGGACGACCGCGAAGACGAGCTCGCCACGGCGTTCGACCGGGACCAGGGTGCGTCGGAACCGGACCGTGTCGCGTGCCCGGGTGATGTCCAGGTCACCGACGGGGTCGAGGATCTCGAGGGCGATGTCGCTATCGGCCACGTGGAACCGCACCAGCCGCGGCGCCCAGAACCCGACGGCCACGCTGCCGTCCTCGCGCGGGTGCGCGCCCATGATCGGCGCGAGCCGTCGCGCGAGGTCGTGCGGATCCTCCGCCGCGTCGCGTTGGGCATCGACCCAGGTGAGCAGCTCCGCCGTGGCGGCGGTGTCCAGCTCGGGGACGCGGTCGGGTCGGACGGTCGGTGCGGGCAGGCTGGTGGGCATCGGCAGGCTCCTTCCGGGGGCTAGTCAACCAGCCGGACGTGCGCGGTGCGCGCGCCCCGAGGCTGACCGCGGGTCCGGTCGCGCTGGCCGGCGTGGTGGCGGACGAGCTACCTTGTCGGCATGCCGATCTACGAGTACCGCTGTCGCGCCTGCGGCGACACCTTCGAGCAGCTCCGCAGCTTCGGTGACGCCGACGCGCCGGCCGGGTGCACCTGCGGACAGGCTGACACCGTGCGTCTCCCTTCCCTGATCGCTCGCGGGGCAGGGGGCGAGGGTGGCACGTCGGCGTTGCCTCTGGCCGGAGGAGCGCCCCCCGGCGGTGCGGGTGGTTGTTGCGGCGGGAGCTGTTGCAGCTGACCGACCGACCCTCAGCCGAGGCGGTCGAGGAACGCCAGGCTGCGGTCGAACGCCAGTAGAGCCGCGGCTTCATCGTGGTCCGGTGACGACCGGTCGATGAACAGGTGGCGGTCACCGGGATAGACGAACAGCTCCGCGGACAGCTCTGCGGCGACCCGCTCGATCTGGGCGAGCTCCTCCCAGGGATCGCCCTCCATCAGGTGGATCTGCGCCGGTACAGCCGCAGGCCAGGTTCCGCCGAACTCGGTCGGGGGGACAGCACCGTGGTAGAGCAGGACCCCACGCGCGCCGGAACGCTGCTGTGCCAGGTACTGGGCGGGAAGCAGCCCCAAGGAGAAGCCGGCGTACACCAGGTCGGCCGGGAGGGGATCGGCGGCGGCGACCCCGCGGTCGATGACCGTGCGGAAACCCAGCTCCTCGGCATGGGCAACGCCGTCCTCGACGGTTGCGAAGGTGCGACCTTCGAACAGGTCAGGGACCGTCACCTGGTGGCCTGC
>PWTE01000130.1 GCA_003563915.1 Nitriliruptoraceae bacterium
CACTTCAGTGGGTTCGGAAGCGCCAGCCGCACCCGGACCAGCAGACCGCATATTCAGCCAGTTGGGCCCTTCAGGGCTCTGACGAAGCACAGCGAACGGCGATGCACAGCCACCGGGACAGGCACACGGTCCATCGCCGGTCAACCGGACAGGGAGGAACAGATGGTCGACGTCGCACTCGAGGACAAGTTCGTCGACACGCAGGCGTCGCTGAGCCACTTGGCGGAGCTGGTCGAGTCGGGGGTGCTCGCACTGCCAGAGATGCAGCGGCCCTTCGTGTGGAGCAACACCGACGTCCGTGACCTGTTCGACTCGCTGTTCCGGGGCTACCCGGTCGGCAATGTCATGACCTGGCGGACGAGATCAGATGACGTCAAGGTCATCGGGACCAACGAGAAGTCCGTGGAAGCCTCGTTGCTGCTGATCGACGGCCAGCAGCGGGTGACCTCCATCTACGCGGTCCTGCAAGGTGCGGAGGTCTTGGGGTCGGACTATAAGTCTCGCACGCTCAAGGTGGCCTTCAAGCCGACGGAGGGCCGCTTCGAGACGCTCAACAGCGCCATCGAGAAGAATCCGGAGTGGCTGAACAACATCACGGAGGCGTTCTCACGCGACTCCTACCACGTGGTGAACAGCTACATCCGAGGGATGGAGGAAGCCGGCCGACCGCTGTCTGACGCCCAACGGGACGCTGCGATCGCGAACATCTCCCGGCTGGTGGGCCTCCCCAGCTTCAAGATGGCGGTCGTTGAGCTGAAGTCGCACGCTGAGGTCCAGGACGTCGCTGAAGTGTTCGTGCGGACGAACAACGGCGGCAAGAAGCTGGGACAATCCGACTTCGTGCTCACCCTGATGTCTGTCCATGCGCAGCAGGACCGCATGGATCTCGAAACCTGGGTGCGGGCTGCCCACACCAAGAGCTCCTTCGACGGGGGGAAGACCCCCTGGAACCCCCACATCATCCCGGATGCAACGCAACTGGTCCGTGTCGTTGCCTCCCTGGCATTCCGGCGCGCGGCGCTCAGCGACGTGTACGCCTTCCTGCGCGGGAATCCGCTAACAGACGAAGGCGAAGCAGGGGAACAGCGCAGCGCCCGCTTCGCAACATGGAGCGAAGCCCAGAAGGAAGTCATCAGCACCCACAACTGGCACGAGTTCCTCAGAGTGCTGGACGCCGCTGGCTACCGGTCGCAGCGCCAGATCTCCTCAGACTTCGCTGTCCTCGCGACGTATGCGTTGTGGCTCCATGGCAAGCGCCGCGGCATCGAGCGGCGACACCTCGAGAACCTCCTGGCGCGCTGGTTCTACGCCGCCTCGGTGACGGGCCGATACTCCGGCTCCTCGGAGTCGACGTTGGCGGGTGACCTGCACGCGCTCACCAGCGACGACGTCGACATGGTGCAGGCCGTCGAACGCCGGCTCGCGGCCATCCTGACTGAGGACTACTTCACCACCACGCTGCCCGAGGAGTTGGACTCGCGGTCGTGGCGCAACAAGGCCATGTTCGCGTACGAGGCGGCCCAGGTGGTGCTCGACTCGCCCGTGCTCTTCTCGCCGAGCAACGAGAAGGTCGCTCACCGTCTCGCACCAACCACCGCAACGGTCAAGGGGATCGAGCGTCACCACCTGTTCCCCAAGGCGTTCCTGCAGCGCGAGACCGGGCTGACCGGTCATGCGTGGTCCGCCCTCGCCAACCGTCCTGCCAACAGTTCACTCGTCGACTGGATCGAGAACGGCGACATCTCGGACGACGCGCCTGCGAAGTACTGGCCACAGATGGCGGAACGGCTCGATGCTGCTGTGCTCCAGAACCAGATGTCCCATCATGCGCTGTACGACGGCTGGTGGGAGTCGGACTACGACGAGTTCTGCCAGCGCCGCCGCACGCTTATGGCTGCGGTGATCCGAAGCGGGTACGAGACCCTGCTCGAGCGTTGTCCAGTGCGGGTCGATGCACCACCGGAGACCGACACTCCGCAGGTCTCTGGTGCCGTGGTCGAGGAGGAGACGGAGGTCTTCGAGCCCGTTGCGTCGGATGTGACGGTCTTCGACCTGCTGGATGCAGAGTTGCTGCTCGCGTCCGAAACGGTGAGTCACCAGTCGACAGGCGCGGAGGGGCAAGGCGTCATCAACGAGGATGGAACGCTGACGGTCGATGGCGTCCGCTACGCGGATCCCGATGGGGCGGCCACAGCCCTCAACGGCGGTGCCCCGATCAATGGTTGGGAGACCTGGAAGGTCCAGCGGGAGGACGGGACGGTGACCCTGGCCTCCCTTCGCGAGGAGTATCTGACCCGCGAACGTCGAGCAGCGTGACCACGAGCGAAGGCTCGTACGACCCACACCCGCTGCTGTCGCACCACGTGGTCACCACGCTGGGGTGGCCGGCGCTGCGGCCGTTGCAGCAGCAGGCACTTGGTCCGGTCACTGCGGGTGAGCACGCCTTGATCGTCGCGCCGACCGCTGGCGGCAAGACCGAGGCAGCAGTTCTGCCGGTCCTGTCACGGATGCTCAGCGAGGACTGGCAGGGGCTCAGCGTGCTGTACCTGTGCCCACTGCGGGCCCTGCTCAACAACCTCTACCCACGGTTGGAGCAGTATTGCGGCCTGGTCGGTCGACGTGCGGGGCTGTGGCACGGCGACGTGGGTGATGGTGAGCGGAAGGCGTTGCGCAGCGACCCGCCGGATGTGTTGCTGACCACGCCCGAGTCCATCGAGGCGATGCTGCTCTCCACCAAGACTGACCATGAGTGGTTCTTCTCCCAGTTGCGGTGCGTCATCGTTGACGAGATCCACGCGTTCGCCGGCGACGACCGTGGCTGGCATCTGCTTTCGGTCGCGGAGCGGGTCGAGCGGCTCGCAGCGGAACCCCTACAGCGCGTTGGGCTGTCCGCGACGGTGGGGAACCCGGACGAACTCCTCGGCTGGATGACCAGGACCTCGACGGGGCCCCGGCGCGTGGTCGTGCCGGCGAGCGCAGCGGTACCTGCGACCCCGGAGATCACCCTCGACCACGTCGGCAGCCTCGAGAACGCCGCCATCGTCATCTCGCGCCTGCACCGCGGTGAGAAGCGGCTGGTCTTCGTGGACAGCCGGGCGCGGACCGAGGAGTTGGCGGCGCGCTTGCGCGAACGAGACGTGACGACCTTCGTGTCACACGGGTCCCTCGGCCGTGAGGAACGGCGTGCCGCAGAAGCGGCGTTCCTCGAGGCTCGCGACTGCGTCATCGTCGCCACCTCGACGTTGGAGCTGGGGGTGGACGTCGGTGACCTCGACCGTGTGATCCAGATCGATGCGCCGGCGACGGTCGCGGGGTTCCTGCAACGGTTGGGTCGCACCGGCCGCCGCGCCGACACCACCTCGAACATGCTGCTCCTGACAACCGACGAGTCCGACCTCCTCGCGGCCGCTGGGTTACTCGCTGCGTGGGAGGACGGGTTCGTCGAACCGTTGGTCCCGCCGGCACTACCGCTGCACCTGCTGGCGCAGCAGCTGCTCGCTGTGGTGCTGCAGGAGAGTGGTATCGGACGCAACACCTGGCTCGACTGGCTCGGGGAGCCGTGCATCCTCGGCGAGGACGTTGTCGCCCACGCTGACCAAGTGGTCGAGCACCTGGTCGCGGAAGGCTGGCTGTTCGAGGACGGTGGGGTGCTCGGCATCGGCCCGGCCACAGAGCGGCGATACGGCGCCCGCAACTACCTCGATCTCATGGCGGTGTTCTCCGACCCACCGACGCTGCGGGTGCTCGCCGGCCGGGTCGAGCTCGGAACGATCCACACCTCGGTGCTCACCGCCGACGTCGGCGAAGGCGGCGCGCCGGTGCTGCTACTGGCTGGACGCTCCTGGCAGGTCGCCGACGTCGACTGGCGCCGTCGGGTCGTACAGGTCGTACCCGCGCAACGGCGCGGCCGGGCTCGATGGCTGGGGACGGGCCGAGGGATGGGAGCGGAGATCGCCGGAGCCATCCAACAGGTGCTCGCCGGTCGTGACCTGCGAGGTGTGAAAGCCAGTAGGCGAGCCGCCGAGCGGCTGGCAGTGCTGCATGAGGAGTTCCGCTGGGTCAGTCAGGGCGACGACACCGTTGTGGTCCAGCAGCCCGACGGGCTAGTGAGCTGGTGGACCTTCGCGGGCAGCGCTGCGAACGTGTGGCTGGCACTGCTCATGGACGACCTGCGTGACCGGACGAGCCAGACCGACCCGCTCGAGATCCGGCTCGCGCCGGGTGTCAGGGCCGAGCAGGTCCGGGACCGAATCGCGGGTGCCGACCTCGACGCGCTGCAGCTGTCCGAGCGCGTGGTCGATGGTGCAGTCGAACAGCTGAAGTTCCACGAGGCGCTGCCGCAGCTGCTCGCCCGTCGCGTGGTCACCGAGCGGCTGGATGCCACACTGGTGGTCACCACGGTGACGCGGCGTCCGTTGCGTGGGATCCGGATGACC
>PWTE01000337.1 GCA_003563915.1 Nitriliruptoraceae bacterium
CCACATGCGACACATTGATCGTGATCCCCCGCTCACGCTCCTCCGGCGCCTTATCGATCGCATCGAACGCCATCGACTGCACATTCGGATTCTGCTTATGCAACACGTTCGTGATCGCCGCCGTCAACGTCGTCTTCCCATGATCAACGTGACCGATCGTCCCGATGTTCATGTGCGGCTTGGTCCGCTCGAACTTGGCCTTGGCCATCCTCGTCTCACTCCTCGTGGTGACCGACGTCTGGTGCGTGCGGTTCGGGTACGGGCCGTGACCGGGTGTCTCGGTACGGCGGGCAGTTCCTCGTGCTCGTCGCCAGGCTAGTGAACGACGAGGGGTACGCGCCTGCCAGGGGCGGGACGCGATGTTGGGGTCATGCTCGTAGCGGCGGGTGGACTCGAACCACCGACACAGCGATTATGAGCCGCTTGCTCTACCTCTGAGCTACGCCGCCGGGGAACTCGGCCGGCGAGCAGGTCCTGCGAACCCGTCACCGTCCGTAAAGGCCCGCGCTTCGCAGCGTTGGCCTGTCGAGCCCTGGCGCGGAATCGAACCGCGGACCCCATCCTTACCATGGATGTGCTCTGCCGACTGAGCTACCAGGGCGTGCGGAGGCGCAGCGTAGCCAGCACCCCCTGCCCCGTCGAACCGTCGGGGAGCGACGAACGCAGGGGGTGGCTGGTCGAGCTGACCTGGTGGAGGGAGCAGGATTCGAACCTGCGAAGGCTAAGCCGGTGCGTTTACAGCGCACTCCCTTTGGCCACTCGGGCATCCCTCCGGGCCCAGCCCATGGCCGGGTCGCGAGATGGTAGGCAGCCGCCGACACCCCGGCAAACGCACGCGTGCCCCTCAGCCAACCGCATGCAGCGCACCAACGATCCGCTACGACACGAGGTAGGGACGCATCCGTGCGCCAAGGCTCAGGGTGCGCCGACTCGCGACCCGGTCCGTCGGCACCAGGTACCGGCAGCAGTCATCCGTCAGCACGTAGAGCAGTTCCGTCATCGTGGGGTCGAAGGGCTTGACGGTGTGGAAGCTCTGGTTCCCTCCACCAGTCGAGAGGGTGACGATGAAGATGCCGTAGGGGCTGCGGTAGGTGGTCGTCTTCACCTGGACGCGCTGGAGCCGGACGCCGTCATCGACGATCAGGTCGTAGGGCTGCGCATCCACCAGCGGCAAGCTCACCTGGTAGCCGTTGGCGCCGAACCAGCCGATCGCATCGGTCAACCCGATCAAACCCTGCTCCCGCGGGTTCTGCCGCCAGATCGTTCGCGCGGGGCGGCGAGCGCCCTTCGCGCGGTGCCGTGAGGCGGGGCCACCCGCGATCCCGTCGGGGTCGGCCATGCACCGGTCGCGCTCCCCGGTCGCCAGACCCGGGAGCGCGAGCTGCTGGACGGCCCGGCGTGTCACCCTGCCCTCCCCTCGGTGGACCGCGATGATGCCGCCTGGAACGAGCACCGCCCGAGGCGACCCACCACGGCTTGTGGACGACGCGTCCGGGCCCCAGACCGCGGGCTCACCCCGACGGACCGCCACGCGAGCCGCGCGAAGTACCCTGACGCTGCGCGCGACCGGACCGGCCAGCGGGCACCGCCCGACACGCTGGCGGACCCACCCGAACATCAGGAGGACGAGCGTGGCTGACGCGAGCTTCGACATCGAAGCCGGGGTCGATCGCCAGGAGGTCGACAACGCCATCAACCAGGCGGCCCGCGAGGTGGCCACCCGGTTCGACTTCAAGGGCACCGAGACCCGCATCGAGTGGTCCGGGGACGAGGCGATCCTCGTCGAGTCCGCCTCCGAGGACCGGGTCAAGGCGGCGCTCGAGGTGCTGAAGGACAAGTGCGTCAAGCGCAAGGTGTCGCTGAAGGCGCTCGACATCTCCGAGCCCCGCGACGTCAGCGGCGGCCGCGCCCGGGTCGACGTCTCGCTCGTCACCACCCTGCCGCAGGACCTGGCCAAGCAGATCGTCAAGGACATCAAGGCGACCAAGCTCAAGGTCACGCCGACCAACATGGGTGACCGCATCCGCGTCGCGGGCAAGAAGCGCGACGACCTGCAGGAGATCCAGGCCATGGTCCGCAGCAAGGACCACGACGCCCCCTTGCGCTTCACGAACTACAAGTGAGCGGCGGCGGACCGCAGCGTCGCGACGGTCCGCCCATCGGGGTCTCGCCCCGCGCCGAACCTCCTGCGTCCACCCGTCCCGGCGCTGCCCGCCCCCCTGCTCCCTCGAGGTAGCTGTGCCTGAAGGCCACACGATCCATCGGCTAGCCCGGGACCACGCGTCGTGGTTCACCGGGCAGACGGTGCGGGTGAGCTCACCGCAGGGACGCTTCAGCGACGGCGCCGCGCTGCTGGACGGCGGCGAACTCGAAGGCACCGACGCCCACGGCAAGCACCTGTTCCACCGCTACGACGGGGGCCTGACCGTCCACGTCCACCTGGGGCTGTTCGGCCGCTTCTTCACCCATGCCGCAGCGGCGCCGCCGGAGCCACGGACCACGACCCGCTACCGCGTCACCGGCGAGGACCGCACGATCGACCTGGTGGGCGCGACGGCCTGCGAGCTCCTCGATGACGACGAGGTGGCCGCGCTACGCGCCCGGCTCGGCCCGGACCCGATCCGCCGGGACGCCGATCCCGATCGCGCGTGGGCGGCGCTGCAGCGGCGCCGCACCCCGATCGGGCGCGCGCTGCTCGATCAGTCCGTCCTCGCCGGGGTCGGCAACGTCTACCGCGCCGAGGTGCTCTTCGTCCACGGCATCCACCCGGACGTCCCGGCGAACCAGATCACCCGCGACGAGTGGGACAGCATCTGGGGCACCCTCGTCTCCTGGCTGCGACGCGGCGTGAAGGAGCGGCGGATCATCACCGTCGACCCGGCCGAGGTCGGCAAGCCCCGCAGCCGGCTGACCCGCCGCGAAGCGACCTACGTCTACCGGAGCGACCGGTGCCTGCGGTGCGACACCGAGGTACGCCGCTACGACCTGGCCGGCCGCTGGGCGTACGTCTGCGAGACCTGCCAGCCGCCACCGCGACGCGACGGGAGCCGTCGATGACCACGGTCCAACCGGGGCAGGGTGGCGCACGATCATCCGAGACCACGTCCACCCCTGGCCGCGAGCTGCCGACCTTCTGGCGTCGGCTCGCGCTGGGCGTGGTCGCGATCCGGTTCGCGGTGCCGCTCGCGGCGATCCCGTTCTTCCCCTGGCTGATGATCAACAACGTCTCCCTGCTGATCCTGTTGCGGCCGCAGAAGGAGTTCCTGCTGGTCGGGGGTGGTCAGAACCGCTACCTCGGCGAACCCGAACTGATGACGTTGTTCCTGGCGTTCCTCCCCCTGGGTCTGCTGGCGGTGCCGGCCTTCTTCGTTATCGGGCGGGCGTACGGGTCACGGCTGCGCGACGGCACCGCACCCGACTGGCTGACCCGCGCCATCCGCCCCCACCACGTGGAACTCGGTCAGCGGGTACTCGCCCGTCGAGGTCCCGTGATCGCCATCCTGGGCCGGTTCGCCGCGCTGCCGCCCACCGTGCTGGCCGCGGCGGCCGGCGTCTCCGACGTGTCCTGGCGGGCCTACCTCGCCGCGGATGCGGTCGGTGCCGTGCTGGCGACCGCCGTCACCATCGGGGTGGGCTACTCGCTCGGTCGCGCGTACCAGGACGGCGGCATCTGGCTCACCGTCGCCGGGGTGGCGCTCTTCGGGATCATGATCCTGTTGCTCACCCAGTGGATCCGTCGCGAGGCCAACCGTCCCGACGCGCCGACCCCGGAGGACCCGCACCCGGACCCCGCCTGACCCCGCTCCCGCCTGCGACCCGGGCTCCCCCCCCCCGCCCACCTGGCACTGGCACGGATACGCATCAGGGGGTGAGGTGGATCCCTGCCAGCGCCGGACGGGGCCACGCCGGTGGCCACCGGCAAAGCCGGACGCCTGGCTAGCCGACGGCGAGACCCGTGAGCGACGTGGCGTCGCTGACCAGGCCCGGCAGCACGCCGAGCAGGACCGTCCCGACCAGCAGTACGAAGACCACGAGGGACAGGTTGAAGCCGGGCTGCAGGGCGGGCAGCCCCTCGGGGGCGCTGTCCATCCACATGGTCTTGACGACCTTGAGGTAGTAGAAGAACGCGATCACCGAGTTGATCACCAGGAACACCATCAGCAGGATGGCGAACCCGGTGACGTCGGTCAGCGCGGCCTGCACGATCGCGAACTTCGCCCACAGCCCCACCGTCGGGGGCGCCCCACCGAGGCTCAGCAGGAAGGTGGTCATCGCCATCGCCATCAGGGGGCTCTTGGAGGCCAACCCGGCGTAGTCGCTGATGGAGCGCATCCCGGTCCTGCGGTGCACCGCGATCGCGACCCCGAACGCCCCGATGTTCATCACGGCGTAGGCGATCAGGTAGAAGAGCACCGCCTGCACGGCCGCGTCGTTGACCTGCGCCGCACCCGAGCGCGCCAGGCCGAAGGGGATCAGCATGTAGCCGGCCTGCGCGACCGACGAGTAGGCCAGCAGACGGATCAGGTCACGCTGCTGCAGCGCGACGAGGTTGCCCAACGTCATCGTCACGATGGCGATCACACCGAGCACCGGAGCCCACAGCTCCGCGACCGGCTCGAAGGCGATGAACGCGATCGCCAGCAGTCCGGCGAACCCGGCCGCCTTCGAGGCGACGGCGAGCATCGCCGCGACGGGCAGCGGCGACCCGCTGTAGGTGTCGGGTGCCCAGAAGTGGAAGGGCACGGCGGAGATCTTGAACCCGAATCCGACGATGACCAGCATGATCGCGGCGGCCAGGAGCGGGTCGACAGTCCCGAGCGCGGCGATCGACGCGGCGATGTCCGGCAGGTAGGTCGTCCCGGTGAAGCCGTACACGATCGACATGCCGAACAGCATCAGCGCCACCGACAGGACACCGATCAGGAAGAACTTCATCGCCGCTTCGGACGAGTACAACGACCGCTTGCGCATCCCCGCCATGATGAAGGCCGGGATCGACACCGTCTCGAGCGCGACGAACAGCAGCAGCAGGTCCCGCGCCGACGGCATGATGATCATGCCGATGAAGGACGTGAGCAGCAGGAAGTAGTACTCGCCCTGGAAGTAGCGGCCTTCAGCGAAGAAGCGCCAGCTGATCCCCAGGATCGCCAGCAGGCTGCCCAGGAACAGCACCTTGAAGACGACGGCGTACTCGTTGACGACGAACGTGCCCCCGAAGGTGGACCGCTCGTCCCCCCACAGGATCAACGTGAACACCAGGGCGACCACGGTCCCCACCGCGGCGACGCCGGCCACGAGTTGCTTGGCCTGACCGCGCAGGTTCAGGTCGGCCAACAGCACCAGCAGTGCGGTGACCGTCAGCGCGATCTCCGGCGCGATCGCCAGCCAATCGATGAGCATCGTCGACTCCGTCCTCCCAGGAGGTCAGCGTGAGCGCGTGGGCTCAGCCGCCGAGGTAGCCCATCAGGTTGGTCACCGCCGCATCCTGCACGCCGAACACGAGCACCGGGAAGATCCCGAGCGCCAGGATCAGCAGCAGCAGCGGCAGCCAGGTCACCCACTCGATCGTCATGACGTCGTCGAGCTGTTCGTTGACCCACCGTTCCGGCGGGTCCCCGAGGTTGACCCGCTGCAACAGCCACAGGAAGTAGCCGGCGGTGAGCACGGTCCCGATCGCGGCGAACACCACCAGCCCGAGGTAGAGCCCCGCGTACTGGTCCGCCAACCCGAGCCCGGGCGAGATGGCCGCCCACATCGCGGTGAACTCGCCCCAGAACCCGGCCAATCCGGGCAGCCCGAGTGAGGCCACCGCCACGTAGGTCAGCAGCACGCCGTACCGCGGGATCTTCTTGAGCATCCCGCCGCCGATGACCGCGATCTCGCGGGTGTGGTAGCGCTCGTGCAGGGAGCCGGCGAGGAAGAACAGCATCCCGGTGATGATCCCGTGGGCGATGTTGCCGAACAGGGCGGCCTGGATGCCCGCCTCGTTCATCGCGGCGATGCCGAGCATCACGAAGCCCATGTGGCCGACGGAGGAGAACGCGATCAGGCGCTTGACGTCGGTCTGGGCGAGGCAGCACAGCGCCCCGTAGACGATGCCGATCACGGCGAGCACACCGATCAGCGGCGCGAAGCGCACGGCCCCCTCCGGCAGGATCGGCAGGGCGATCCGCACGAACCCGTAGGTCCCCATCTTCAGCAGCACGCCGGCCAGCAGCACGGAGCCGACGGTGGGTGCCTCGGTGTGCGCGTCCGGCAGCCAGGTGTGGAAGGGCCACATCGGGACCTTGATGGCGAACCCGAGGAACATGCCGAGGAACGCCCAGGTCTGGAAGGTGGTGGAACCGAAGGGCGCCATCTCGGACAGGGCCTGGATGCTCCAGGTGTTGGCACCGGCGGTGAAGTAGATCGCCAGGAACGCGATCAGCATGAAGATCGACCCGAACAGGGTGTAGAGGAAGAACTTGACGCTGGCGTAGTCCCGGCGCGGGCCACCCCACATCCCGATCATGAAGAACATCGGGACGAGCACCAGCTCCCAGAAGATGAAGAACAGGACCAGGTCGAAGGCGACGAAGGTGCCGGCCATCCCGGTCTGCAACAGCAGCATGAGCGCAAGGAAGGCCTTGGGCTTGCCCGGCGACGGCAGGTGCTTGGTGGTGTAGATCGCACACAGGAACGTCAGCAGGTACGTGAGGAAGAACAGCGGGAGCGAGATGCCGTCCATGCCCAGTTCGAACCGGGCATCGATCGCCGAGATCCAGCTCGCGTCGGTGGTGAACTGCAGCTCGCCGCTCCGGCTGAAGTCGAAGCTGGCCGTGATCACGGCGACCAGGGCGAAGGCCACCCCGGTGATCACCACGGCCGCCCGGCGGATCTGCCGATCCATCGAGGAGGGCATCATCGCCAGGGCGCCCGCCCCCACCAGGGGGAGGAACAGGGCCACCACCAGCGCCCAGCCTGCGGTGTTCGGGTCCATCGTCGTCTCCTCCAGCTCGCTCCGGGACCTCACGCGGGTCCGGGTCGAGTCGGCGTGTCTCGGCCGTCAGGCCGCACCTCACGGTCACCGGGGTCGGTGACCGGTCCTGCTCTACCTCACGGCGGCGATGGCCAGCACCAGCACGATCGTGCCCGCTACCAGGGCACCCGCGTAGCGCTGGACATCACCGGATTGGATGCGCTTGAGCCGGTCACTCCACCAGGCGGCGCTGAAGGCGGCACCGTTGACGCCCCCGTCGATCACCCGCTGGTCGAGTACCCGGTAGGTCGCGAAGGCGGCGTTCTTGGTGGCGCGGCCGGCACCGGCCACCATCCCGTCGATCACCACGTTGGACGACCAGGTCGCCCACTTCGCGAGGGTGTCGCGCACGGGTACCACGATGTAGCGGTACCCGAACGCGTCGAAGCCGTACTTGTTGACGAGCACCGTCGTCGCGGCACCCATGTTCAGGGTCGGATCACGCTCCGGCAGCCCCTTGCCGTAGAACCGGTAGGCCAGGAAGACCGCCGCCGCGAAGACCACCAGCACGATCGCGAGCAGGTCGAAGTGCCAGGTCGGCACCCCGTGCAGGATCGTGAACTCGCCATCGGCGGCCGCCATGATGCTCTGGCCGCCCGCAGCGAGCACCCCACCGCCCGAGGCCTCCGCATCGATGAACGGGTAGGTCGCGTCCTCGACGAACGGGGTCGCGGTCCAGTTCTCGAAGTTGAACTCCTGGGAGGAGAACGGGCTCAAGAGGTACCCGGACGCGATCGACAGCACCGCCAGGAGCATCAGGGGTGCGACCATCTGCGGCCCCGATTCGTGGGGCGCGTGGTGGCTGCGGTTCTCCCCGGCGAAGACCAGGAAGCAGGCCCGCGCCATGTAGAAGGTCGTGACGAAGGCGGCGGCCAGCCCCACCCAGTAGACGAGGTTGCCGGTCATGAAGCCCTGGCCGGCCCACAGATCGCCGGCGATGAGGATCTCGTCCTTCGAGAAGAACCCGGCGGTCAGTGGGAAGCCGGCCAACGCCAGCGACCCGATGATGAAGGTCCAGAAGGTGTGCGGCATCGGTTTCCGCATGCCGCCCATATCGGACATGTTGTTGGAGTGGACGGCATGGATCAGCGAACCGGCCCCGAGGAACAGCAGGGCCTTGAAGAACCCGTGCGTGAACAGGTGGAAGATCGACGCGGTGTACCCACCGACGCCGATCGCCGCGATCATGTAGCCGAGCTGCGAGACCGTCGAGTAGGCCAGGACCTTCTTGAGGTCGTCCTGCACCAGCGCGAGCAACCCCCCGAAGAACAGCGTGATGACCCCCACGATGGCGATCACCGCCATCACCGTGGCGGACTGCGCCAGGACCGGGAAGAGCCGCGCCAGCAGGAAGATGCCGGCGGTGACCATCGTGGCGGCGTGGATCAGCGCGGACACCGGCGTCGGACCGGCCATGGCGTCGGGCAGCCACACGTGTAGCGGCATCTGGCCGGACTTCGACACGCAGCCGAGGAAGATCAGGAGCATGCCGAGCACGATCGTGCCGGTCGACAGTTCGCCGGCCATCGCGGCGGCGTTGGTCTCCTGGATGTTGAAGGGGGTCGAGGTGCCGGTACCGAACATGCCGGCGGAGAGCACGATCACGCCGACGATCAGACCGACATCGCCGAACTTCGTGGTCAGGAACGCCTTGTTCGCCGCGTCCTGGTTCGACTTGTCCTCCCAGTAGAAGCCGATCAGCAGGAACGAGCACAGCCCGACGAGCTCCCAGCCGACGACCGCCAGCAGCGTGTTGTTCGCGATCACGAGCAGCAGCATCGAGAAGGTGAACAGGCTCAGCATCGCGTAGAAGTAGGTGAAGCGCGGCTCACCCTTCATGTACTCGCGCGAGTAGATGTGCACCATCAACGACACCGTCGTGACCAGCAGGAACATCATCGCCGTGAGCCCGTCGACGAGCATCCCGAGCTCGAAGATGAACCCACCACCGAGCGGCGACCACTCGAAGGCTCGCTCGAAGGGTTCCGGGGTGCCGGCCGAGAAGGTCTGCCAGGCGATCCCGATCGACAGCAGCCAGGTGATAGCCAGCGCAGCGATGCCGAGCTCGCTGCCCTTTCCGGGCAGCTGTTTGCCGAACGCCGCGATCGCCGCTGCTGACAACAGCGGCAGGAGGGTCACGACCCAGGCGAGCTCGAGGAGTGATTCCACGGGAAGGCTCCCTACCAGCGCATCAGGTCGACGTCGTCGACGTTGACCGTGGCGCGGTTGCGGAACAGGTTGAAGATGATCGCGAGTCCCACGCCGGCTTCAGCCGCGGCGACCGCGATGATGAACAGGGCGAACATCTGACCGTGCACCGCCTCGGCCCCCGGGAACAGCAGGTTCTGGAAGGCGACGAGGTTGATGTTCACGGAGACCAGCATCAGCTCGACGCTGATCAGCACCAGGACGGCGTTGCGCCGGGCGATGAGCCCGTACACACCGACACAGAACAGGAACGTTGCGAGGAGCAGAGGGCCGATGAGGCTCATCGGTCACCTCCCGAGGTCAGCTCGGGCTGGCTGTCACCGCGAGGTAGCTCGTGAGCGCCCGCCTCCGTCGAGGGTTCGTCCCCGAACTCGATCCGCCCCTCGTCATCGGGCTCGCCCGACTCCCCGTCTTCACGCCGAGCCAGCAGGATCGCGCCGATCAGGGCGGCCAGCAGCATCATCGACAGCAGCTCGAAGGGCAGGACCCAGTCCGCGAAGATCGCGATCCCGATGACCTCGATGCCCGGGCCGGCGACCTCAGCCGCCCGCTCGCCGCCGAAGGAGGACACGATCAGCGACGAGAGCACGACGAACAACGTCCCGGAGACCACCAGCGCGAGCCCACGGTTCTGGCCGTCCAGCGCCTCGCGGCCGATGGGAGCCCGCGTGAGCATCAGGCCGAACAGGAACAGCACCGCCACGGAGCCGACGTAGACGACGAGTTGGACCAGCGCGAGGAAATCGGCACGCAGGACCAGGAACACCCCGGCGATCCCCGCGAGCGTGACCGCCAGGAACAACGCCGCGTGGAACAGGTTCTTCGAGGTGACCGTCAGCACGGCGGAGCCGGCGGTCAAGAGCGCCACGAGGATGAAGACGATGTCGTAGCCGGTCACGAGCCACCTCCTTCCTCGAGCTGCGCCTGCTTCTGCTTGCGCACCCAGGCGGCCTTGGCCTTCGAACGCGCGATCCGCTCCGACTTGCCCTCGGCGATCAGCTGGTCGAAGGTCTCCTGGTCGATCTCACCCGCCCCTTCGACGTGGACGTCCGCGAGCTTGCCCTGCTTCGGCTCGGCAGCCTCCGCGTCCTCCGGAGCCTCGTCGCCGGCAGCCTCGGAGGACGCCGCACCTCCGTCGCCGTCATCGCCGCCACCAGCCGCCGCCTCCTCGGCGAGCTTGGCCTTCTGCTTGCGGACGTAGGCCGCCTTGGCCTTGGCTCGAGCCATCCGCTCCGACTTGCCCTCGGCGATCAGCTGGTCGTAGGTCTCCTGGTCGATCTCGCCGGCCTCGACGTGCACGTCGGCGGCCTTCGGCTTCTCCGCAGGTGCGTCGTCACCACCACCGGCCTCCTGCTCGGCGGCCAGCCGCTCCTTCTCCTTGCGGACCCACGCCGCCTTGGCCTTCGAACGCGCGATCCGCTCCGACTTGCCCTCGGCGATCAGCTGGTCGTAGGTCTCCTGGTCGATCTCACCGGCACCCTCGACCTTGACCTCGGCCTTCTTCGGCTTGCCATCGCCACCGTCTGCTGGCGCGGCGGCTTCCTGCTCCTTGGCCTCGGTCTCCTGCTGCTTGGCGGCCTCGGCCTCGAGTTCCTTCTCCTTCTTGGCGATGGCATCGGCGGCCTCGGCCGGCGGTACCGCACCGGCGTCCAACGGCGGTGGTGGCGGCACGGTGTCCATCCACTCGCGCAGCTTGCCCATCTCGTGGAGCAGGCCATCGATCTCGTACTCGGCGTACTCGAACTCCGGCGACCACCACAGCGCGTCGAAGGGGCAGACCTCGACGCAGATGCCGCAGTACATGCACAGGGAGAAGTCGATCGCGAAGCGGTCCAGCACGTTGCGGGTCCGGGCGCGACCGCCTTCCTTCGCCGGGGGCACCGTCTCCTTGTGGGAGTCGATGTAGATGCACCAGTCGGGGCACTCGCGGGAACACAGCATGCAGACGGTGCAGTTCTCGTCCATCAGGGCGATGACGCCGCGGGTACGGGGCGGCAGGTCCGGCCGCTCCTTGGGGTACATCTGGGTCGCCGGGTACCGGAAGAGGTGCTTGATCGTGACGGCGAGCCCCTTCATCAGCCCGACGCCCGGAGGCGAGGTCGTGGCCATCAGAACACCACCTTGGCGACGCCGACGAGAGCGAGGTTCAACAGGGCGAGTGGCACCAACACGAGCCAGGCGAAGCGCTGCAGCTGGTCCTCGCGTAGACGCGGGTAAGCGACGCGGGCCCACACCATCAGGAAGACCAGCGCCATGATCTTGCCGAGCGTGATGCCGACGCCCAGCAGGGTCCCGGTCACCCCACAGTCGAACAACCCACCGGTGCCCTCGCACCCGGGCAGCGGGACACCGGGCAACAGCTGCCAGCCGCCGAGGTAGAGCACCACCATGAGGGCGGACATCAGGATCATCCCGCCGTACTCGGTGAGCAGGAACATCGCGAACTTGATGCCGGTGTACTCGGTCATGTACCCGAACACGAGTTCCGAGTCGGCGATGGGCATGTCGAAGGGGGGCCGTGACAGCTCCGCCATCGCCGCGAGGAAGAAGATGCCGAACCCGAGGATCTGCGGGAAGACGTACCAGACGTTGATCTCGGTACCCGGCAGCATGAAGGTCGCCTGCGCCTCGACGATCCCGACCAGCGACAGCGTCCCCGCCTGCACGGCGACGGTGATGGCCGCCAGGATCAGCGGCAGCTCGTAGGCGATCAGCTGTCCACCGGCGCGCAGCCCTCCGATCAACGAGAACTTGTTCGCACTGGCCCACCCACCCATGAGGATGCCGAGGACCGACACCGACGAGATCGCCAGGGCGTAGAAGAGGCCGAGCTCGAGGTCAAGCGCGAAGACGCCGGGCCCGAAGGGCAGCACGAGGAAGATGAGCATCCCGGGAACCAACGCGACGCCGGGAGCGGCCGCGAACACCCACCGGTCGGCGGCACGCGGGATCACGTCCTCCTTCTGGATGAACTTGATCCCGTCGGCGACCAACTGCAGCGTGCCGAAGGGACCGGCTTCGACCGGGCCGCGACGGGCCTGCATCCGCCCCATCACCTTGTGTTCGAGGTAGCCGCCGACGATCGGCACGACGAAGAACAGTCCGAGTGCGAAGGCGATCTTGACGACGACCGAGACGGCGAAGCTGTCGAACGTCGTGATCGACGTCGACTGGGCGGTGAAGCTCGCCGCGGTGTTCCAGAGGACCTCACTCATCGGTCGATGTCTCCGACGACGAAGAACACGCTGCCGAGCACGGCGATGGCGTCGGGCACCAGCACGCCCTCGAGCAGGTAGGGGATGGCTTGCACGTTGGAGAAGGAGGGCGTGCGCATCTTGAGCCGCCAGGGGGTGCGACCACCATCGGACTCGAGCCAGTAGCCGAGCTGGCCGAGCGGGTTCTCGGTCCGGAGGTAGGTCGCACCCTCGGGTGCCTTCACCATCTTCGGCAGCTTGGTGTTGACCGGCCCCGCGGGCAGGTGGTCGTGGATCTGGTCGATGATGTCCAGCGACGCCGAGATCCGGGCCAGCAGGCAGTAGAAGCGGTCGAAGGAGTCCCCGTTCTCACCGACGGGGACATCGACGTCGATCTCGCCGTACTTCAGGTACGGCTCCGTGACCCGCGAGTCCTCCGGCACCCCGGTGGCGTGCAACGTCGGACCGGTGACCCCGAGGGACAGGGCGACCTCCGGGGGGAGCGGGCCGACCCCGACGGTGCGCGCCTGGAAGATGTCGTTGCCGAGGACCAGGTCGTGGTAGTCCGGGACCCGCTTGCGGATCAGTGCCGACAGCTCGGTCGACTGCCTGAGGAAGCCCTTCGGCAGATCGATCTTGAGCCCGCCGACCTGGTTGTAGGTGAAGTGCAGCCGCCCGCCGGTCGCGGATTCGAGGAGGTGCTGGATGTCCTCGCGCTCGCGGAAGGCGTAGAACATCGGGGTGATCGCGCCGAGCTCGATGGCGTAGGAGCCGATGAACATCAGGTGGTTGAGGATCCGGTTCCACTCGGCCAGCAGCATGCGGATCCACTGGGCCCGGTCGGGGACCTCCATCTCCATCATGCGTTCGACCGCCAGGGCGACCCCGAGTTCGTTGCTGAAGCCCGACAGCCAGTCGTGGCGGTTGACCAGTGCCTTGATCTGGCGGTAGTCGCGGTGCTCAGCCAGCTTCTCGAAGCCACGGTGCATGTAGCCGATGACCGGCCGGGCACCGGTGACCCGCTCGCCGTCCATCTCCAGCACGATGCGGAACACCCCGTGGGTCGCGGGGTGCGCCGGCCCGATCGACAGCTTCATGTCGGCGGTCTGGAAATCCCCGTCACCGACGATCTCGAGGTGGAAGTCCTCGCCGGGTGCGCTGCCCGGGTGGACGCGTTCACGGGTGGACAGGTCGCTCATGCCTGCTCCTCCTCGTCGTCCGCACCCGGGGCGCCCTCATCGGACGCGTCGTCGTCCTGGCCGGTCTCGGCCGCACGCTCCTCGGCCTTCTTGCGTCGCGCCTCGGCCTGCTCCTTGCGGCGGGCCTCGGCCTTCTCCGCCGCGGACGGCTGGTCATCGCCGCCGTCGCCCTCGTCGGAGCCCCCTCCGCCCGTATCGCCGCCACCGGCCCGCTGCTTCTTGATGAGGGCGGCCTTGGCCTTGGATCGGGCGATCCGCTCGGACTTGCCTTCGGCGATCAGCTTGTCGTAGGTCTCCTGGTCGAGTTCGGGCGCTGGTGCCTCGTCCTCGTCCTGCTGCTCCGAACCGGATGCCTGCGCGTCGTCCCCGGTGCCCTCGCCCTCCTCCTGGTCCTCCTCGGAGGCGTTGACGGCGCGGGCCTGCTCAGCCATGGCCTTGTCGAGGTCGTAGGGACCGGGAGCACCGCCGACCTCGGGCTCCCGTTCGATGACGTTGCCCTCGTCATCGAGCTCAGCGGGTTCGTTCACGCCCGGCCAGGGTTTGGCGACCCTCGAGGCGAGGTGGAAGTCCTTGCGCAGCGGCCAGCCCTCGAAGTTCTCGACCGTCAGGATCCGCGGCTCGAGTCCCGGGTGGCCGGGGAAGTCGATCCCGAACATGTCGTAGGTCTCACGCTCCATCCAGTCCGCACCGCGGTAGACGTCGGTGAGGGACGGACAGACGGGGGCGTCGCGTCCGCCTTCGCAGCGCGTGCGCAGACAGATGCGGTTCCCGGTCGAGGTCGAGTACAGCACCGCCACCACGTCGAACCCGTCGTCGCGAGCGTCGACACCCAGCAGGCAGTCGAACAGGTCGTAGGCCAGGAGGGACTCGTCGCGACACAGTTGCGCGGCGGCGTGCCAACCGCCCGGCGCGACCCACACCGTGAACGTGGCGAAGTCGGTGCTGGACGAGAGGATCTGGTCGCCCAAGCGGTCGCGAAGCAGCGCCTCCGTCTCCTCCGGCGTGAGCGCCCGATCCTGGCGGGCGAGGACGTCGGTCACGGAGCCCTCCCCCCGCTCGGGAGCGCCGGGCTGCTGTCGGACGGCAGGGGCTCGTCGGCACCCAGCGTGATGGGGTCGAGCCGCCGACCGGCGATCCGCTCCTTGAGCGACTCCTTCTGGATCATGTCCTGCAGGGCGATGATGCCGTCCAGGAGCGCTTCGGGGCGTGGCGGACAGCCCGGCACGTAGACGTCGACCGGGATGATCTGGTCGACGCCCTTCGTGACGGAGTAGCTGTCCCAGTAGGGGCCGCCGCAGTTCGCGCAGGACCCGAAGGAGATGACGTACTTGGGTTCGGGCATCTCCTCGTAGAGCCGCTTGACCGCGGGGGCCATCTTGTCGGTCAGCGTGCCGGACACCACGAGCAGATCGGCCTGACGCGGACCGTGCGCGAAGGGGATCACACCGTGACGGATGAAGTCGTGGCGGGACGTCGACGCCGCGATGAACTCGATGGCGCAGCAGGCCAGCCCGAAGTTGAAGCACCACAGCGAGTACTTGCGACCCCAGTTGAAGACGTACTTGACCGGCTTGGGCAGCTCGACCTGGTCCATCACTCCCATGTGAGGACTCCCTTCTTCCATGCGTAGGCGAGGCCCTCCAGCAACGTCGCGATGAACAGGAACATGGCGACCAGCGCGAAGACGGGGGTGATCCGGGTGGTCGCGTCGAGGTCGCCGATGATCACCGCCCACGGGAACAGGAAGATCGCCTCCACGTCGAAGATCACGAACAGGAAGGCGAAGACGTAGTAGCGGATGTTCATCTGCGACCAGCCACTGCCGACCGCCTCGACCCCGCACTCGTAGGTCGTGAGCTTCAGCGGCGACGGGACCGTCGGTCGCATCACCCGGCTGACCAGCATGATGACGGCGTAGAGGGCAGCGCCCACGATCACGAGGATCGCGACGGTGCCGTACTGCTCCTCGAAGCTCACCCGCGTCCTTCTCGTACGTCCGCTGTCACGCGACCCCGCCTGCGACCCGACGAGCCGGTGTCGGTAGGTGCCCTGACGGGACCGGCTCGTGCGACGGTACCGGCGTGGACACCATGGCCTGTTCGGCGCGACACGGCCCGTCTCCGGGCCGCAGGGCGGATGCTAGCAACCTGCCGGACACCGCCCCAACGGACGGGCCGACCAGGCATCGCCCGCGCGGTCACGGCAACCGCCAGTCGATCGGATCGGCTCCCTGAGCCTGGAGCGCCGCGTTCGCCCGGCTGAAGGGCCGGGATCCGAAGAACCCCCGGTCGGCGGACATCGGACTCGGGTGGGACGACTCGATCCGCGGGATCTCCCCCAGCATCGGGGCGAGGGACCGCGCATCCCGTCCCCAGAGGATCGCGACCAGGGGCCCACCGCGTGCCACCAACGCGCGGATCGCCTGCTCGGTGACGTCCTCCCAACCCTTGCCCCGGTGGGACGCGGGCGCACCGGGGCGTACGCTCAGGCACCGGTTCAGCAGCATCACGCCCTGCTGCGCCCACGGGGTCAGGTCCCCGTTCGAGGGTGGCGAGAGCGACAGGTCCTCCTGGTACTCGCGGAAGATGTTCGCCAGGCTCCGCGGTACCGGGTGGACATCCGGCGCGACCGCGAAGGACAGCCCGATCGGGTGGCCGGGGGTGGGGTACGGGTCCTGCCCCACGATCAGCACGCGGACGACGTCGAACGGGGTCTGGAAGGCCGCCAGTATCCGATCACCTGCCGGCAGGAACGACCGACCCGCAGCCTGCTCCTCGCGCAGGAAGTCGCCCATGGCGCGCAGCCGGGCCTCGACCGGCGCCAGGGCTTCGTCCCAGCCCGGACCGACCAGCTCGGCGAGTGGGCGCACCCTCATACCGCCTCCCGGACGCGTGGCAGGGTCTGCGGCCAGCCCGACCGGATCTCCGACGGTGCCCCGAGCAGGGCGATGTCTGGGCAGGCGGGCCGGCGATCGACCCCCGTCGCGACCTCGACGCGGCCGGACACGACGAGACTCCCGTCCCGGAGGTCCAGCCCGATCAGCTCGAGTTCCGGCGGGACGTCGACGTCCAGCTCAAGACCCAACGAGGACCACAGTCGTGGATCGCCAAGGGTCGGAACCAGTTGCAGTCCGCCCTCCGGACCGATCGTGAGCAGGAGCTCCAGGTCGAACGGCACCCGCTGGTCCCCGATGCGCAGCCCGTCGGGGACGATCTCGAGGGTCGGTGTCGCGAGCTCCGGCGAAGCTGCAACGAGGTAGCGCTCCAGATCCGCTTCCTCGATCGTGACGTCGGCGACGACCAGCAACGTCTCCGGAGGGTTTCCCCACCCGGCCGGTGCCACCGGGAGCCGGGCGGACACCGACGCGATCCGCAGATCGCCGGCACGGATCCCCTCGGCGCGCACCCGCACGTCACGTACCTCGCCCTGGAGCAGGCCGAGCACCGCAGGGCGTGACACCGAGGTCACCTCGATGTCTTCGACCGAGACGCAGTGCTCCACCGCACTGCGCGCGGCATCGGTCGCCAACCGCAGCGCCAATGCTTCGACGATCACCAGTCCGGCTGCCGCCAGCACCGCGATCGCACCGAGCAGGGCTGTGGCGATACGCATCGTTGGTCAGCCGGTCCGCGCCAGGGCGTACTCGGCCAGGCGTCGCAACGCCTTGACGATCGCACGGTCGCCGAACCGCTCGAGCTCAGCGACCGCGGCGTCCACGTACTGCTCGGCGGCGGCGCGTGCGCGGCCGAGGGCGTCGGAACCACGCAGGAGTGCGAGCGCACGTGCCACCTGGTCGTCGTCGGGTTCGTCCGCCAGCAGCGCGGCGAGTTCACCGTCCGGCTCCGCTTCCAGGGCGAGCAGGACCGGCAGGGTGCGAACCCCTTCGCGCAGATCTGTGCCGGGGGTCTTGCCCGAGTCTTCGTGGTCCGAGGCGATGTCCAACACGTCGTCGGAGAGCTGGAAGGCCATGCCGACGTTCCAGCCGTAACGCGCGACGGCCTCGACCCCCTGGGGCTCCACCCCGGAGAGCAGCGCGCCGTAACGGCAGGAGGTGGCGATCAGCGAGGCGGTCTTGCCCGAGATGACCTCGAGGTAGTGCTCGCGCGTCGGCTCCAGGTGTGGCACGTCCGGGGGCAGTGCACCGAGCGAGCCCTGCACCTCGGCGATCTGGCCCTCGCACAGCTCCGCGAGCGTCCGGGCCATGATGCGGGTCACCTCGACCCCCAGGTCGGCCGACAGGTCGGACGCCCGTGCGAACAGGTAGTCGCCCGTGAGGATCGCGACCGTGTTGTCCCACCGCGAGTTCGCCGACGGGGTACCTCGTCGCGCCGTCGCCTCGTCGATCACGTCGTCGTGGTAGAGGGTCGCGAGGTGGACCAGTTCCACGATCACCCCGGCATCGACCAGTCGGGACGGCGCCGGGTCGGCCTCGCTGGGACCTTCCGGACCCAGGTGC
Organism: Nitriliruptoraceae bacterium; assembly: GCA_003563915.1. GTDB lineage: Bacteria > Actinomycetota > Nitriliruptoria > Nitriliruptorales > Nitriliruptoraceae > CSSed11-175R1. The sequence goes on from PWTE01000337.1 coordinate 18,076, forward strand.
CCCGCCAACGCGACGAGCAGCGGTCGGAACCGCTTGCCACCCGCCGTGATCAGGTAGCGAGCGGCCTGGTCGACGAAGGCGTGGGACGAGCTCACCTGCGTGGCGAGCCGGTCCTCGACCGCATCCAGCACGCCCGTGACCGGGAGCCCGTGGGCCTCGAGCTGCTCGAGGACGGGTGTCGGGATGCTCAGCCGAGCGGCCCGCGGCGTCGGGTCGGAAGCGGTCACCGGACCAGCGCCGCCGCGGACTCGGCGATCTGCAGGATCGGCTGGGGGAAGACCCCGAGGTAGAGCACCAGCGTCGCCGCCACGGACACCCCGAAGGACAGGCCGGTGCTGACCACGGGCAGCCCGCGCGCCGGATCGGGTTCCTCGAGGAACATCGTGCCGGCGATCCGCAGGTAGAAGAACGCGGCGACGACGCTGGAGAGGACCCCGATCACGACCAGCCACACGAGGCCCGACGCGACGCCGGCCTGGAAGACCAGCAGCTTGCCGACGAACCCGGCGGTACCCGGGATCCCGGCGAGCGACAGCAGAGACAGTGCCAGGATGCCGGCCAGGGCCGGCGAGCTGCGGCCCAGGCCCCGAAGATCGAGCAGGGTCACCTCACCCCGACGGCGCCGCTCCAACGCGATGACGCAGCCGAAGGCTCCCAACGTGCCGATCGCGTAGGTGAGCAGGTACCACAGCGTGCTGGACAGCCCGGCGTCGGAGTTGGCCACGACCCCGATCGTGGCGTAGCCGGCGTGCGTGATCGACGAGTACGCGAGGATGCGCTTCAGGTCGTGCTGCACGATCGCCACGACCGCACCGTAGATCATCGTGAGCGCCGCGAACACGGCCAGGATCGGGACCCAGAAGGCCGCCAGGTCGTCGAACGCGACGAGGTACAGGCGCAGGATCGCGGCGAACCCGGCCGCCTTGACCGCGGCCGCCATGAAGCCGGTGATGTTCGTGGGCGAGCCCTGGTAGACGTCCGGGGTCCAGAACTGGAACGGCACCAGGGAGACCTTGAAGCCGATGCCGACGGTGACCAGGCCGAGACCCAACACGCTGACGAGTTCAGGCGTGGTGACCAGCCCCATCGCCGCACCGATGCCTGGCAGGTCGACCGAACCGGTCGCCACGAAGGTCAACGCCATCCCGTAGAGCATGATGGTCGAGGCGACCGTTCCCAACACGAAGTACTTGAGGCCCGCCTCCTGGGATCGCCGGTCACGTCGCGCCAGACTGGCCAGGACGTACAACGCGAGCGACAGCACCTCGAGGGCGACGAACAGGGTGATCAGGTCGTTCGCGGTCCCGAGTGCGGCCATCCCGACCACGGTCAGGAGCAGCAACGGCTCGACCTCGGCCTTGTTGATCCGGCGGTCCTGCAGGTAGCCGTAGCCGATCGGCAGGGCCAGCAGCGCGGTGAGGTACACCGTCAGCCGGGTGAACAGCGCGATGCCGTCGTTCGCGACCGCGCCGGCCAGCGCCTCCTGCGGCACGATCACCGCAAGGTCCGGCGCCAGCACGGTGGCGTACTGCCACACGGTCAGGACCAACGCGCCCACGAGGGACGCGGCTGCGGCGAACACCCGGACCATCGACTGCCGGCGCGGGAAGGCGAACACCGCGGCGGGGATCACGATCCCGAGCCCGATCGCGACCGCTCCGGGGACGATCTGATCCTGGGTGATCAGCCAGCCACCGAGGCCCAGACCCACCAGCGCCGCCGGGAGCGACACCAGTTCGGGCCGCTTGCGCGCGACGGCCAGGAGCAGCAGCGCCAGGGCCATGGCGGTCGGCGGTAGCTCCGGCGCGATGCCGGCCCACTCCACCGGGGGCACCAGGGTGGTGGTCTGGGCGAGGAAGGAGCTCACACTCACTGGTCACCCCCCTCGGGCTCGGCCAGGCCATCTCCTGGGATGAGCCCCTCGACGCCGACCTCGGCGAGCACCCGGTCGACCGAGGGCTCGACCAGGTCGTAGAGGGGCTTCGGGTACAGCCCGATCGCGACGATGACCACGACCAGCGGCACGAGCACCCCGATCTCACGGGGCTTGAGGTCCGAGGTGTTCTCGTTGTCCGCTCCCTCCAGGGGACCGTGGAACATCCGTTGGTAGGCCCACAGCAGGTACAGCGCGGCGAGGATGGCGCCGAAGGTGGCGAAGACCGCGGCGGTGCGGTTGGTCTGGAAGGTGCCCAGCAGGATCGGGAACTCCCCGACGAACCCGTTCAGGCCCGGCAGCGCGAGCGACGACAGCGACACGACCAACCACAGACCGGCCATCATCGGGATGCGCTTGGCCAGACCTCCGAAGGCGGCGATCTGGCGGGTGTGGCGCCGCTCGTAGAGGAACCCGATCAGCAGGAACAGCGCCCCGGTGGACAGCCCGTGGTTGACCATCTGCACCACGGATGCCGAGGTCGCGGTGGTCGTCAAGGCGAAGGTGCCGAGCACGACGAAACCCATGTGGCTCACCGACGAGTACGCGATCAGCTTCTTGATGTCGGACTGCATCAGCGCGACGACGGCCCCGTAGAGGATGCCGACGACCGAGATCGCCAGGAGCCACGGCGCGAACTCGACGGTCGCGTCGGGGAAGAACGGCAGCGCGTACCGCAGCAGCCCGAACGTCCCGAGCTTCAGCAGCACACCGGCCAGGAACACCGACCCACCCGTCGGCGCCTCGGTGTGGGCGTCCGGGAGCCAGGTGTGGACCGGGAACAGGGGCACCTTCACCGCGAAGGCGATCAGGAACGCGGCGAACAACCACCGCTGCTCGGTGACGGACAGCTCCAGCGCCAGCATGTCCGCGTAGGCGAAGCTGCCGGTCTGGCTGAACAGGTACAGGATCGCGACCAGCATGAGCAGGCCGCCGAGCAGCGTGTACAGGAAGAACTTGATCGCGGCGGCCTTGCGGGCGGCGCCGCCCCAGATCCCGATGATCAGGTACATCGGGACGAGACTGACCTCGAAGAAGACGTAGAACAGCAGGAGGTCGGTCGCGGCGAAGACCCCGAGCACCGCCGACTCCAGGAGGAGGAAGGCCGCCAGGTAGCCACGGACCCGGTCGGTGATCGAGTCCCACGACGCGATGATGATCAACGGGGTGAGGAAGGTCGTGAGCAGGATCAACGCGAGGCTGGTCCCGTCAACGGCCAGCGAGATGCTGGCACCGATCGCGGGGATCCAGGTCAGCGACTCGGTCAGCTGCAGGCCCGGCTCCCCCATCTGGAAGGGGCCCAGGATCGCCAGCGACGCCGCGAACGCGGCCAGCGACGTCACCAGCGCGACGATCTTCGGCACGGCGTCGCCACGGTCGAGGAACGCGATGACCAGTGCCCCGAAGGCGGGGATCAGGATCGTGAGAGACAGGAGCCCCATCAGCTCACCACCTGCACGATCAACACCCCGAGCACGGCGAGCGCCCCGATCACCATCCAGCCGATGTACCCGCGGAGCAACCCGCTCTGCAGCCGTCGACCCCAGCGACCGGTGGCGAGGGACGCGACGCCGCTGCCGACGACCGCTCCGTCGATCACCCGGGAGTCGAACCAGGTGATCGCCCGTGCGAGCTGTCCGCCGGCCCGCACGAAGACCGCCTCGTAGAACTCATCCACGAAGAACTTCCTCTCGAGCAGTTCCGCTCCGATGCCTCTGACCGGCTCGGCCATCGCGCCCACCGACACGTCCCGCCGGACGTACGCGAGGTAGGCGAGCCCGATCCCGAACAGGGCCGCCACGATCGCGATCGGGATCAGCACGGCCTCGGTGAGCGGTCCCGCCGGCTCGAAGCCGAGCTCGGCGATCGGGGCCACCGACGGCTCGAGGAAGGTGTACAGCGGACCGGTGTGGACCGGGTTCAGCGCGAGTCCGCCCACCGCGGACAGCGCCGCGAGGACGATCAGCGGCACGGTCATCGACCGCGGTGACTCGTGGGGGTGGATCTCGCCGCCGTGGCGGGGCGTGCCGAGGAAGATGAGGAAGAACCACCGCGACATGTAGAACGCGGTCAGGATCGCGGCCACGAGTCCGACGAGGTAGACCCCGCCGAAGCCGTGGAGGTACGCCTCGGTGAGGATCTGGTCCTTCGAGAAGAACCCGGCGAAGGGCGGGATGCCGCTGATCGCGAGCCACCCGATCCCTGACGTGACGAAGGTGATGGGCATGACCTTGCGGAGCCCGCCCATCCTCCAGACGTTCGTCTCGTTGTTCATCGCGTGCATGACGGAACCGGCCGCGAGGAACAGCAGGCCCTTGAAGAACGCGTGGGTCACGAGGTGGAAGATCCCCTCGCGGAACGCGCCCGTACCGACGCCGATGAACATGAAGCCCAGCTGCGAGACGGTCGAGTAGGCCAGGATCTTCTTGAGGTCGTCCTGCCGGACCGCGATCAAGGCCGCCATCAGCGCGGTCAGGGCACCGACCCAGGCGATGATCGTCATGGCGCCGACGGACTGGATCAGCACCGGCGACATCCGCACGGTCAGGTAGACACCCGCGGTGACCATCGTCGCGGCGTGGATCAGGGCCGAGACCGGGGTCGGGCCGGCCATCGCGTCGGGCAACCAGACGTACAGGGGGATCTGCGCCGACTTCGCGGCCGCACCTCCGAGCAGCAGCAGCACCAGCACGAACGCGGTGGTGCCGTCCAACGAGCTCGCGTTGACCTCGAGGAGGTCGAGCGACCCGACGACCGCGAAGGCCAGGAACATCGCGATCATGAACGAGACGTCGCCGACCCGGTTGGTGATGAACGCCTTCTTGGCCGCGACGGCGTACTCGCGCTTCTCGAACCAGAACCCGATCAGCAGGTAGCTGGAGAGCCCGACCAGCTCCCACCCGAGGAACAGCGTGAGCAGGTTGGCCCCCAGGACCAGGATCAGCATCGACGCCAGGAACAGGTTGAGGTAGGCGAAGAACCGCGCGTACCGGCTGTCGCCGTGCATGTAGCCGACCGAGTAGATGTGGATCAGGAACCCGACGCCGGTGACGACCAGCAGCATGACCGCGGTGAGCTGGTCGATGTACAGGTCGAAGGCAACCTCGAAGCCACCGACGGCGATCCAGGTCGGCATCGGCCGGACGTAGGTCGCAGGGTCGGCGAGCACCTGCACCGCGACCGCGATCGACAACGCGAAGATCACCCCGCTGACCGCGATCGCGATCGTCGCAGCACGGTCTCCCAGCGTCTTGGTCAGCGCCAGGACGGCGAGGAACCCGAGGAGTGGCAGCACGGGGATCAACCACGCGATGCCGATGATCCCGGTGGTCGCGTCGATGACCTCGTTGGTGAGACCGGAGCCCTCGGCGGCAAGCAAGGTGAGGGCCACGTCAGTACCTCAACAGCTGGGGGACGTCGACATCGAGGGTCCCGCGCCGGAAGTAGAGGTTGACGATCAGCGCGAGACCGACCACCACCTCCGCCGCGGCGACGACGATGACGAAGAACACGAACACCTGCCCGTCCGGCCCGGCCCACATGCGGGCACCAGCGGCGAGGGTCAGGTTGACGGCGTTGAGCATCAGTTCGATACACATGAACAGCACGATGGCGTTGCGCCGCAGCATCACCCCGACGAGCCCGATGCTGAAGAGCAGGGCCGAGACGGCGAAGTAGTACCCGATGGCCATGTCTCAGCCCCCCCTCCGGTCATCGTCGCCCGGAGGCGGTTCGCGCTCCACGAGCAGGTCGGCATCGCTGCTCTGGTCACGGCCCGCCAGCTCCGCGGAGAGCGCCGTCAGCGCGTCGTGATCGTCGAGGTCGTCCGGACCGGGCGCGGGCTCGTCGTCGAGGTCCCCGGCTTCGAGGTCCTTGCGTCGCGCCATGATCACCGCACCGATCGTGGCGACGGTGAGCAGCAGCGCCGACAGTTCGAAGGCGTAGGTGTAGCGGGTGAACAGGCGCCGGCCGAGGAACGCCGCACCAGCGCCATCGTCCTCGTCGAGCTGGTCGGCCAGACCGAGGCAGCGCTGCTGGTCGGTCCCCGCCTCGATCGGTGCCCCCGATCCGCAGACGGCGGGAGGTCCGGTGTACGGGCCGACGAACGCGAACAGCAGCGCACCGGCGAACAGCGCGCCGCCGGCCACGGCCAGCACGCGGTTGCGCACCTGGGTTGCGAGGAGCAGGTCGTCGCGGTCCACCCCCAGCAGCATGATGACGAACAGGAACAGCACCATGATGGCGCCGCCGTACACCAGGATCTGGATGATCGACAGGAACGCCGACTCCAGCGTCAGGTACAGCCCGGCGATCGCGAGCAGGTTCATGACGAGCATCAACGCGCCGTGCACGATGTTGCGCATCGTGATGACGGCGAGTCCGGAGCCGAGAGCCAGGACGGCGAACACCCAGAAGAGCACGATCTCCGCGGTGTCCGCGCCGGCCGCTGCCTCCGCAGCCTGGGCCAGCAGCAACATCTAGCGGTCCCTTCCGGGTTCGGGGCGGGTCGGGCCGCCGACGGTCGCAGGGTCAGGAGGCAGCTCGTCCGGCTCCGGCAGTTGGCCGGTCGGGACGATGTCGCCCGCCTTGGCCGCCGGTGCCGTAGCCGCCGGCTTGTAACGCCCACCGTGCAACGTCGGCGGGGTCACGGCGAGACCACCGTAGTAGTTCAGCCCGCGTTGGCGGACCTCACGGTCGGTGTGGGGCGTGTCCTCGCCACCTGGCGGTACCTCGGCGAGCAGTTGCTCCTTGGTCCAGACCAGCTTGCTGCGCTGATCCGCCGAGAACTCGTAGTCGTGGGTCATGGTGAGCGCGCGGGTGGGGCACGCCTCGATGCACAGCCCACAGAGGATGCACCGGTTGTAGTTGATCTGGTAGTCCTCGGCGTACCGCTCGCCGGGGGAGTACCGCGCCTCGACCGTGTTGTCCGCCCCCTGCACGTAGATCGCATCGGCCGGACACGCCCAGGCACACAGCTCACAGCCGATGCACTTCTCGAGGCCGTCGGCGTACCGGTTGAGCTGATGACGACCGTGGAAGCGTGGCGCGACCGGTCGCGGCTTCTCCGGGTACTGCGCGGTCTCGTTGCCACGCAGCATGTTGCGCAGCGGGACCGAGAACCCGCGCCCCAGCACGGTGCGGGTGAGCAGCACCCAGACCAACAGGCCCAGGATGACGAAGGTCAGGGCGGTGACGACCGCCGGCGGCAGACCGATATCCATCAGGGAGCCACCTCCTCGTGCTCAGGCTGGTCGGGTTCGCCCGCTGGCTCGGGCTCTGGTGGGGTCGTGTCCTTGGCGCGGGCGGGAGCCGCGAGCAACAGGCCGAGCACGATGGCGGCGGCGATGCCGATCATCGTGAAGCGGACCTCGGTGGTCAGCCCGCCCTGCTCCTCGATCAGCACGAAGGCGGCGGTGACGAGCACCCAGACCAGCGCCACCGGGATCAGGACCTTCCAACCGAGATCCATGAGCCGGTGGTAGCGCGTACGCGGCAGCGCGCCCCGCAGCAGGATGAAGAAGAATATGAACAGCGACATCTTCAGGAAGAACCAGAAGATGGGCATGATCCAGGCCACGCTGTCGGGCAGCCCGAAGGTCGGTCCGGACGGTCCGCCGAGGAAGAGCGTGACCACGATCGCCGACATCGTCACGACCTGCATGAACTCGGCGAGCATGAACATCCCGAACCGCAGGCCGGAGTACTCGGTGTTGAAACCTCCGACGAGCTCCCCTTCGGCCTCCCCCAGGTCGAACGGCGGCCGACCAGCCTCGGCGACCATCCCGACCACGAAGACCAGGAACGCGGGGAACAGCGGGATCGCGTACCAGCCGGGCATGCCGGCGATGAGCCCGTCGCCCGACTGGGCCGCGACGATGTCGGAGATCCGCAGCGAACCGGCGTACACGAACACGCTGGCGATGGCCAGCCCCTGGGCGATCTCGTAGGAGACCATCTGGGCACTGGACCGCACGCCACCCATCAGCGGGTAGGGCGAGTTCGACGCCCAACCGGCCAGGAACACGCTGTAGACGTGGAGTGACCCCATCGCGAGGAACCACAGCGCGCCGACCGACAGGTCGGCAACGACCAGGGTGAAGGTCTCGCCGAAGAGGGTGACCTCACCGCCGATCGGGACCACCGCGATCGACAGGAAGCCGGCCACGACCCCCACGACGGGAGCGAGGTTGTAGATCGGCCGGTTGACCATCCCCGGCGTGAGGTCCTCCTTGAAGAACATCTTCACGCCGTCGACCAGCGTCTGCAGGAGGCCGAACGGCCCGACCCGGTTCGGGCCGACGCGGGTCTGCATCATGGCGACGATGCGCCGCTCCGCCCAGATCAACACCGCCGTCACGATCAGGAAGTAGCCGAAGACCACGACGGTCTGGAAGATCGGGACCCAGAGGGGGGTGTCCATCAGGCGACCTCCTCGACGGGCGCGTCGGCAGCAACCTTCGACAGGGTCACCCGCAGGTCGCCATCCCGATCCGCCAGTACCCCCGAGGGCTCGTCGGTCGAGTTCGTCGGGATCAGGACCGTGCCTGGAACCACGTCGGTGGCGAGCTGGGCCGGCAGCGTCAGCGTCCCGTTCGCACCCGTCAGTTCGACCTGGTCACCCGCACCGATGTCGTGGCGGTCGGCATCGGTCGGGTTGATCACGACGGTCGCCGGACGCGCGGTCGCCATCAGGTCGGGGACGTTGGTCAGCATGGTCCCGTGGTCGAGCAACAGCGGACGAGCGACGACGGTCAGGCGATCGTCATCCTGGTCGTCCGCGTCGCCGTCCGTCTCGTCCGACGGAACCGACGGGAACGACGGGAACGGGTGCGCGGCATCACGCCGGCCGACGCGCTCCACCTCGGCGCGGAGGGCTTCCAGGTCACTGAAGCCCAGGTCCTTGCCGAGGATCGCGGCCACCTGGACCAGGATCTCCCAGTCCTCCTGGACCAGGTCGGGCCCGTCGATGGCGCGGCTGAAGCGTTGCCGGCGGCCCTCCCAGTTGGTCGCGGTGCCGGCACGCTCCTGGCGGGCGGCGACCGGCAGCACGATGTCGGCGAACCCCTGCACGGTGTCGGTGCGGGCGAGGTCCTGCACGATGACGGTCGTGACCTTGGCCAACGCGGCGCGTGCGAGGTCGGTCGACGGGGCGTCGCGGACCGGATCGACCCCGATCAGGTGCAGTACGTCGATCTTCCCGGCGGCCGCGTCGGTCAGGATCGCGTGCAGATCACGGCCCGGTTCGGCGGGGAGCTCGCCCCAGTGCTCCTCGAGTGCAGCCCGGTCATCGGCGTCGTCCAGGCGCCGACCACCCGGGAGGAGCCCGGCAGCCAGGCCCGCGTCGATCGCGCCGCGGGTGCCCGCCCGTCGGGGGACGTAGGCGAAGCTGCCGGCCGTGGTCTCTGCGAGGCTGGCTGCGGTGGTCAGTGCGCCAGCTCCCGCCCGCTCCCCGACCAGCACCACGGGAGCCGTGGCCTCGCGCAGCGCCTCCGCGACCTCGGCGGCGACCCCGTCGGCGTCACGTCCGTCGAGCGCCTCCAGTCCGGCGGCTTCCGCGCCAGGCTCGGTGGCGACGTGCCGCCATGCCAGGTCCGCCAGCGTGCCCAGGTGCGGACCGACGACGACGATGCGGGCCTTACGGTTCCGCCACGCCTTGCGCAGGCGCAGGTGGAGGATCGGGACCTCTTCCTCGGGGTCGAGGCCGACGACGACGATGACCTCTGCGCGCTCGACGTCGGCGTAGGTCGCGGAGTCCCGGCCCACGACGGCGGCGAGCTCCTCCCGTTCGCCGGCGGGCGCGAAGCGGGTGCGGTGGTCGATGTCGTCGGTGGCGAGGACGGTGCGGGCGTACTTCGATGTCGCGTAGGCGTCCTCGTCGGCCAGACGCGAGCCGGTCAGGACCGCCACGCGCCCCGGACCGGCCTCGGTCGCCGCCCCGATCGCGGCCCTCATCCGGCGGAGCACCTCGGTCCAGGTGGCGGTCACGAGGTCGTCACCGTCACGCACCTTCGGTTCGGTGATGCGGTTGGCGGCGGTGACGTGCCCGAAGCCGAACCGGCCCTTGTCACAGTTCCAGGCCTCGTTGACGGCCATGTTGGTGCGCGCCAGCTGGCGCTGGATCTCACCACGCCGGGACTGGACCGTGAGGGTGCAGCCGGCGGAGCAGTGGTCACAGACCGACGGCGTCGTGACCACGTCGAAGGGGCGCGACTTGAAGCGGTAGGAGGTGGAGGTCAGCGCGCCGACCGGGCAGATCTGGATGACGTTGCCGGAGAAGTAGCTCTCGTAGGGCTCGTCCTCGTAGATCGCGACCTGCTCCAGCGCTCCTCGCTCGAACAGTTCGATGAACGGGTCTCCCGAGATCTGGTCGGAGAAACGGGTGCAGCGCGCACACAGCACGCACCGCTCACGGTCGAGCAGGATCTGCGAGCTGACGGCCACCGGCTTGTCGTAGCGGCGCTTCTGGTCGATGAACCGCGAGGCGTTGGAGCCGTGGGCCAGGGCCTGGTCCTGGAGCGGACACTCCCCACCCTTGTCGCACATCGGGCAGTCGAGCGGATGGTTGACCAGCAGGAACTCCAGCGTGCCCTCCTGGCCCTTGCGCGCCAGCTCGGAGGTCAGGTGGGTCTTGACCGCCTTGTCGGGCATCACCGTGGTGGTGCAGGCCATCATGGGCTTTGGCATGCCTTCGATCTCGACCATGCACTGCCGGCACGCGCCGACCGGGTCGAGCAGCGGGTGGTCGCAGAAGCGCGGCACGATGATGCCGAGCTGCTCCGCCGCACGGATGATCAGCGTGCCCTTCGGCGCGGTGATCTCCTGCCCGTCGATCGTGAAGGTGACGTCGTCGCTCATGCCTGCCCTCCACCCACGGGTTCGGTCTCCAGCACGTGCTTGGGGGTGGCCGGTGGGGGGTCGGCGAGGTAGCCGCCACCGCTGCTGAACTCCACCGTCGCGATGTCGCGGCGCGGCTCCACGCCGTAGGGGCTGGCGCCGCGACGGATGTGCTCGACGTACTCGTCGCGGAAGTACTTGAGGCTCGAGGTGATCGGGGACACCATCCCGTCCGCCAGGGCGCAGAAGGCACGACCGAAGATGTTGTCGCACAGGTCCTCGAGCAGCTCGAGGTCCTCCATGCGACCCATCCCGGTGTCGATGCGGGTGAGGATCTGGCCGAGCCAGTAGCCACCCTCACGGCACGGCGTGCACTTCCCGCAGGACTCGTGCTCGTAGAAGTGGGTCCACCGGCGCACGACCGACACCACCGAGGTCTGGTCCGAGTAGATCATCAGGGCACCGGTGCCGAGCAGCGAGCCGGCCTCTTGGATCGCCTCGAAGGTGTAGGGGACGTCGGCCTTGTCGGCGGGCAGCATCGGGGTCGACGACCCACCGGGGCACCAGAACTTCAGCTCGCGGCCCTCGAGCATCCCGCCGGCCATCTCGATCATCTCGTTGACCGTAGTGCCGAGCGCGACCTCGTAGTTCCCGGGGTTCTGGACCTCTCCCGCGATGGACATCAACTTCGGGCCGGGCGACTTCTCGGTGCCCCACTGCCGCCACCAGTCGACGCCGTTGCGCAGGATGAAAGGCACCGCCGCGATCGACTCGACGTTGTTCACCGTGGTCGGGCAGCCGTACACCCCGTGGGTCGCCGGGAACGGCGGTCGCAGACGAGGTTGTCCGCGACGTCCCTCCAACGAGTCGAGCAGTGCCGTCTCCTCGCCACAGATGTAGGCACCCGCGGCACGGTGGATCGCCAGGTCGTAGCGCTTGCCCGATCCCATCACGTCCGCGCCGAGGTAGCCCTTGTCGTAGGCCTGGCGGATCGCCTTGGTGAGTGCTCGGCCCGAGGCGGCGTACTCACCGCGGAGGTAGATGTAGCCCATGACCGCGTTGAGGGCGAGGCCGGCGACGATCATCCCCTCGACCAGTTGGTGGGGGTCGTACTCCATCAGCGGGCGATCCTTGAAGGTGCCTGGCTCCCCCTCATCCGCGTTGCACACGACGTAGATCGGCTTGCCGGTGTCCTGCGCGACGAAGCTCCACTTCATCCCGGTCGGGAACCCTGCGCCGCCGCGGCCGCGCAGACCGGACTCCTTGACCACCTCGATGATCTCGGCGGGCTCCATCTCGAGGGCCTTACGCAGTCCCTCGTAGCCGTCGTGCTCCTCGTAGACGTCGATGTCGCCGACGTTCGGGACGTCGTAGCGGTACGACATCGCGCTGACCTGGCCGGTGGTCCCCATGTCAGGCCTCCTCGTCGTCGGTCGGTGGATCGACGTCGGTCTCACCGGTGGCAGCACCGACCTGCTCGTCGCTCATCTCGGGCTGCTCGTCGACCGGTGGCGCCGGCGCCGGGTCGTCCTCGCCCGTCAGGTGCTTGGCCATCTGGACGGCCTCACCGCGCATGCCGTCGATGAGCTCCGACGCGATCTCGCGGTCCTCGTCGGTCGCGAGCTGGCGGATCGGCGAGGATCCGATGCTCGACGCTTCACGGAACAGTTCCCCGCCGTGCCCAGCGGGGTCACCGCCCGGGTGGGTGACGGGGATGTCGGTCTCACCGGTGCGGTACGAGGGACCGGCGGCTGCGCTGGCCTGGAGGCGGGCCGCCTCGATGAGGTAGTCGTCCGTGCCGTCCTCGATCCCGGAGAACTCACGCTCGACCTGCTTGAACGTCGGCGGCGTGTAGCCCGAGACGTTCGAGGCGGGCGGCTCGCCCTTGCGTGCCTTGTCGAGCAGTTCCAGCGCCTCGTCCTTGGTCACCGGCCCGTAGTTCTCGTAGTTGATGGTCACGACCGGCGCGGCATCGCAGATCCCGAGGCACTCGGCATGCTCGACCATGACCCCAGCGCCCTCGGGGTCGACGTGTCCCCCACAGGCCTCGACGTACGCCTCGTAGATGTCCTGGCCACCCGCGATCATGCAGGTCGGGTTGGTGCAGACGCTGAGCAGGTAGTCCCCGACGGGCTCACGCTTGTACATGGTGTAGAAGGTGGCCACCGCGCCCACCTCGGCCTTGGTGAGCGCGAGCAGGTCGGCGCAGAAGGCGATGCCCTCGTCACTGACGTACCCCTCGACGGACTGCACCAGGTGCAGCAGCGGCAGCAGGGCTGAGCGTGCGACGGGGTAGCGCCGCACCAGGCGCTGGGCCTCCTCCACCGTGTCGTCGGGGAACGGCATGGACGTGAGCTCCTCGGTGACCACCGGGTGGTCGTCGTCGGGTCGGTCGTGGTCGGGTCGGTCGGTTCGGTCGGCGGTTGGATGACGGTTCAGGTGTGGGTCACCGGTCGACGCCACCCATCACCGGGTCGAGGGAGGCGACGATCGCGACCACATCGGCGACCATGTGTCCGCGGGTCATCTCCTCCGCGGCCTGCAGGTTCACGAACGAGGGCTCGCGGACGTGCACGCGGTAGGGCTTGTTCGTGCCGATCGAGGTGACCGCGTAGCCGAGCTCTCCGCGCGGTGACTCGATGGGCACGTAGACCTGGCCCGCCGGGACGGTGAACCCCTGCGTCACCAGCTTGAAGTGGTTGATGAGCGATTCCATGGATTCGCCCATGATGTGCCGGATGTACTCGGGGTCGTTGCCGATCCCGTCGGCGCCCAGCGACTGCTGCGACGGCCACGCGATCTTCTTGTCCTGCACCATGACGGGACCGCCCGGCAGCCGGTCGATCGCCTGGCGGATGATGCGCATCGACTGGCGCATCTCCTCGATCCGGACCAGGAAGCGCCCGAACGAGTCACAGGACGCGTCCGTCGCCACCTCGAAGTCGTACTGCTCGAAGTTGCAGTAGGGCTGCGCCCTGCGGAGGTCCCAGGGCACTCCGGCGGCGCGGAGCAGCGGACCCGTGACCCCGAGCTCGTAGCACTGGTGCGCATCGAGGACACCGATGCCCACGAGACGGTCCCGCCAGATCGGGTTGTCGAGGAGCAGGTCCTCGTACTCGCCGATCTTCTCGGGGAGCATCTTCAGCAGCGCTTCGCACCGCTCGACGAAGTCCTCGGTGACGTCCTGCGCCAGGCCGCCCGGGCGGATGTAGGCGTGGTTCATGCGCAGACCGGACTGCGATTCGAACAGGTCGAGGATGTGTTCGCGCTCGCGGAACCCGGCGGTCATGACCGTCGTGGAGCCGAGCTCCATGCCGCCGGTGGCGATCCACACGAGGTGGCTGGCGATGCGGTTGAACTCGGTGACGATGACACGGACCGCCTGTGCCCGCTCGGGCGCCTCGATGCCGAGGAGCTTCTCGGTCGCCAGGCAGAAGGCGAGCTCGTTGTGCAGGGGCGCGAGGTAGTCCATGCGGGTCACGAAGGTGGTGCCCTGGACCCAGGTCCGGACCTCGGTGTTCTTCTCGATGCCGGTGTGCAGGTAGCCGATCACCGGCTTCAGACCGAGGACGGTCTCACCGTCGAGCTCCAGCACCAGGCGGAGCACCCCGTGGGTCGAGGGATGCTGCGGGCCCATGTTGACGGTGAGCGTGTCGTCCTTGACCGCGTCGACGACGGTCTCCCAGTCGGCGCCCTCGACGAAGATCTCGTCCTCGGGTTGCGGCGCCCCTCCGGTGGTCGGCTCGGTGGCGGTCACTATTCGATCACCTCCCGCAGCTCGCGCTCGTCGGGTGGCGGGATGAACTTGTCGTTCTTGTACGGGATGTCCACGCCGCCGAGCGGGTAGTCCTTGCGGTGAGGGTGCCCGACCCAGTCATCCGGCATGAGGATGCGGGTCAGGTCCGGGTGCCCGTCGAACTCGACACCGAAGAAGTCGTAGACCTCGCGCTCGTGGAAGTTCGCGGTCCGGTAGACGCCGGTCACCGAGGGCAGCTGGGGGTCGGTGTCATCCGTCCCGACCGACACACGGAACAGGTGGTTGCGGCTGAGCGAGCGGAGCTCGTAGAGCACCTCGACGACGCCCTGCTCGCGGTCCATGCGGTACTCGGGCCACCCCGTGGTCGACGACTGACGTTCGATCACGTGTTCACCGGCGGGCCAGTGCACCCCGGAGAGGTCCGCCAGCATCTCGCACGCGAGATCGTCGCGGCAGAAGGTCAGCAGGTCGACCAGGACCTCGGCGGTCGCGTGGAGGGTCAGTTCGCCGTGGGCGATCTCGGCCGCGACCGACGGGAACCGCTCCTGCACGCGACGTTCGATGTCCTCCAGGGACAGGGACTCACCCGCGAGCCCGTGACCGGGCCGCGGTACCTCGACGTGGTTGGGGGCGCCGCTCATGATGTCTCCTCCGAGACCGCGTCCGGCCCCTGCAACCCCACCACGGGGCCTCCCGCGCCGCTCATGTCGCCTCCTCCGAGACCGCGTCCGGCCCCTGCAACCCCACCATGGGGCCTCCCGCGCCGCTCATGCCTTGACCGCCTGTTCAGCGAAGGTCTCGTGACGGATCTTCTCGTGGAGCTTGAGGATCCCGTCGAGGAGCATCTCCGGACGCGGCGGGCAGCCCGGCACGTACATATCGACCGGGACGACGTGATCGACGCCCTGGACCAGCGCGTAGTTGTTGAACATGCCACCGGACGTCGCACACACGCCCATCGACAGCACCCACTTGGGTTCCGACATCTGGTCGTAGATGCGCCGCAGCACGGGCGCCATCTTGTTCGACACCCGGCCGGCCACGATCATCAGGTCCGCCTGGCGCGGGGAAGCACGGAAGACCTCCATGCCGAACCGCGCCATGTCGTGACGGGGTGCGCCGGTGGTCATCATCTCGATCGCACAGCAGGCCAGCCCGAAGGTGGCCGGCCACAGCGAGGTGGAGCGGCTGTAGTTGACGAACCGCTCGACGTTGGTGAGCAGGATGCCGCTGGGAAGCTTGGTCTCTAGTCCCACTCGAGGCCTCCTCGGCCGATCTCGTACACGAACGCGATACCCAGGATCACCAGGAACAGCGCCATCTGCCCGAACCCGAACCACCCGAGCTCACGGAAGACGACCGACCAGGGGAAGACGAACACGACCTCGATGTCGAAGACGAGGAAGAGCATCGCCACCATGTAGAACTTGACCGGGAAGCGGGTCTCGCGCACCCGGGCCAGCGGCTCGTTCCCGCACTCGTAGGCCGCGAGCTTGGTCGGGTTCGGGAGACGGGGACCGACCAACCCGCTGACGACGATCGATCCGACCGCGAACGCGATCGACACGCCGAACAGCAACAGGATCGGGAGGTACTCGGCCAGCACGGTCGTGCATCCTTCGCGGTCAGGCCGTCGGGACGGCGGGGCGGATGGCGGCAAGGGCACGGCGCGGCGGCAACGGTAGGGCCGCGCGCGCGGAACCCGCAAGGCAAGGGACGCAGCGGCGCGTCATGCGGCCGGCGCCAGTCGTTGGAGGGTGTTGATGATCACGTCCTTGGCGTCAGCGGGCTCACGGTCCGTGAGGTGCGCCATGAGCTTGAACACCAGCTCCATCAGCGGGCGGTAGGGCATGCCGTAGGTCGTGCAGATGTGCATGACGGTCGGGTTGCCGACGAGCTCGGAGAACACCTTGCCCAGGGTGTAGTAGCCACCCCAGCGCTGGCGCAGCAGCTGGTCGTAGCGATCGAGGTCGGCGGTCCGCTTGGTGGTCATCGCCCCATCGACGACGTCCGCCGCGAGGGCCGCGGCCTCCATGGCGTAGGAGATGCCCTCGCCGTTGAAGGGGTTGACCATCCCGCCCGAGTCCCCGACGAGCAGCACGCCCCGCTGGTGCAGCGGCGTGCGGTTGAAGCCCATCGGGATCGGTCCGGAGCGGATGCGGTCGGTGCGGCTGTCCTCGGTGGTCCCGAAGTCGTCGGCGATGCCGGTCGCCCAGGACTCGAGGAGCTTGCGGTAACTGACCGACCGGAACTCCTTGGATGTCGACAGCAGCCCGAGGCCGACGTTGATGGTGCCGTCGTCCAGGGGGAACACCCACCCGTACCCCGAGAGCAGGTTGCCGCCGGCGTCGGTGAGATCGAGGAACGAGCTGATCCACTGGTCATCGGAGCGCGGCGAGCGGTAGTAGGTGCGCGCGGCGACCGCCATGGGGCGCTCCGGCCGCCGTGGCGAACCCAGGTGCTTGGCCAGGGGCCCCCCGGCCCCGTCCGCAGCGATCACGACCGGAGCGCGGACCTCTCCCTGGTTGCCTTCGCCGTCACGCCAAGCGACCCCAGCGACGCGAGACTCGGAGCCGTCACGCCAGACCGGCCCGGTGGCCGCGACCCCCTCGACGAGGTGCGCGCCCCGCGCCTGCGCGTGTCGAGCGATGGTCTCGTCGAAGATCTTGCGCGTCGCCGTGGCTCCCCAGTTCGGCCAGTCGTCGAGCGTCGGCCACGGCAGTTCCATGACCGTGGACCCACCGTGGATGCGCAGGCCCCTCTGGGTCGCCCAGCCCGGGACCCGGCCGTGGGCTTCATCGGTGAGCCCGAGGTCGAGGAGTTCCTTGACGACCCGAGGTGTGAGGCCGTCACCACAGACCTTGTCCCGTGGGAAGCGGTCCTTCTCGAGCACGACGACGTCGTGGCCGCGGCCAGCCAGGTGCGCCGCCGCTGCGGCACCCCCCGGGCCGGCGCCCACGACGACGACGTCAGCGCGCTCGACGGTGGCGAGCCCCGGTCCGGTGGTCATCGGTGGGTCCTCGTGCTCGCTGTCAGCGGGGTCGGTGGCACGCGCGATCGGCCTGCGGAGCTTGCTCGTGAAGCTTTTCACGAGCGAGTCTAGCGAGTGGGTCCCGGCCCATCCAGGCAGGCCCCGCGCACCACGCTCGTCATCCTAGTTTTCGAGACGGAAACCCCGGTGGACGGCGACGATGCCGCCTGCCAGGTCCTTGACCCGGACCTCCCGGTACCCGGCATCCGCGATCCACCCGGCGATGGTGCGACGATCCGGCCACGCGAGGATCGAGTCGGCCAGGTAGCGGTACGCGGGCGCGGACGAGGAGACGAACCTGGCGAGCTGCGGGAGCAGGCCGACGAGGTAACGGCGGTAGACCTCGCGGAAAGCACGCGCGGTGGGCGACGCGAACTCGCACACCACGACACGGCCCCCGGGGCGGGTCACGCGAGCGAACTCCCGCAGCGCGCGTTCCGGATCCGGCACGTTGCGTAGCCCGAAGGAGATGGTCACGGCGTCGAAACTCGCGTCGGGGAAGGGCAGGGCCATGGCGTCACCGTTGACCCAGGTGATCCCCGCGTGCCCGCGCTGTGCACCCTCGGCGAGCATGTTGTACGACAGGTCCAGTGCCGTCACGCGGGTCGCACCGCGCGTCACGAGCTCCACCGCGACGTTGCCCGGACCGGCGGCCACGTCGAGCACCTGCGCATCGGCTGGGCGAGCAGCCTGGGCCGTGACGCGACGCCAGTGGGCATCCTGTCCCAGGGACAGCAGGGCGTTCGCCAGGTCGTAGCGCGGCGCGACGCGGTCGAACATGGCCTGGACCAGGTCCGCCTGTTTGCCCTCACGATCGGCCGCGGGCAGCGCGGTACGGTGTGCGCCGGTGACACGGGGGTTGGTCACGGGGTTGGCCCCTCGAACGAGATCTGAGTGCGACAGCGACGTGCAAGACCGGAGTGCGCGGTCGGGACGGACCGCACGACCTAGGTCGAAGGTCCTGTTTCCGGCCATCCGGCTCAACGTCGCAGCGCCAGGTGCCGATGGCACGGAGGAAGCGGTTCGTGATCGCGGAGGCTATCCCCTCAGCGATGGACGGGCCGGTGGGTGACCAGCCCCCACCAGGACGAACCAGGAGTGACCCGTGGCGCGCGTGCACTGCCCAGACTGTGAGATGGCGGTCGTCGTCGATCCGCTCGGCATCTGTCCCGAGGGACACCGGGTCGGCGCCGACGCCGGCCGCATCGAAGCCGCGATCGGCGACGCCACCCCGCACCCCGACGAGCCAGAACCGTGGTCGGCGGTCGTCGAGGCCCTCGAGGTCGACGACGAGGCGGACGCGCCGCGTGAGATCCGGCCCATCTCGATGGAGTCGATGGAGGCCGAGGCAGCACCTGAGGCATCCCCTGCGCCCACGGGAAGCGCGGACGCGAACGTGCCCGACCCGATGGACAGCGACGACGTCCTCCGCGAACTGCACGCCCTGAGCGGGTTCGACACGCCTGCTGACGACACGTCGGGCCCACCACCCCCCGAACCCTCCAGCAACAACGCCAGCCCGGCGCCCCCGTCCACGCAGGCCCCGCACCCGCGGGACGTCCCGCCGCCACCGGTCGCGGGGTGGCCCTCGCCCAACGTGCCGAACGCGGCGCCACCGCCACCGGACCTGGACGCGTCGGAGGCCGTCGGCGGCCCGCCTCCGCCGACCCGCCGTCGTGCGCCCGCCGCACGAACGGAGGAGAGCCTCGACGCGATCGCGGAGCTGTCCGCGCTCTTCGACGATCTCGACGATGCCAGGAGCGCGCAGGACACGCCACCACCGCCTCCGACCGGGACCGCACCGCAGAGCGCAACAGGCGAACGCCTGGCCACCGTCTCGCACCTCCCGGTGAAGCACCTGCCGGACGAACCTGCCCCCCATCAGGACCGCGAGACCGCACCGGACGACAGCGGGTTCGCGACGGCGTCACAGGGTTCGGGGGAAGGTGTGGACTGGAGCCACTTCACCGCGCGGGGCAAGAAGCGTCGGTTCGGCCGGTGAGCCACCGACGCACCGTCGGGGGCGTAAGCGACCGCGGCCATACGGCCGCGGTCGCTGCATGTCGTAGCCTGCTGCCGGGTCGAACCACCGTCGCGACGTGACGGCAGAGGGACGGCCGCTTCCCGACCCGCGCCTCGAGGGCCAGGCGGATGACCAACCAGCACGTCCCGGACGGTGAGCACCGCCTCGACCGGCCCGACGCTGCGCTCGCCGACGCGATGGTCGACGACGAACACGCGGCGCTCGATCTCGACGGGTTGGCGGCCGAGGTGGGAGCGACCCGCGCGCTCCTCGAGGCGGTCGAGCGCGCGGGTCTCCTGCTGCCCCACCACCTCGACGACGACGGGACGGCGCGCTACTCCGCCGCCGATGTCGAGGCGGTACGGGCGGGACTCGTCCTGCTCGACGCTGGGCTCCCCCTGGGCGAGCTCCTGGACATCGCGCGGCGCACCGACGCGGCCGTGACCCAGATCGCCGACCCTGCGGTCGACGCCTTCCTGCGGTTCGTCCGCGATCCGGTCCGCGGCACCTCCGGGTCGGACGACGAAGCGGCCGAACGGCTGGTCACCGCGTACCAACAGATGCTGCCCGCCACGGAACGACTGGTCGCCCACCACCTGCGACGACGGTTGCTCGCGACCGCGGCCGCCCGGCTGTCGGCGGAGCTCCAGCAGGATCACGGCGAGGCCAACCCGTGACCCTCACGGTCCACACCGTGGCGTTCGACGACGCCCGGCCACTGCTCGACCTGGTCCCGGTCGCGCATCCGCTGGCCTGGGTGCGGGACGGCCAGGGGCTGGTCGCCTGGGGCGCCGCGGCCCGTCTCGAGCCAGGACCGGGACCGCAGCGGTTCGAGGCCGCGGACCGGGCGCTACGCCACCTCGGTGAGCAGGCGCGCATCACCGACGAGGTCGGGGGGCCTGGCGGCGGGCTCATCGGGATCGGCTCCTTCAGCTTCGACCATGACGCGCCGGGATCGGTCCTGGTGGTCCCGGAGGTGACCGTGGGCCGCCGCGATGGGGTCACCTGGCTGACGACGATCACCGAGGGGGAAGGCCCGGCGGGGCCGCTCCCCGGTATTGGGACACCACCGCCGCCGACACGGGACCGTCCCCGGTACGCCGGATCGTCGAACCCGGACCTGCGTTGGCTCGAGGCGGTAGCGACCGCCGTCGAGCGGATCCAGGCCGGAGAGGCCGACAAGGTCGTCCTGGCTCGCGACGTCGCCGTGTGGGCCCGGGAGGTCTTCGACGAGGTCGACCTGGCCCGCCGGCTGACGGCCCGGTTCCCCCGCTGCCACACCTTCGTGGTGGACGGACTCGTCGGCGCGACCCCGGAGCTGCTGCTCTCCCGGCGCGGTGACGCCGTGACGTCCCGGGTGCTCGCCGGCACCGTCGGTCGGTCGGACGACGAGGCCGAGGACGCGGCGCTCGGAGCCCAGCTGCTGGCCTCGGAGAAGGACCTCTGGGAGCACCAGCTGGCGGCGGACTCGGTCCGCGAGGCACTCGCGCCACGTTGCGAGCTGCTCGACCACGATGCTGCTCCCCGGTTGTTGCGGCTGGACAACGTCCAGCACCTGGCCACCACCTTCGAAGGGCGGCTCGCGGCGCCGGCGAGCTCCCTGGAACTGGTGGCGGAGCTGCACCCCACCGCCGCGGTGGGTGGGACCCCTCGGGACGCCGCCCTCGCGATGCTCCGCGACCTCGAGGGGATGGACCGGGGCCGTTACGCCGCCCCGGTCGGGTGGACGACGCTCGACGGTGACGGCGAGTGGGGCATCGCGTTGCGGTGCGCCCAACTCGAAGGTGCACGGGCCCGGCTGTTCGCCGGGGTCGGCGTGGTCGCCGCCTCCCTGCCCGAGGCCGAGCTCGAGGAGACCCGGCTCAAGCTGCTCGCGATGCAGGCCGCGCTCGATCCGACCGGTGTGTGAGGTCCCAGGTGCACCGCGGCACGTGAGGCCTCACACGACGCAGCGAGCGGGCCACCGGATGCCCGGAACCGCCCGCTCGGCACGCGGGAGCTCAGGCCAGCCCGTCGATGGCTGCGTGCGCCGCCTCGGTCATCCGGCGGTGCAGCGCGACGTTCGCCGCACGATCCGTCCGCACGTGCACGACGTGGACCCCGCCGGCGTCGACCGCGGCGGTCACCGCAGGCATGAGCGCATCGACCTCCTCCACCAGCTGGTAGCCCAGCTCGTGGAAGCTCGCGAGCCGCGCCAGGTCCCGGCCGTGCGGCGTACCGAACACCCGCTCGAAGGAGCCAGGGAAGCGTGCTTGGGGCAGGAACGAGAAGATGCCGCCACCGTCGTTGTCCACCACGACGAACACCGCGTCGAGGCGTTCCGCCGCGGGCGAGAGCAGGAACCCGTTGGCGTCGTGGAGCAGCGACAGGTCGCCCACGAGCGCCACGACCGGTCCGCCGATCAGCGCTGCGCCCACGGCCTCCGGCGCGCCGGACAGGGCGGGATCGGCCCCGGCCGCCAGGGCGACCCCCAACGTCGTGGACACGACACCGTCGATCCCGGAGGCGCCACGGTTGGTCACGAACCGCAGTCCTCGGCGGGGCGCCATGGTGAGATCGAGATCGCGGATGGGCATCGACGACGCCACCACCAGCGTGGCGCCGTCAGGGAGGCCAGCCGCCAGGTCCCGCGCGACCCGCGGCTCGGACGGGAGATCGTCGGCGTCGAGCACCGCGTCGACGGCGGATCCCACCGCGGCGTCCGCGGCACGCCACGCGTCACCCCACACGGAGGACGCGGGTCCGCCGAGCTGCGCCGCCAGCGTCGCGCACGTCTCCGCGGTGTCCGCCACGACCAGTTCACTGACGGCTCGCTCCGGGTCGTGCCAGGAGCCGTCGGGGTCGAGCAGCACCTGCGGCACCTTCGCGCCGAGGTGGGACGCCACCGCCCGCGACAGACCCGTGCGTCCGACCCGGAGGACCAGATCCGGGGTGTGCGCCCGCGCGAACCCCGGGTGCGAGACCAGGTAGTGACCGTGCCGCAGCGCCGTCGTCGGGTCAGCCCGGGTTCCTGAGCTCGCCTCGGCCAGGATCGGCCAGCCCGTGGCGCGCGCCAGGTCGTGGAGGGGGCCGGCGGGGTCTCCCGCCGAACCGATCGGGGGGAGGCTGCCGACCACGATCAGCCCCCGCTCGGTGGCCAGCATCCGGCCGGCGAGCCCCGCCACCTCGACGTCCGGCAGGTGTCGAGGGGGACGTGACACGGCGACCCACGGTCGCCGATCGGTGCGACCGTCCAGAGGGTGGGACCACGTAGCCACGGGGCTGCGCCCGTCGTCCGCGAGCGGCACGGTCGGCTCGCGGAACCCCAGATCGAGCTGCACCGGGCCGGCGGCGGCCGTGCCGCTGACGCTGCCGGCGACGCCCAGGCTGGCCGCCACCGCGCGCCCGACGGTGGACCGCCACAGGGCCACACTCTCCGGTCGGTCCTCCGCGACCCCCAGATCGACGGACCACCTCGCCGCGGTCCCGAACAGTCCCACCTGATCGATGGCCTGGTTCGCCCCGGTGTGCCGCAGCTCCGGAGGTCGGTCCGCGGTCAGGACCAACAGGGGGACGTGACCGGTGTCGGCCTCGATGACCGCGGGGTGCAGGTGTGCCACGGCGCTGCCGGAGGTGACGACCACCGGTGCCGGACGGCCGGTGGCACGGCCGAGCCCGAGGGCGAGGAACCCGGCGGAGCGCTCATCGAGCTCGACGTGCAGCCGGACACGCGGGTCGTCGTGGAGGGCCATGGCCAGTGCAGCCGAGCGCGAGCCGGGGGCGAGCACCGCATCGGTGACGCCGCATCGCGCGAGTTCGTCGACGACCACCATCGCCAGGGCGTGGGAGGGGTTCTCGGCGCGCATCGCTTCCTCGGGGGGTCCGGGCGGTGTCAGCCGGTCGGGGCGTCGGGAGGGGTGTCACCATCCACGACCTGGGAGGCCGCGCGCAACCGTTCGAGCCACGCCGCGGTCTCGTCGGGACCGGGGGCCGCCTGGTCGAGCGAAGCCGGATCCGGCGCGACGCGACGCACCGGGAGCAGGCCGTCGCGCGGGACGAGCGGGGCGTCGGTGACGTCGCTGGCGAGCAACGCGGCGGTCCCGAGCCCGCAGTCGTACGGCAGCTCCGGTAGTGCCGCCGCGAAGGCGACGCCCGCCGCCAGCCCGACGGAGGACTCCAACGCGGACGAGACGACGACCGGGAGGCCCGCCGCCTCGGCCACCGCCAGAGCGGGTCGCACGCCGCCGAGGGGTTGCACCTTCAGCACCAACACGTCGACCGCGTCGGTCCGCGCCGCACGCAGCGGGTCCTCGGCGGTACGGATCGACTCGTCCGCGGCGATAGGGGCGACCGCGCGGCGGCGGACCTCGCGGAGCTCCTCCAGGGTGCGACAGGGCTGCTCCACGTACTCCAGTCCGTCCGCGGCACGGTCCAGTCGAGCGATGGCGAGCACCGCGGACTCGACGTCCCAGGCACCGTTGGCGTCCACGCGCAGTCGGCCCTCCGGACCCAGGGCATCCCGGACCGCCGCGACCCGGTCGACGTCCGTCGCCAGGTCCTGCCCGGTCTCCGCGACCTTGACCTTCGCGGTACGGCAGCCCGAACCTGCAGCCAGCCGGTGGGCCTGCTGTGGATCGACCGCGGGGATCGTCGTGTTGACCGCCACCTCGGTGCGGAGGGGGGTGGGGAACGGTTGCGTGGCGGCCTCACGGGCGGCCAGCAGCCAGCGTGCGGCGTAGACGGGGCCGTACTCGGGGAACGGGGAGAACTCGCCCCATCCGGCGGGGCCCCGCAACAACAGACCGGTGCGTTCGGTGAGCCCCCGGAAGCGCACACGCATGGGCAGCCGGTAGGCGCGGAGATCGCTGATGGCGACGGCGGGATCGGACATGGTCAGCCCGCTCCCGTCGCTGTCGCGGCGGAGCCGATCGCCGGGAGAACGTCGGGAGCGCCGAGCAGGACCCCGACGCCGGCCAGTGGGGTCAGCCCCAACCCGACCGCCAGGCCGACACCCAGCAGCAGCTGCACGCGCCCGGTGGCCTCGAGCACCGGGACCAGGCCTGGGCCGAGGGGAACCCTGCCGGCCTGTCGCAGAGGCATGACCGCGAGCGGTGTGGCGACCAGGCCGAGCAAGGGCCACCACCCGTCGACGACCAGGGCGATCACCACCACGCCGACCAGGGCCAGACCGACCAGGGCCTGGTAGAGGCGACGGGTGGCCGGTTCGCCAAGGCGGACCGCCAGGGTCCGCTTCCCGGCCACCTCGTCGGTCGGGATGTCCCGGAGGTTGTTGACCACCAGCAGGGCGACCGCCAGGAACCCGACCGGCAGCGAGGCGAGCAGCGGGACCAGGGTCAACACACCGTCCTGGACGTAGGCGGACCCGGCGGTCGCGACGACCCCGAAGAAGACGAAGACGCTGAGCTCACCGAGACCCCGCGACGCGTAGGGCTTGCTGCCTCCCGAGTAGCCGAGGGTGGCCAGGATGGCCAGCGCGCCGACGAGCAGCAGCTCCCAGCCGACCTGCCACGCCAGGATCAGACCGGCGACCCCCGCCACGGCCAGCACGAGCGCCGTGGCCCGCTTCATCTCGGCGGGGCTGATCAGGCCGCTGGCGACAGCCCGGCGCGGCCCGGTGCGCTCGGCGGTGTCGACGCCGCTGAGACCGTCGAAGAGGTCGTTGGCGTAGTTGACCGCGATCTGCAGCGAGAGTGCGACGGCCAGGGCCAGCACGGCCCGGTCGATGTACAGGTCGCTGACGGGGCGCATCGCCGCCGCTGTCCCGACGACCACGGGGGTGACGGCCGCGGGCAGGGTCCGTGGTCGGGCCGCCTCGACGTAGCGGTTCATCCGATCGCCACCACAGCCGGACCACGGCCAAGTTGTCTGGAGATCTGGCACGGATAACCGTCGAAGGTTTCCAGACAACCGCAGGCCGAGCGAGGGTCAGCGCGAGGCCGATCGGGGGTTGCGGACATCAGTAGTGGTAGGGGTAGGCGGACCAGTCGGGGTCGCGCTTCTCGAGGAAGGCGTCGCGGCCCTCGGCAGCCTCGTCGGTCATGTAGGCCAGCCGGGTGGCCTCGCCGGCGAAGACCTGCTGGCCGACCAGACCGTCGTCGGTCGCGTTCATCGCGTACTTCAGCATCCGCATCGCCGTCGGGGACTTCGCCGTGATGCGCCCGGCCCAGTCCAGCGCGACGCTCTCGAGCTCCGCGTGGGGCACGGCGGCGTTCACGGTCCCCATGCGGTGGCCGTCCTCGGCGGTGTAGGTGTCGCCGAGGAAGAAGATCTCCCGGGCGAACTTCTGCCCCACCTGCTTGGCGAGGTAGGCCGACCCGAACCCCCCGTCGAAGGACGCGACGTCGAGGTCGGTCTGCTTGAACCTCGCGTGCTCGCGGCTGGCCAGGGTCAGGTCGCAGACGACGTGCAGCGAGTGCCCCCCACCCG